>NZ_QUJI01000018.1:0-81770 GCF_003480545.1 Clostridium sp. AM29-11AC
CTGATTCTTCTGTATCCGGAACGTCTTACACCGTATCTGTAAAGGAAGAAAAAGCAATATAAGCCGGGACAGCGTTTTATAGGCATAAGCAGCTGTTCCGGCTCTGTAATACAGACATTTACAGTATAGCCGGGAAAGCCCGTTTTAAACCTGAAGTACGGGAAATGGCTTTGGCTTCTGTAAATGTCTAATCAGCATGTAAAAATTTAAAAAGCATGTATAAAAGAAAGCGGGCAGGAAATACTATAACCAGAAAGATAAATTCGACAAAAGATACGGCTGCAAAAGCCGACAAAAACCACTACATATCGAATTCTTATCTGGAAGGTTTCATTCCCATAGACACAGAATATTTTACAGCCTCAACTAATTTCTCCCCTTCCTTCCCCCGTGCCAACACACTACCCGTACCATCCCGCCATCTGCGCCGCCTCGCTTCCTGCACCATCTCACCGCCCGCGCCATCTCACCGCCGCGCCGGCTTCCACACAAAAAACCCGCTTTCTCTGAAAAGGTGAAACAGCCTTTCGGTGAAAGCGGGTTTTTATCCCGTCTGAGCACTACGTCCTGTCCGAGTCTGATTCTGCGCAGACCTGGCTGTGCCAAATGCTGTGCAGACAGTTTTCTGCAGGACGCCGCCCGGCATGGGAGGGCATGTCCAGCAGGCCTGATGCCTCTGTCCATACCGTCCCCCGGCCGATTATTTAATTCTATGTATCAGGCTGTATCTGAAATGATACCTGGCCAAATGTTCTGTCTGATCCGCAAATTAAGCGTTCTGAGCAGCCTTTGCAGCTTTCAGCTTCTCTGTTAATAACGGAACTACCTTGTTCAGGTCGCCTACAATGCCGTAGTCAGCTACGTCGAAGATCGGAGCTGTCTCGTCCTTGTTGATGGCGATGATGATGTCAGACTCCTCCATACCAGCTACGTGCTGAATAGCACCGGAGATACCGATTGCGAAGTAAACGTTCGGACGAACAGTCTTACCTGTCTGACCTACCTGTAATGCCTTTGGCTTCCAGCCTGCATCTACAACGGCACGGGAGCAGCTTACTGTTCCGCCGATTGCCTCTGCCAGATCGTCAAGCAGCTTGAAGTTCTCTGGGCTTCCAACACCGCGGCCGCCGGATACCAGGATCTTTGCGTCCATGATATCTACTGTATCAGCCACTGCCTTTACTACGTCGAGGATCTCAACATAGTTCTTGTTTGGAGTAAAGCCTGGGTTGTACTCTACTACATTAGCCTTAACGCCAGCCTGCTTTGGAAGCTTCTGCATAACGCCTGGACGTACTGTAGCCATCTGAGGACGGAAATCCGGGCAGGCGATAGTTGCGATTGTGTTTCCGCCGAATGCAGGACGAGTCATTAATAACTGGTTGTGCTTCTGCTCCTTGCCTGGCATTGGGTTGATTGGGAAATCGCCAATCTCAAGCTGTGTACAGTCAGCTGTCAGACCTGTATGGATTCTTGCGCAAACACGAGGTCCTAAGTCACGGCCGATTGCTGTAGCGCCGATTAAGAAGATCTCCGGCTTGAACTCATTGATAACGGATGCCAGTGCGTGTGTGTAAGGCTCTGTTCTGTACTCCTTTAACTCCGGATCGTCTACAACGATAACCTTATCTGCGCCGTACTCAGCCAGCTCGTCTGCAAGGCCCTTCACGTCAGAACCTACTAAAACAGCTGTAACCTCTGTTCCTAAATCTTTTGCTAAATCTTTTCCTTTGCCAATCAGCTCAAATGCGATGCCGCTGATCTCATTGTCAACCTGCTGTGCAAAGACGAATACTCCCTTATATGCTTCTAAGTTCATTCTTATTCACCACACTTTTCTCTTATTTTTAATTAGATAACATGTTTTGCTGCCAGCTTCTCAACAATGTAGTCAGCTGCTGCTGCCGGATCAAGAGTAACCTGCTCGCCTGCTCCCTTTCTAACCTTATCGGAAGCTCTTGCGATCTGTGTCGGGGATCCCTTAAGTCCTAAGTTGGAGTCCTCTACATCCTTCAGGTCATTTCTTCCCCATACGGTGATTTCCTTCTTATAAGCATCGAAGATTCCGCCTGGAGTCATGTAACGCGGCTCGTTTAACTCTGCCAGAGCTGTGATTAAGCATGGCATCTGAGCCTTTAATACGTGGTATCTGTCGTCGTACTGACGCTCAACGATAACGCTGTCGCCCTCGATCTTGATATCCTGAGCGTAGCTGATTACCGGAATATTTAAGTGCTCGGAGATCTGAGGACCTACCTGAGCTGTATCTCCATCGATAGCCTGACGGCCTGTGATAATTAAATCATACTCAAGGTTTCTGATAGCACCTGCGATTGTCTGGGATGTAGCCCATGTATCGGCACCGCCCAGTACGCGGTCTGTAACCAGGATTCCCTTGTCAGCGCCCATAGCCATAGCCTCGCGGAGAACCTCCTCTGCCTTTGGAAGTCCCATGGTGAGAACTGTAACCTCTGCGCCGTACTGATCCTTTAAACGAAGGGCTGCCTCAAGGCCTGCCTTATCATCTGGGTTCATGATTGTGAGCATAGCTCCTCTGTCGAGAGTTCCGTCCGGGTTGAATTTAACGCCGCCCTTAGTATCTGGAACCTGTTTGATACAAACTATAATTTTCACTGTATTTTCACTCCTTATTTTTTAATGTCATACAGCCTGTCCCGCTCCGAACGGGCTGCAGCTTATTTAGAGCCACCGTCTGTACGATTGCCTGGCCGGCAGACCGGCGCGGCAAACGGTCTTCTGCGGATAGATGCAGAATACGGATACTATTTTAACAGAGCGCCGGAGATAACCATTCTCTGAACCTCAGATGTACCCTCGTAGATCTCTGTAATCTTTGCATCGCGCATCATACGCTCTACATCGTACTCTCTGATGTAGCCGTATCCGCCGTGAAGCTGTACAGCCTTTGTTGTAACTTCCATAGCAACCTCTGCTGCATACAGCTTAGCCATAGCTGCCTCTACGGAATAGGTCTTCTGTGTAGCCTTAGCCATAGCTGCTCTGTAAACAAGGAGCTGAGCTGCCTTAACCTTTGTTGCCATATCAGCAAGCTGGAACTGTGTATTCTGGAACTGTCCAAGAGCGCGTCCGAACTGCTTTCTCTCTTTTACGTACTCGATTGTTCTCTCAAGAGCGCCCTCTGCAAGACCAAGAGCCTGAGCTGCGATACCGATACGTCCGCCGTCCAGTGTGTGCATGGCAATGTTGAAGCCCTTGCCCTGCTGGCCTAACAGGTTCTCCTTCGGGATGCGGCAGTCTGTGAAGATTAACTCATATGTAGCAGATCCGCGGATACCCATCTTCTTCTCCTTTGTACCAAAGGTGAAGCCTGGTGTTCCCTTCTCAACGATGAATGCGGAGATCTCTTTCTTCTTTCTTCCTCTGGCATCCTCTTTTGTGCCTGTTACAGCGATAATCACATAGATGTCAGCCTCTTTACCGTTTGTGATGAAGATCTTGGAGCCGTTTAATACCCACTCGTCTCCGTCTAAAACAGCCTTTGTCTGCTGGCCCTGAGCATCTGTACCAGCGCCTGGCTCAGTAAGACCGAAAGCACCTAACTTCTCGCCCTTTGCAAGGGGAACCAGGTATTTCTGCTTCTGCTCTTCTGTACCGTATGTCTGGATTGGATCACAGCACAGGGATGTGTGAGCAGATACGATAACACCTGTAGTACCGCAAACTTTGGAGAGCTCCTCCACGCACATCGCATAGCACAGCGGATCGCAGCCCTGTCCGCCGTACTCCTTCGGAACCGGGATGCCCATGAATCCGAGCTTCTGCATCTTCTTAACTGTTTCTGTCGGGAAGTGCTCTGTCTCGTCAACTTCCTGCGCTAAAGGCTTAACCTCTTTCTCGGCGAAGTCATGGAATAATGTTCTCGCCATCTCATGCTCTTTACTTAATGTAAAATCCATGTCTAATCCTCCATCTTCTTATATCACGCTAAAAAGGGGCCTGACCTGGACCCCTTATGCGGTTGTAAATCTATTATAACAGAAAACCAAAAAAAGTGGTATCCATTATTTGCTGTAATCGTAGAATCCTTTTCCTGTCTTCTGTCCTAAATAGCCGGCACGAACCATCTTTCTTAACAGCGGATGCGGACGGTACTTTGTATCTCCTGTCTCGTGCTGCAGAACCTCCATGATGGCAAGGCAGACATCCAGGCCAATCAGATCGCCCAGAGCTAACGGTCCCATCGGATGGTTTGCGCCTAACTTCATGGCTGTGTCGATTCCCTCTACAGATGCGATTCCGTCAGCGTAGATGCCGACAGCCTCGTTGATCATCGGGATCAGGATTCTGTTTACAACGAAGCCTGCGCCCTCCTCAACCTGTACCGGAGTCTTTCCGATAGCCTTGGAGATTTCGATTACCTTGTCAACCATCTCCTTCGGTGTGTTGAGTCCTGCAATGACCTCTACTAACTTCATAACAGGAGCCGGGTTGAAGAAGTGCATGCCTACAACCGGTCTTGCGCCTGATCCAACTTCTGTGATGGAAAGGGAAGAAGTATTTGTGGCAAAAATGCAGTCTGGCTTGCAGATAGCATCTAACTCCTTGAAGGTCTGTTTCTTGATCTCCATGTTCTCAATGGCAGCCTCCACAACCAGATCGCAGTCGCCGCAGATATCCTTAACGCCTGTGGTGATCTTGGCAAGGATCTTATCTGCATCCTCCTGTGTCATCTTGCCCTTAGCGATTCTCTTCTCAAATCCTTTGGCAATCTTTTTCTTTCCGTTTGCGGCAAACTCTTCGTTAATATCACATAAAACTACTTCGTAGCCCTCTGTCTGTGCAAATGCCTGTGCGATTCCAGAACCCATGGTTCCGGCTCCGATAACACCAATTTTCATTGTTATCTCCTCCTCTGATTTAAAACAACAAGCGGCGGACTCAGTCTTAACAGTACCGTCGTGAACATTATGTACCATAAAGATTAACGGTTTTTAAACTGTTTCTCTTTTCTCTTTTCAAGGAAGGCTGCCATGCCCTCTTTCTGATCCTCTGTCTCAAAGCAGGCGCCGAACAGCTTTTCCTCGATGACAATCGCCTGATCCATATCTGTCTGCAGTCCGTCGTTTGCTGCCTTCTTGCTGTTTCGCACAGCAATCGGGGCGTTTGCGGCGATGATGCCTGCCATCTTCTTGGCTGCCGGCATCAGTTCCTCCTGCGGATAGACTGCGTTGACAAAGCCCAGACGGTATGCCTCGTCAGCCTTGATATTTCTGGCTGTGTAGAGCATTTCCTTGGCCTTTCCCACACCGATGAGGCGGGCAAGCCTCTGAGTTCCACCAAAGCCTGGAGTGATTCCCAGTCCCACTTCCGGCTGTCCAAACACTGCGTTTTCAGAACAGATTCTGACGTCGCAGCTCATGGCAAGTTCATTTCCGCCTCCGAGGGCGAACCCGTTCACTGCCGCAATTACCGGAATCGGGAATGTTTCGATTTTGCGGAAAATATCATTTCCATATTTTCCGAAGGCCTCTCCCTGCTCCTTTGTCATCGTGCTCATAGCCGCAATATCGGCTCCCGCCACAAAAGATTTCTCCCCTGCGCCTGTGAGGATCACCGCTCTCACTGTGTTCTGATCAATGGAATCGAACGCAGCTTCCAGATCCTTAAGCACTTCCTCATTCAGAGCGTTTAATGCCTTGGGCCTGTTGATAGTTACAATACCAACAAATCCTTCCTGTTCGTAATCTACATAACCCATGCCGTTCATCTCCTTAGGCTTTTTTGCAGCCGGAGAGCAAAAGGCGCTGCCTTTTGCATCTGCCGGCCGCTGACTGCTGCTTTATTTAATTTTATGCTTCGCACTATGTGCTCAGCTGTTTTTTATTTCACTCGTTCCTCGTTTCATAAAAACGGACGGGAAACCCAAACTCCGCTTCGCTTCGTTCGGGTAGCAAACAGCTTCGCACTATGTGCTCAGCTGTTTTTTATTCCACTCGTTCCTCGTTTCATAAAAACGGACGGGAAACCCAAACTCCGCTTCGCTTCGTTCGAGTAGCAAACAGCTTCGCACTATGTGCTCAGCTGTTTTTTATTCTCTCTCGACGATGGTTGCGCAGCCCATTCCGCCGCCGATACACAGGGTTGCAAGTCCCTTCTTTGCATCGCGTTTCTGCATCTCGTGGAGCAGTGTAACCAGGATACGGCAGCCGGAAGCTCCTACCGGATGGCCGAGAGCGATGGCTCCGCCGTTTACGTTCAGGTTCTCTTTGTTGAAACCAAGCTCACGGGCTACTGCGATAGACTGTGCAGCGAATGCCTCGTTGGCCTCGATTAAATCAAAGTCGTTTACTGTAAGGCCTGTCTTTGCCAGAACCTTCTTTGTGGCAGCTACCGGGCCGATACCCATGATGCGCGGGTCTACACCGCCAAGGGCTCCTGCAACCCATGTAGCCATCGGCTTAATGCCGAGCTCTTTTGCCTTCTCCTCGCTCATAACGACAACTGCTGCCGCACCGTCGTTGATGGAGGATGCATTTCCTGCTGTCACGCGGCCGCCGTCTGGCTTAAATGCCGGGCGCAGCTTTGCAAGGCCTTCCATGGTTGTGCCTGGACGCGGACCCTCGTCTGTGTCAACGATAACGGTTTCTTTTTTCTTCTTAACCTCGATCGGCACGATCTCGTCTTTGAATCTTCCGGACTCTCTCGCTGCGCATGCCTTTGCCTGGCTTGCAACGGAGAACTCATCCAGCTCTTCTCTTGTGATGCCCCACTCGTCGCAGATGTTCTCTGCTGTGATTCCCATGTGGTAGTTGTTGAAAGCATCCCAGAGAGCGTCATTTACCATGGTATCAATCATCGGAGCGTTGCCCATGCGGTATCCGTAACGCGCATTCTTGAGGGCATATGGAGCAGCGGACATATTCTCTGTTCCGCCTGCTACAACAATGTCAGCGTCGCCTGCGATAATCATCTCAGCAGCTGCATTTACGCACTGAAGACCGGAGCCGCAAACAACATTCAGCGTAACTGCCGGAACCTCGATCGGAAGTCCTGCCTTGATGGATGCCTGGCGTGCCACGTTCTGTCCAAGGCCGGCCTGGATTACACAGCCCATGTAAACGTGATCAACCTGCTCCGGAGCAACTCCTGCTCTCTTGAGAGCTTCCTTAATAACAACTGCGCCCATCTCTGCCGCCGGAACTGTGCTTAACTGTCCGCCCATAGAGCCAATGGCAGTACGGCATGCACCTGCTATTACGACTTTCTTTGACATAATCTGTTTCCTCCTTGTCATGATTAGCCTGTAAGATAAGATATTTGCATAAATGATAGTAATTCTATAGTACCACCGCTTGGCAAAACTGTCAACGAAAAATTGATAAATAATTATCAATTTATAATTTATTAACTTATTTTACCTGCATTTCATAAGTAATCTTATTGACCTTGCCAGCGGGTAATGATAAACTATTAACAAAACTAAATATAAAAATAAAAGGAACAGGTGAACAATATGGATTATAAGAACATGTATGATCAGAAACTTGTGTCCGCAGACCAGGCCGCCGCTGTCGTTAAATCCGGAGACTGGGTGGACTATGGCTGGACTACCGGCACGACGGTTGCCTTCGATGGGGCTCTTGCCAGGAGAATGCCGGAGCTTCACGATGTAAGCTTACGCGGCGGTATCCTCATGTGGGTGCCGGAGGTTTTCAAGATTGAGAATCCGGCAGAGCACTTTACATGGAACTCCTGGCATATGAGCGGAATCGAGCGAAAGGCCATTGCCCAGGGCTTTGCCTACTATGCTCCTATCCGTTACTCTGAGCTTCCCAGATACTACAGAGAGTCCTCCACTCCTCTCGATGTAGCTGTATTTCAGGTTGCTCCCATGGATGAGCACGGCTTCTTTAATTTCGGCCCCAACGCCTCCCACATGGCCGCTGTATGCGAGAAAGCCAAGGTTGTGATTGTGGAAGTGAATGAAAACATGCCGGTCTGCCTGGGCGGCTTCGAGAACTGCGTACATATCTCTGATGTAGACATGATCATCGAGGGGGACAACCCTGCCATCGGAGAGATGGGCGGCGGCGCAGCTGCCTCCGAGGTGGACGAGGCTGTTGCAAAGCTCATTGTGGAGGAAATTCCTGACGGGGCATGCTTGCAGCTGGGAATCGGAGGAATGCCGAATGCAGTAGGCTCCCTGATTGCCAAGTCTGACTTAAAGGATCTGGGCGTTCACACGGAGATGTACGTAGACGCGTTCGTAGATATTGCAAAGGCCGGAAAGATCACAGGCGCCCACAAGGCTATTGACAAGGGACGCCAGGTATATGCCTTCGGAGCCGGAACAAAGAAGCTCTACGACTACCTGCACAACAATCCGGAGTGTATGAGCGCGCCTGTGGACTACACAAACGACATCCGCTCCATCTCCGCCCTGGACAACTTCATGTCCATCAACAATGCAGTTGACGTGGATCTGTTCGGACAGGTAAATGCAGAGTCTGCAGGAATCAAGCACATCAGCGGAGCCGGCGGCCAGCTGGACTTCGTGCTGGGAGCTTACCTCTCCAAGGGCGGAAAGAGCTTCATCTGCTGCTCCTCCACCTTCAAGGGCAAGGACGGCAGCCTTCAGTCCAGAATTGTGCCGACCTTAAATCCGGGCTCCATCGTCACTGACACGAGAGCCAACATCCACTATCTGGTAACAGAGTTTGGAAAGGTCAATTTAAAGGGACTTACCACCTGGCAGAAGTGTGAGGCCATTATCTCCGTAGCTCACCCTGACTTCCGGGATCAGCTCATCGCCGATGCTGAGAAGATGCACATCTGGAAGAAGAGCAATAAGCGTTAAGCCTTCTGTTTTTATCTGGCTTTTATGTTATACCAAAACAGCCACAAATAAAGGAGCAGAGCCGCTTCCTGAGCGGCCTTCCGCAGGTCAGATTTCGGTCTGGAATCTGACTTTCGGCAGGTCGTCTCAGGGGGAGGCTTCTGCTCCTTTTCCTTACTGTTCGTCTGCTTTCTTTTCTTTTAAACACCGGCTAATCCGGAGCGCTCTGCGCCGGGCTTTTCTGGTTCTGACTGCTCCGCGCCGGGCTGTCCTGGTTATGGATGCTCTGGTTCTGGATGCTCTGGACCCGGCTGCCCCGGATTCTGACTGCCTGATGCCTGGCTGCCCTGGCTCTGACTGCCCGAAGCCTGGATGTCCTGCCCCTGACTGTCCCGATTCTGACTGCCCGAAGCCTGGATGTCCGGTTCCCGACTGTCCCGGCAGTCTTCGGAGGATATGGGGGTACCGCACCTACGGCAGAAATTTACTTTTTTTGCATAGACTGCCCCGCACCGGGGACAGAAAAAGCGGGCTTCCTGTTTCTCTGTTTGTTTTTTCTCTGCCTTTTTTCCCTCTTCCTCCTCTGACTCTTTTTTTGTCCCTGCTTCTTTTTCCTGTTCCTTTTCTGGCTTCTGTTCCGGCTCTTTTTCTGACTCCTGTTCCGGCTCCTTTTCTGTCTCTTTTTCCGGCTCCTCTTCCCCGCAAAGCTCCTCATTATTCTTCAGAGCACGCAGCTCTCTGGATGTCTTTTCCAGACAGACAATGTCCTTTTCCCTCTCCTGATTTTCCTCTTCCAGCTCCCTGGCCTGGAAAAAAGCTTCCTCAAGCTCCTCCAGAAATTCCTCTCCTGCCTTCCACTTCTCATAGGCCTCCATGGCAGCCTGGGCAACCAGCGCTTCCTTTTCTCTCTCTGTCTGGGCGATCTCTCCCCTCAGATTTCCGGCTTCCAGGCGCAGGCGGCTGAGCTCCAGGATGAGAGCTGCCTTCCGGTTCACTGCCGCCGCCTTTTTCCCAAGTTCCAGTTTCACTCTCTTGATCGTATCCTCTGCCATTGGTATCCCTTCTTCCCTCTTTCCCGTATCTTTTCCTGTCTTTTCCGCTTTTTTTCAGTGTCTTTCAGATTTTCCTCTGTCCTCTGCCTGACGGCAGAATGTGTTTTATCACCTTTATTAGCTGCCTTGCTGTTTTTCTGCCGGATGTCCTAGCGGATCTCCGTCTGCCGCACAGCTCCTCTCTCCCGGCCGTCCGCCGACTCTGCGTAATAGGCCCAGACATCCGTATCTATCTGCTCTGTTTTTTGGCTTTCTCTGTCATACAGGTTCAGCGCAGCCCGCCCCCTCTGAGGCTCGTAATCAGTAAAATAGAAAATCTGTCCGTCTGACGTATACCCGTATCCGGAAACATCCTCTCCTATCTGCCTGGTTCCCCCTTCTGTCACCTCCAGCAAAACTCCGCTCCGGGCCTCAGCGTCATACTGGGCAATGCAGTATGCCTTTGTCTGCGCGCTGTCCAGCGTCACAGAATCCATCTTTACATCATAGGCCGCTCTCTCTTCTCCCAGGTAGAGATCTCCTGCTTCTTCGCTTCCATCCCTCAGATAAAGGGGCGTTTCCCCCAGCAGGCCGCACCAGGCCTCCACTGCCTGCACTATCTCCTCTGTTCTCCCAAAGCTGTCCGGTTCAAGGGATACCCGGTACAGCGACAGCGGCACTCCCGGCTCCGGCTCTGCTGTATACCAGGCGTACCCTCTTTCTTCGGCAATCGGGGTTTCCTGCCCGCAGTCTACAGCTGCACTGCCATATTGTGTCGCAATTCTCACTTCTTCCCCGCTGTCCGAAACGGCCTTGTAGGTGAGAAGTCCATCCTCCCCGTGAATCAGAAACAAAAATTCCCGGTCAAGCAGATTCTCCTCTCCATTTTCGTCCAGAAAATACAGGCTCTCTCCTTCGCCTTCCTCCCTGGTAAAAAACAGGGTTTTGCTCTCTGCTTCCGGCAGAAAGAGCTGTGAAGTATTCTGCACAAGCCGTTCCTTCTCCTTTCCTCCGAGGAGCAGCCACACATCTCCATCCTTCTCGTATAGGATGGAGCTTAAATCACCGGATACGTCAAGCAGGGTATCTTCCCTCTCTAAGCGCACATTCTCTGCGTCTCCTCCGTCCAGCTGTCTGTAAAACAGCTCCCTTGTTCCATCTGTATTTTCCTCCTCCCAGATAACAGAGCTTCCATCTTCTGAGAGCTGGTAGAAGGCCACGCCTGCCGACAGCTTATCTCTCCCTTCGCCGCGGCTGACATACAAACCTGTATTGTTTTTTTCATATACCGCTGTGCTTCCCGCCGCCTGGAAGGATACCACACCGCTGTCTATCTTTTCCTGCTTCTTCTTATTATAATGCATCAGAGTGAAGGAGCTGTCCCCTATTTTTTCCGGATACCAGATCTGTGTCCCGTCTGCCGTGATAACGGGAGCGCAGGAATTGTCATAGGGAAGCCGCGTCTCTTCCCTCCGCTTCCAGTCTGACAGATAGTAGTCTGTCAGCTCCTCTGCCGCTCCATCCCCGTCGATGGCAAACAGGCTGTTATCCTTTATGTATCCGGAAAAGCTTTGACTCCCTTCTGTCTCCTTTCCCGGGGCAATCAGGAGAAGAATTACTCCGCAGGCGGCAGCAGTCAGGAAAACGGCCAGTTTCTTTTTTTCAGCTGCATTCAGAAATAATTTTCCTGTCTTTTTGCCTTCAGGTTCATCTGCAGCGTCCTTAGTTTCCTCCTCCAGCTCCCTTTCTATTTTCTCTCCGCAGAACTCACAGTACACAGATTCTTCCGGAAGAGGCCTTCCGCAGCTGGTACACCAGATCACAAAATCTGCAGAAAAATTCTCTTCTCCTTGATCCGCCTTCTCTCCTCTGCCGTCCGGCTGGCTCAGCTCCCCGCCCGTTTTTTTCTGTGTCTCTTCTTTTTCATCCCTGCAGGATGTATGTTCCCTGTCCCTCATCCCAGTCCTCCTGCCATATCTGTTTTATCCTGTCTGGTTTATCACGGCTGTTTTATCCCAGCTGTTTTGTCCCGGTTGCTTTGCCCTGGCTGTTTTGTCCCGGCTGTTTTATTCCGGCCGCTTTGTCCCGGTTGCTTTGCCCTGGCTGTTTTGTCCCGGCTGCTTTGTCCCGGCTGTTTTATTCCGGCCGCTTTATCCCCGCTGCTTTTCCCCGCTTTCATCCGCTCCGGGAAGGATCGAACGGCTCGCATCATCTCTTCTCAGCCGTTTCCTTAACCTGCCGTTTTTCGGCATTCTGCTCTCTGTCCAGTCTACCATAAAAGCGCGGACAATGGAAGGCAGATGAAAAGGTGTCTTTACACCCTGCCGTCCATTGTCCGCGCAGTCTTATTCAGAGACAGATTTTCTGCTCTGCTTTTTACTTGATTTTAAGGGCCCTCATGGCATTTAGTATGGCGATAACCGAGACTCCCACATCGGCAAATACTGCCTCCCACATATTCGCCATTCCGAAGGCGCCCAGAGCCAGAACCAGAGCCTTCACTGCCAGAGCAAACACAATGTTCTGCTTTACAATCGCCAGGGTCTTCCTTGCTATCCGAACTGTCAGCGCGATGCGGGCCGGGTCATCGTCCATCAGAACAATGTCGGCAGCCTCAATCGCTGCGTCAGAACCCATGCTGCCCATGGCAATTCCAATGTCTGCCCTGGTGAGAACGGGAGCATCGTTGATTCCATCTCCCACAAAGGCCAGCTTCCTGCCCTCGCCCTCTGATTTCAGCAGTTCCTCTACCTTCTCCACCTTATCGGCCGGAAGAAGCTCTGTGCAGACCTCGTCGAGCCCCAGCTTTTCAGCCACAGCCTCGCCTACAGCTTTTCTGTCTCCTGTAAGCATAACTGTCCTTCTGACTCCTGCCTTCTTCAGAGCAGCCACAGCCTGGGCGGAATGTTCCTTGATAGTGTCAGAGATCACGATGGTTCCTGCAAATACACCGTCCCTGGCCACATAGACTACTGTTCCTATGCTGTCACAGCTTTCATAGGGAATTCCCATCTGTTCCATCAGCTTTCCATTGCCCGCAAGGACTGTGGATCCTTCTATTTCTGTCTTGATGCCGTGTCCGGAAATTTCCTCACTCTGACCGAGGGCAGAGGTATCCAGTTTCGCCTGGCTGGATGCCTCATAGGCCTCCCGGATCGATGCCGCGATCGGGTGGGTGGAATAGGATTCAGCCAGAGCTGCCAGCCTCAGCAGCTCCTTCTCCTCTATTCCCGCCGGGAGAACCTCCGTCACCTTAAACTCTCCCTTGGTGAGTGTTCCCGTCTTGTCAAATACAATCGTATCCATCTGCGCCAGCGCTTCCAGATAATTGCTTCCCTTTACAAGCACTCCGTTTCTCGATGCAGCACCGATTCCTCCGAAGAAGCCAAGAGGCACAGAGATAACAAGGGCACAGGGACAGGAGATAACGAGGAAGATGCAGGCTCTCTGAATCCATTCCCCAAAGTCTTCTCCCAGGAGGACAGGAGGCACGACTGCGAGAAGCACGGCCGCGATCACTACTATGGGAGTATAATATCTGGCAAAACGTGTGATGAAGTTCTCCACCTTGGCTTTTTTGCTGCTGGCATTTTCCACCAGCTCCAGAATCCTGGCCACTGTGGAGTCGTCGAATTCCTTTGTGACCTCTACGCGGAGAAGCCCGCTGCCGTTGACACAGCCGCTTATGATCTCAGAGCCCTCGCTCACTCTGCGGGGAACGGATTCTCCTGTCAGAGCCGAGGTATCTACCATGGATTCACCGGAAACCACACGGCCGTCTAAGGGGATTCTCTCGCCTGCCTTGATCACAATGATGTCTCCTACTTCCACCTCATCCGGATCCACCTGTTCAAGCGTTCCGTCCCGCTCAATGTTGGCATACTCAGGGCAGATGTCCATAAGCTCTGTGATGGACTGTCTGGAACGGTTCACCGCATAGCTCTGGAAAAGCTCGCCTACCTGGTAGAACAGCATTACAGCTACCGCCTCTGAATACTCTCTCACTCCAAAGGCTCCGAAAGTGGCCAGTGTCATCAGGAAGTTTTCATCAAACACCTGTCCATTTGCAATGCCCCGGAAAGCCTTGTATACAATATCCCAGCCAATCACCAGATACGGGACGAGAAACACCGCAAACTGAACCGGCCGGCTCATGCCCTCCGTCACACCCATATGGGCGGCTGCAAACAGTGGTATATAGATAATAAATGCTGCGATAATCCTTGCCAGCATCACTTTATGCTTCTTTGTCATAACGCCTCCGTCTTTCTCAAAATACTGTATCCCTGCAGCTGCTCAACCTTTTTACCTCCCACAGGAATGCCCTGAAGAGGGGCTGGGACCGCTCAGTCCCCTTACGCCCTCTGCTACATGTTGATGATGCAGTCCGGCTCCACCTTCCTGCACACCTCTACGACCTCTTTCATAATCGCGTCGAAGCGCTCCTCATCTGCCTCAATGGTCATTTTCTGCATCAGAAAGCTGACGCTTGCATCGGAAACCCCCTCGATTTTCTTGATCGCCGCTTCCATCTTTGCAGCACAGTTTGCACAGTCCAGATCCGTCAGTTTAAATTTTTTCTTCATATCAGATTCCTCCATCCTTCTGCTGTTCTTTTATTTTCTCAGCCCTTCTTCGGGGCCGGACATACGGTTTTTCTCTCTATTCCTCAATATGCTCAATTCCCTGGTTAATGATGCTTCTCACATGACTGTCTGCCAGGGAGTAAAACACTGCCTTCCCGTCCCGGCGGCTTTTCACCAGCCTGGACTGCTTCAGTATCCTGAGCTGATGTGAGATTGCCGACTGGGTCATATTCAGAAGCTGGGCAATGTCACAGACGCACATCTCCGCCTCAAACAAAACGTAAAGAATCTTGATTCTCGTAGAATCTCCAAACACCTTGAAAATCTCGGCCAGATCGTAAAGCTCATCCTCCTGCGGCATCTTGTCCCTTACGGCCTGCACCACATCATCGTGCACCTGGTAGAAATCACAGCACTCGATATCGTTCAATGCCATCCCGTCCTCTCCTTTCCGGATTCTCTGTGAAAAGCCCGGCTCTTTCTGCCTTTCTTTTCCCTTTTCCTGTAAATGCTTTTCCTTTGCTCTGGGATTCATTCAAACATATGAATGATTGTTCATGTGTTTATAGTAAGATATTTTTATAGGAATGTCAATAGATTTTCAAAAAATTATTTTCCAAAGACTTCCGCCTTAATCCTTCACCTTCCGTTATCCTCCCGGCACGTCAAAAGAGGCAGGCACCACCGGCCAATCAGCCCGGCAGTGCCTGCCTCTCTTTCTTCTATATTTAAAATCTTAAAAATTCAAAATCTTAAAAATCCTTCTTCTCCAGAATTGCTGCCGACAGAAGATAGGAAGGAAATACTGCTGCCACAGAAAGGATAAAGCAAAAGGCAGTGATTTTTAACACTCCGCTTTCTGTCAGGCTCAGATACCCCCGGGACACCGCATAGGTGCCTCCGAAGGCAATCACTGCCGCAGCAGCAACCATGGCGAAGCGGGCTCTGTTTTCCCCAAGGCCGTAGATAGCCGGAAGAAGAATCACCTGCATCAGGAGCGCCACATCGAAGACAGCGGCAAGTGAAAGACCGGCTTCTGCCAGATCCTCTCCAAACAGCCGGCTCAGAACCAGAGCCGTCCCTCCAAAGACAAAGGCAGCGGCAGCGTCCCAACTCAGCAGGCAGACGTATCTGGCTGCCGCAATC
This sequence comes from Clostridium sp. AM29-11AC, assembly GCF_003480545.1. Lineage (NCBI taxonomy): Bacteria > Bacillati > Bacillota > Clostridia > Eubacteriales > Clostridiaceae > Clostridium > Clostridium sp. AM29-11AC. The sequence continues at coordinate 15,582 of NZ_QUJI01000018.1, forward strand.
TCTTTTCGCATCACCGGAAAAGTTCCTGTATATCTGTCGCTTCTGCTCATCCGCTCAACTGTAAACGGCATAAAGGTATGAATCATAACAGAAGCGCAGAGCCCTCCCAGCAGGGGCCCGATATCCCTTGTAAACAGGCTGAAAACAATAAAAAACAGGAGCAGCGCAAGCCGTGTTTTAATCTGGGCCGTAAAAATACAGTATTCTTTATAGAGCAGTCCCCTCATCCCTGTTCCCCCTTTCTCTCCCCTCTTCTTCCTTCATCAGACAGACCACAATCTCCTCCAGACTGGCCGGCTCTGTGACGACACTCTCTCCCAAAAGTCCTTCTCTGCCCTTTACGCTCTCCCTGTCTAACAGGGCCCAGGTGCCGAAGCTGCCTCTGCGAGTTCCCAGAAGGCGGACTTTCTTCTGCTCCAGGGAGGAAATATCTTCCCACGAACCCTTTACCGCCGCATACCGTTCCAGCAGGGCATCCTTTTCCTCATAGAGAACCACTTTTCCATCCGACAACATGACGAGATAATCTGAGATTTTGTCCAGATCTGTCAAAATATGGCTGGATATGAGTACCGTGTGTTCCTCATCTGCGGCAAATTCCCTGATAAGCTCCAGAACCTCCTCTCTTGATACGGGGTCAAGGCCATTTAACGGCTCATCCAGCAGAAGCAGGGAGGCCCGGTGAGACAGGGCCCCTGCTATGGCCAGCTTTACCTTGGTTCCGGCCGAATAAGACTGAAGCTTTTTTTCCTGAGGAATCCGAAGCTGAGCGGAGAGCTCGCCAAAGCGCTCCCGGTCGAAATCCTCATATATTTTTTCCCAGAGCTTCGCAGCGTTTTTTGCCGTAAAGGTGCCGGGAAGCTCAATTTCCCCAAATACAGCTCCTGTCCTCCGGCGGATCTCACGTCCCTCTTTCCTGATATCCCGTCCCAGACAGCGGAGCTCTCCGCTTTCCGTGCTCACCATTCCCAGTGCCGTTTTAATCAGCGTGGTCTTTCCCGCTCCGTTCTCCCCTGCCAGCCCGATGATACAGCCCGAAGGCAGCGCAAGATTAATCGGCCCAAGGCAGAAATCTCTGTAGCGCTTTGTGACGTCCCGAAATTCCAGTGCCCAGCTTTTATCCTCCCCTGCGGGTTCTGCGGCAGCCCCCACGTCTGCTCTGTTTTTGTGCAGCCACTGACTTTCCCTCATGATTACAGCCCCTTTCTACTCTTCATAAAGCGTTCTGACTAATTCCTCCATCTCTTCGCAGGTAATGCCCGCCATCCTCGCCGCTTCCACTGCGCAGCCAAGATAGGATTCCACCTTGCGGAACTGTTCCTCCCGCAGCAGCTCCCGATTCAGTTTCGCCACAAAGCTCCCCTTTCCCGGAACAGAGGTGATATAGCCCTCCCGTTCCAGCTCCTCATACGCCCTCTTTGTGGAAATAACGCTGACTCTCAGCTCCTTCGCCAGAAAACGCAGTGACGGCAGCGCCTCTCCCGGCTGAAGCTCCCCTGCAATGACCGCATTTTTTATCTGCCTGGCAATCTGATCATAGATGGGAATCTCTCCGGAATTGCTGATAATAATATTCACTTTCCCACCACCCCTCTCTTATCTCTCATCAGATATTTCACCTGCTTGATTTTTCGTTTTACTGTACATCAACATTATATACAGTAGTTACAGTTCTGTCAACCCCTGATGTCTTTCAGGGCTGCGCGTATGGCAGAAAAAGGCAGAACCTGGCCGGGAATCATCCTGTTCCCGGTCAGGTTCTGCCTTTCTTGTCTGATACCTCTTGTCTGGTACTTCTTATCCTCTTTCTCCTGTCTGTTCCTATTCCCACTGGCCGTCCTGTTTCTGCTCCGGCCTTTCCCCCTGGCCTGCGGCTTTTTTCGTCCCGACTCCCCATTCAGGGCCGGTCCGGCCGTACAGACGGCTCAGGCGGTACAGATTTCTGAACCGTCCGCTCCTCTCACGGATATCCTTCTCAGATACCCCGTAATAGGAAAAGATCTCCCAGAGCATTTTCCCTGCTTTGTCGAGAGCCGGCCTCTCCCCTGAGGCCTCCGCCCGGACTGCCTGGCGCTTTTTCTCGATTCCCACCCGTATGACTGCCCCTGTCTTCCTCCCCTCCGGCTGGCTGCTCTGGCCGGTCCAGCGGTTTTTCAGGGCTGTGTACAGCCGTCTTGCCCGGGACGGCGTCTCCGATACACGGATGCCTATCTCATAGAAGGAAAACTCTGCAGGAAATTCCTCATGGGAAATTTCTCTGGCCTTCTCCTCCCGACGCGCCATATAGTCAAAATACCGCTTCAGCTTTTCGGCATCGTTTCTGTCAGAGGGGTATCTGGCCGGCCTGGGAAGAAGCCAGGGGGCATCCCTGTCTATCAGCTCCGTCTTCATGCTGTCGCGCATCCTGCTGCACCTTCTGGAATCCTCCGGAAGCTTCCTGGCGTGGCAGGTCCTGATAAGGTACTCTTCAAGCTCTGTCCCGGAGCGCGCGCCTGCCTTCAGATACCTGGCATACACATTCATCTCCCACTGGCGCTCCCTCTGTCTGCCTGCCTCCCTGCCCCCGGTGGAAAAAATCAGCTCTCTGGACTCCCGTTCTGCTTTTCGGTCTCTCGCCCTCTTCTTCAGCCTGTCAAGCCCGCTCATTTTGATCATCTCTTTTCTTCTCTTCCTCCCAAACCCTTGGTTTTCTTATCATCTTACCAGAAATCGCAGTCTGCCGCCATGGCCTTTTTCCAATCTTTAAAAAATCGTCATAAAAATGAAAGAATTCCCTCTTTCCCTCCTTCAATTTGGCAGTCTGTGCGGTTGCAATTAGGAGAAAATTATAGTACACTGTAGAATCATTGATAAATATATGACAGGAGGAAGAAACCATGAAAGCAGTTCAGATAAAAGAAGGCATTTACTGGGTGGGTGCCCTAGACTGGCATGTGAGGAATTTCCACGGCTATACCACGGACCGGGGAGCCACCTATAATGCCTATCTCATTATGGATGAAAAAATAACCTTAATCGATACAGTGAAAGCCCCATTCGCCGCAGAAATGCTGGAGCGGATCAGCGATGTGGTTGATCCGGCCAAAATTGACTATATTATCTCCAACCATGTGGAGATGGATCACTCCGGTGCACTGCCAAAGCTTTTAAAGGTATGCCCAAATGCAACCATTGTCACAAGCTCTCCTAACGGAATCAAGGGGCTGACTGCCCATTACGGCGATTACAGCTACCAGCCGGTAAAGAGCGGAGATTCTCTGAGCATCGGAAAGAGAACGCTGTCCTTCGTCTCCACCCCTATGCTCCACTGGCCGGACAACATGGTTGTCTACTGCCCGGAGGAGAGGGCCCTCTTCTCCAATGACGCCTTTGGCCAGCACTACTGCACAAGCTGCCGCTTTGACGACGAGACCGATCTGGCCATCACTCTGTTTGAGGCTAAAAAATATTATGCGAACATCGTTATGTGCTACGGCTCTCAGGCAGCCGGCGCATGGAAGATTGTAAAGGAGTTAAATCCTGAGATGATCATTCCGGGACACGGCGTAATCTGGAGAAGCCATGTGTCAGAGATTCTGGATGCCTACGAGAAATGGAGCACAAAAGCCCCTGAGACAGGAGCTCTTGTGGTCTTTGACAGTATGTGGAATTCCACCGAGTCTATCGCCAGGGCCATCGCCGAGGGCTTCTCATGCAAGGGCGTTCCGGTTAAGCTGGTTGATCTGAAGACAGAGCACATTTCCAATATCATCCCGTTTGTGCTGGACTGCAAATACATCGCTGTCGGCTCTCCGACTCTTAACAACAATATGATGCCGAACGTGGCAGCCTTCCTCTGCTACCTCAAGGGACTTTCCCCGAAAAACCGCGAGGCCTTTGCCTTCGGCTCCTATGGATGGGGAGGACAGAGTGTCGGACAGGTTGAGGAAGAGCTGGTTAAATGCGGCTTTAACATCTGCATGGACAAGATCCGCATCCAGTATGTTCCTTCCAGGGAGCAGCTGGAGGAGGTAGAGGCAAAGGTAGAGGCTCTGATCGGCGCATAGCCGGCACAATTGACTCTCCGGCAGACGGCAAGTCTTCAGCCCATGTGGCACTGCATCTTTTGCGATAGAGAGAGGGGTCAAAAACATCGGTTTTCGGCCTCCTCTTTTCAGCTGGTCCAGACAGCCTCGGACGGGCAGATACAGGACAGAGACAGAATTCGGTCCGTCTTCCGGAAACATCAGGAAGTTTGCGGAAAGAATACTTCAGAGTCAGGAGGAGTTTTATGTACGAAACTATGTTTTCCCCTCTCTCCATCGGGAGTGTTACACTGAAAAACAGAATTATATTTGCCCCGACTACCATGGGATTTGCAGGAGAGGCGTATCTGTCCTCCATGGAACGGATCGCGGCCGGCGGGGCAGCTATGCTGGTAATCGGGGATGTCCCGGCGTTAAATGAGCCGCCTTCCTTCGGGGCTCCTTCCCCTCTGACGGAGGACGGTTTTTTCTTTTACCAGAAGCTGGCAGAAAAGATTCACCGCCACGGGGCGGCTGCCTGTGCCCAGCTCCATATGTCTGACACAGACACGTCTGCCGTGTCCGGCCTCATACCGAATCTGAAAGCTGGCCTCATCTCCATGGATGAGATGCGCCGTTTTATACACAGCCGTGTCCGGCCGTTTATCACCCAGATGTCTGCAGATCGGATTCGTTTCATCGCAGAGGGCTTTGGAAAAAGCGCAGCCAGACTGGAGCAGGCCGGCTTTGACATGGTGCAGATCCACGGCGACCGGATGTGCGGCAGCTTTCTCAGCCCACTGTTTAATGAGCGGAATGACCGGTACGGCGGCTCTCTGAAAAACAGGGCCCGCTTCGCCCTGGATACGATCTGTGCAGTGCGCTCCTGCTGTCCCGAACTGCCTCTGGAATTTAAACTGGCCGTCCGCATGGAACACCCACATTACGGCAATGCCGGTGTTACAGAAGCAGAGCTTGAGCAGTTAATCCCCCTTCTTGAACATGCAGGGATCAACTGCTTCCACGTCACTCTGGCCAACCATTCCAGCCTGAGCGATACAATCCCCCCGGCTAATCACCCCTATTTTGGAAAGGAAGGATGTTTCCTGCCGTTTGCTGACAAAGTCAAAAAATATACCGCACGCCCCGTCTGCGGCGTAGGCGGTCTTTCCAATCCGGACTTCATTGAAAAGCAGCTGGCTTCCGGCCGTATCGACTATGCCGCCATGAGCCGTCAGCTTCTGGCCGATCCGGAGTGGCCCCAAAAAGCAGCCTCAGGGTGCACAGACTCTATCTTCCGCTGCATCCGCTGCAATAAAAAATGCCTGGGAGGATTGAAATCCCGCCAGGGCACACACTGTATCTATGACGATCAAAGGAGAAAGTGACATGAAATATCCGGTTTTTTACAGCAGCAGCACCGGAAATACCGGTCTTCTGGCAAAAGCCCTCTCTGACCATCTGGAGGGCACTCTGATTTCAACGGAGGAAGCTCTTAGCAAAGCCCCTTCCCAGACTGTGGACAGCCTGCCCCAGGTTGTCTTCGTTGGCTTCTGGACTGACAAGGGAAGCTGCGACACAGATACTCTGAACCTTCTTTCCACACTTCATGGAAAGCAGATTCTCCTCTTCGGTACTGCCGGCTTCGGGCAGAGCGAATCTTATTTTTCTCAGATTCTCAGCCGTGTCAGCGCTGTTATTCCCTCTGACAGCCAGTTTCTTTCTGGCTTCATGTGCCAGGGCAGAATGCCCTCCTCCGTTCGTTCCAGATATGAAAGCCTTCTTGGCGCTGCCGGATCCGACGAAGAACGGGCCCGCCTTTCTGCTCTGATCCAGAATTTCGACAGCGCTCTCTCACATCCGGACAGCTCTGATTTACAATCTCTCCTCTCCTGGGCTGACAGCCAGCTTCCGGCTGTCTCAAAAGAAATCTGTTAATTTTCTGTTAAGTTCATCAAGACTGAAGGACATTTTTATAGTATAATAGCTGAAAAGGCAGGAGGCGGAAGCAGAGCTTCCGTCTTACCTGCCCGTATACTATACAGCTCAGGAGGCGACAACTGTGAAACAGGAACTGCATTTTGATCTTTCCATTCATTTTCTTATGGCTCTCTGCGGAGGTTTTCTGGGGGCTTACGCCATTTTCAACCGTATGGCAGTATTTGCCAATGCCCAGACAGCCAATCTCATCGAACTTATCGGCGACCTTGTAGGACGGGACTTTACGGAGGGAATGATCCGGCTGGGGGCCTTTCTTATTTTCGCCTTTGGCATTGTTCTGTCGGTGTTTCTGGAACAGCTCCTTCACCGAAAGCTCAAATATCTGGAAATTTTCGTTGAACTTGGAGTCGTCTTTCTTGTCGGTTTCTTCCCGGCAGGCCTGCATCCCATTCTGGCCGTCTATCCCATTTTCTTTATCGCCGCCCTTCAGTGGTGCGTATTTCCGGGTGCAGACGGCTTCACAGCTGCCAATGTCTTTTCCACAAATAATGTAAAGCAGACTGTAGCCTCCTTCACAGAATATCTGATGGAGCGCAGAAAAAATCCGGAAAAAGCCGCCAAAACGGCAAGAAAGGCGCGTTTTTTCGGCGGGACCCTTCTCTCCTTTCACAGCGGGGTTCTCTGCGGATACATAGGAAGTCTGTTCCTGGGTCTGAAAAGCATCTGGCTGTGCATGATTCCCCTGCTTTCTGTTCTCCTTCTCCTTTTCACGGAGGACAGGAAACGGGGCGGACACCTATCTTAAAAGGTGCACCAGCACGCCTCCCAGGGTCAGCATGAGAGCGCCGCAGGAGCGCGTCACAATCTGTGCAAAGGGAAGCAGCTCCATTCTCTTTGCACTGCTTAAAACAGCCACATTTCCTGAACCGCCCATATTGGTGGTGCACATTCCCGCTGCGATGGCTGCCTCAAGGGGATAAAAACCCACTGCTCTTCCCACTGCGGCAGCTGTCAGGGTAATCACTGCCACAGACGCCACCACAGTAAACAGGTAAAACGGCGTCAGGGTGTGAAGAATCGTCTTTAAGTCAATCAAGGTCGCCCCGATTCCCGTCAGCGCGGCAGCTGTCCAGCTGTGGATGGCAAACTGTCCCCATTCTCTCGCCGCATCCTCCAGCTCCTCAGACAGAATTCCGGTTCCCTTTACCACCACAACTGCTATGATCATCCAGGCGTAGGTGGGAATGATGCTCACAAACCGGTTGCACAGGGCTCCCAGCTCATAAAAGGCAAGGGAGAGAATCAGCCCCGTGCAGAGGAGGGCAAAGGTAGGCTTCATAGGCGGCCGCTCCGGCGTTTTCTGCCCGTCGTTGACAAGACGTCCGTTTCCTGTCAGGGACGGCCGCCTCTCCCCGAGATTATTTGCCAGGCCTCCGAAAATGATGGCCACACAGTTTCCCAGCACAGTCGCCGGCGCGATCCTTGTGAGAATTTCCCCGGCCTCGATTCCCAGCACAGGGGCGTACATGCCGGAGAGAGGCACAGCCCCTGCTGTCATTCCCCCGCTGGTCATGGGGATTCCGATAAACAGGATTCCCTCCAGAAAGGAGTTTCCCATAGCCATCCCGAGAATCCCTGCTGTAGCCACCCCGGCTGCCAGGGCAACTGCCGCTGTGGGAAGCAGCTTCACTGTTGCCCGAAGAAGCAGATCCCTGTCAATGTTGAACAGGCTTCCCGTGATCAGTGCCGAAATGTAAAACACCAGAAAGCCCTCCTGATTGACAAAGCTGTCCATCATCTCATAGGCATCCTGGGTGAATACTCCGGCCGCCTGAAGGACGGCTGCTCCCAGAATGCAGATGACGGAGCCGCCCAGGTAGGTCTTCACCACCGGCACAGTATTCCCCACAGCATTCAGCCCTTCCCCCAGAACCATCAGAAGGATGAGAGAGCCCACCAGTCCCCTGGGAAGGCAGCCTGTATACATGCAGACAGCCACCAGGGCCAGAACTGCAAAGTAGAGGGGCAGGGGAAGCCCTGCTATCCTGAACCCTGTTCCCGGAAGCTTCTGCCCTGGTTTTTCTGCTTTCACGCTGTCTTTCTTCTTTTTATCTCTTTCCACTGTTTCTCTGTTTCGTTTCCTGCCGAAAATTCCTCTCACCAGTTCTTCCCTCCCGTCTTTTCCAGGCGGTCCTTCCTCTCTCCCTGTCATTAATAGCTGCGGATCGGATCCGTTCCGTCGTCTCCGGTCTTTTCAATTTTTCTCACTTCCACATAGTAGCCGGCTCTGTCGTTTACCTCCACATAGACCCGGTCGCCGACCTTATGGCCTCTGACGGCCTTTCCGAGAGGTGACTCGATACTGATCTTGTTTTCCAGGGAATTTCCCCTGATGCTTGTGACAAGGCGGTACACATCCTCCTCGTCATCGTCCTCAAAATAGAGGGTAATGGTGTCATTGAGCCCTACCTCATCAGACCTGGACTTATCTGACACAACTCTGGCATTTTTAATCATATTCTCCAGATAGCGGATGCGGCTCTCGTTCCTGTTCTTGTCCTTCTTGGCCGCGTAATATTCAAAGTTTTCACTCAGATCTCCCTGTGCCCGGGCCTCCTTCACCGCCTCAATGGCTTCCTTTCTCACTACCAGCTTCCTGTAGTCTATCTCCTCCTGAATTTTCCTGATATCGCTTTGTGTCAGCTGTTCCCTCATCACTCTCACTCCCATTCTGTCAAAACGCAAAACCTGCCTGCTCTGTCTTCAGAGGTTTGTCTGCCTGAAGCGTCTTAAACCCGCCTGCTCTGTATATGGCCAGGCATCTTCGCTTTTATATCGAAGGGCCGGCAGCGGCGCACAGGCATGTTCGCCTGCGGCCCTGCCAGCCCTGTCTGGTTATTCTTCCAATTTCTCCTCTGCGCTGCAGCAGCTATTATCTTTTATCTATTATCAGCTCTGAGTCAGAGCCGTTCTGCGGCCTCTGTCATTACAGCACATGTCCCTTGGCCTTCATCACCTCGATGACCTGATCCACATACTTCTCGCAGATCTCATCGGTCTCAGCCTCTACCATGACGCGGACTACCGGCTCTGTTCCGCTCTGTCTTAACAGAATACGGCCTGTGTCTCCCAGAGCCTCAGCCACCTTCGCTACCTCTGCCTGAACATCGGCGTCATCCTGAGCCTCTTTCTTATCGTGAACGCGCACGTTCTTTAATACCTGAGGATAAATCTCAATCTCGTCGGCCAGTTTTTTCAGGCTCTCCTTCTTCTCCAGCATAACCTCCATCACCTTTAAGGAGGTGAGGATACCGTCTCCGGTGGTAGCGTGCTTGCTGAAAATGATATGGCCGGACTGCTCGCCTCCCAGGCAGTGTCCGTTCTGAGACATGTTTTCATACACATATTTGTCGCCTACAGCTGTCTTTTCAAAGCGGATGCCCTCACGCTCCAGAGCCTTGTACAGACCGAAGTTTGACATAATGGTGGTGACAACGGTGTTGTTTACCAGGCTTCCCTGCTCCTTCATGTACTTTCCGCAGATGTACATGATCTTGTCTCCGTCCACCAGATTTCCCTCACTGTCCACAGCCAGGCAGCGGTCTGCGTCGCCGTCGTAGGCAAAGCCCACATCCAGGCCGTTCTCAACCACATATTTCTGGAGTCCCTCGATGTGGGTGGAGCCGCAGTTTGTGTTGATGTTCAGCCCGTCCGGATTGTTGTTGATCACGTGGGTCTCTGCACCCAGAGCGTCGAATACATTCTTCGCAATGGCAGATGCGCTTCCGTTGGCGCAGTCCAGTCCCACCTTCTTATTCTTGAAGGAACGGGTTGCAATGGAAATCAGATAGCCGATGTAGCGGTTTCTTCCTGCTGCAAAGTCCACGGTCCGTCCGATATTTTCTCTGGTGGCATAGGGGATCTCTCCCATCTCTCCGTCCAGATACTTCTCGATCTCAGTAATCACATCCTCCTCCAGCTTCTCTCCGCGCTCGTTGATGACCTTGATTCCATTGTCATAGAATGGGTTATGGCTGGCAGAAATCATAATTCCGCAGTTAAATTCCTCGGTGCGCACCACATAGGAGACGCTCGGCGTCGTCGTCACATGGAGCAGATACACGTCAGCCCCTGACGCGGTCAGCCCGGCTACGAGAGAGTACTCAAACATATAGCTGCTCCTTCTCGTATCCTTTCCGATTACCACGCGGCAGCGCTCCCCCTCATTCTTCTGTCCGTAATACCAGCCGAGGAAACGGCCTACCTTGTAAGCGTCCTCCACAGTCAGAGTCACGTTTGCCTCACCCCGGAATCCGTCTGTGCCAAAATATTTTCCCATTTTTACCTGTCCTCCTGTTTTATGTCAACTTATTCTTACATGATTTCCTTTAAATATCTGGAAAGTGCGTCCTGCCATGCCGGAAGCGGCTCAAAGCCGTTGGCCGCAAGCTTGCTCTTGTCCATGCGGCTGTTCATCGGGCGCTTCGCCTTGGCCTTAAACTCATCGCTTGTCACCGGAGTCACCTTCACCTGATCCATACCGGCCTGTCTGAAAATCTCCGATGCGAACTCATACCAGCTGCACAGCCCCTCGTTGGTGGCGTGATAGCGCCCATACTTCTCGGACTCAATCATATCCACCAGAAGCCTTGCCAGATCATAGGTGTAGGTAGGGGAGCCGATCTGGTCGTCTACAACGCTCACCGCTCCGTTTTCTTTTCCCAGGCGAAGCATGGTCTTAATAAAGTTCTTTCCGTTTACCCCAAACACCCAGGCGATTCTGACAATGAAGAACTTTTTCACAAGCTCCTCCACTGCCATCTCGCCCTCACACTTGGTCTGGCCGTAGACATTTAACGGCTCCCTCTCATCATCCGGCTCCCAGGGGCGCAGTCCCTGGCCGTTGAACACGTAATCCGTGCTGATATACATCATTTTGATGTCCAGATCACGGCAGACAGCGGCAATGTTTCTTGTTCCGTCCGCGTTTACCCTGCGGCACAGGTCCACATTGTCCTCGGCTGCGTCTACTGCAGTATATGCGGCGCAGTGGATGACTGCATCTGGTCCGGCCTCTGTAATTACCCTGCGGCATGCCTGCCCATCCGTAATATCCATCTCCTCCACATCCACGCCCACTGCCTCATGGCCGCGCTTTTTCAGTTCATTTACCACATCATAGCCCAGCTGGCCCTTTACGCCTGTAACAAGTACTTTCATTATAATCGATCTCCATACATCTTCTCAAAATAGTTCTGATACTCACCGTTTAAAATGTGCTTCCACCAGTCCTCATTGTCCAGGTACCACTGGATAGTCTGGGCAATGCCTGTGTCAAAGTTGTATTTTGGCTTCCAGCCCAGTTCTGTCTCGATCTTGGTGGGATCGATGGCGTAGCGGCGGTCATGGCCAGGGCGGTCCTTCACATAGCGGATCAGGCTCTCCGGCTTGTCAAGAGCCTTCAGGATCGTCTTTACAACCTGCAGGTTTGTCCTCTCGTTATGGCCTCCGATATTGTAGACCTCTCCCACGCGTCCCTTGTGGATAATCAGGTCAATGGCCTCGCAGTGGTCAGATACATGGAGCCAGTCGCGCACATTGGCGCCGTCGCCGTAAACCGGAAGCTCCTCATCTGCCAGAGCGCGGCTGATCATCAGAGGAATCAGCTTCTCCGGGAAGTGGTAGGGACCGTAGTTGTTGGAGCAGCGGGAGATAGTCACCGGAAGCCCGTAGGTTCTGTGATAGGCCAGTACAAAGAGATCCGCGCTGGCCTTGGAGGAGGAGTAGGGGCTTGAGGTGTGCAGAGGGGTCTCCTCTGTGAAAAAGAGATCCGGGCGGTCTAACGGAAGATCTCCGTAAACCTCATCAGTGGACACCTGATGGTAACGCTTGATTCCAAACTCCTTGCAGGCGTCCAGAAGCGTTGTGGTTCCCATCACATTGGTGCGGACAAAGCTCTCCGGGTCTGTGATGGAGCGGTCCACATGACTCTCCGCGGCAAAGTTTACCACCACATCCGGTTTTTCCTCCCTGAATAAGTCAAATATGAATTTCCTGTCCGCAATGTCGCCCTTTACGAACTTATAGTTGGGTTTTCCCTCCACTGGCTTTAAGGTTTCCAGGTTTCCTGCATAGGTTAAGAGATCCAGGTTTACGATCTGGTAATCCGGATACTTGTTTACCATATGGTGTACGAAATTTCCGCCGATAAATCCGGCTCCTCCTGTTACAATAATCTTCATGATTCTTTCTCCTGTTTTGTTTCTGTTTATTGAATGCACCTGGCTGTGCCGAAATACGCCGCCCGCAGGCTGCACCCGGCTGGGCGCACGCGCCCCGGTCCGGCCTTAGTTCTGGTGCAGTTTATCTACGTACTTGCCGTCCAGAATATCCTTCAGGTACTTGCCGTACTGGTTTTTCTTGTATACCTCATAGGCGGCCAGAACCTCTTCGCGGCTGATCCAGCCGTTCAGATAGGCGATCTCCTCCAGGCAGGCAATCTTTCTGTGCTGGTGGGTTTCCACGGTTTTTACGAAATTCGTGGCTTCCACCAGAGACTCATGGGTTCCCGTGTCAAGCCAGGTAAAGCCCTGACCTAAAAGGATTACATCCAGCTCTCCTTTTTCCAGGTAAATGCGGTTCAGGTCCGTGATCTCAAGCTCTCCTCTGGCAGACGGCTTTAAGCTCTTTGCAAACTCCACCACGCGGTTATCGTAGAAATAGAGTCCTGTCACACAGTAATTGGACTTTGGATGCTCCGGCTTCTCCTCGATGGAAACGGCCTTGCCGTTTTTATCGAACTCTACAATTCCAAACCGCTCCGGATCGTCTACATAGTAGCCGAATACAGTGGCTCCCTGATCCTTTGATGCAGCCGCTCTCAGGCGCTTGGGAAGTCCCTGTCCCTGGAAAATATTGTCGCCCAGAATCATGGCAACCGAGTCGCTGCCGATGAACTTCTCGCCGATGATAAAGGCCTGGGCCAGTCCGTCAGGACTTGGCTGCACCTCATAGCTTAAGCTGATTCCAAACTGATGCCCGTCCCCTAAAAGCTCCTCAAACCTTGGCGTGTCCTCCGGTGTGGAGATAATCAGAATGTCTCTGATCCCCGCGCTCATCAGCACAGAGATCGGATAGTAGATCATCGGCTTGTCGTAGATGGGCAGAAGCTGCTTTGATGTTACCTTGGTAAGCGGATACAGGCGTGTGCCTGAGCCGCCGGCTAAAACGATTCCCTTCATGTCTCTCTCCTTGCACTGTGGATTTCCCACGTTTTCTTTTTGTAATGTCCTGAAGTCAGTCCTTCTAAGTTTTGAGATTTTCTCCGTCTGCCCGCTTCTGGCACATGAGCGCTTTTATAAAGCTGCTGCAGGGCTGGTGGCCCGGGACACTGATGCACGGGCAGACTTATGCACTATAGGTAATATAGCATAGATAAAACCGTTAGTAAATGTTTAAGAATTACAAAATCCTTAATAGTTTCAGCGTTTTTTATGTTTTTCAGTCATTAAATGTCCGTCTGAAACTCTCTTTCAGCCGGGGCACCGTTATCCGGTGCCAAATTCGGTGCCAAAATCACTCCGAAGCTTCGTGTTTAAGGAGCCGCCCCGGCAGACCCGTCCCGCCTATGGATTTCCCGTGCTCCTTTTCCAGCTCATGGTATACTCTGTTTCTCCCGCATCTTCATCAAGCTGTTCTGACTGTACGGCAAAGCCCTCCCGGAAATAGAAGGAAACGGCCCCCTCATTTTTCTGATAGACGCCTAATGACAGGGAATCATATAATTGCTTGGCGCAGTTTAGAAGCTCTCTTCCTGCTCCCAGGGAACGGTACGCTCTGTCCACAAAAATTCCCGCAATATATCCCCCTACAATTCCGATAAAGCCCTGGATTTCTCCATCCGCCTCATATACGAAAACCTCTGCCTGAAGAATCTGTTCTTCCACCATGGAATAGTTGGATTCCCAGTACTCTTTTGGAATAAAAGGATGGGCATCCTTATTTCCGTTCAGCCAGATTCTCATCACCTGTCCCGTATCTTCTTTCTGAAATTTCCTTATCATAATCACTGCCTCCTCTGTTCTGCCGTATGGCGGACAGCCACAAGGGCTGTAATGACTGTCATGCTCACTCCGGATATGAAAAACCAGGTATTTACGCCAACCTTTTCTGCTATGGGGCTGCTGAACAGCAGGCCCACCGGCATTGTCACGGATGAGATCAGGGTGAGCACAGAAAATGCCCGTCCCATTTTTTCACTGACCACCGTCTCCTGTATATATGCAGTCAGAGGGATTGTATGCACATTTCCTGATGCCCCCAGGCCGATACAAGCCGCCGCAAAGAGAAACCAGCCTGCGTAAACCGGCGGGATCAGGCCGCAGACTGCGGCCATAATACCCATGCCGAACAGGCCTGCGAAGGAAACTCTGATCTTTCGCTCTACCTTCAGCACACTGGAAAATAACAGCGAGGACACGAGCATCCCTGCTGCGAAGGAAAGTTCCACCGCACTTCCATATACAGCCGACAGACCGAAGTATTCGCTTGTCATAAGGGGATAGAAGGAGGACAGGGGCCCATAGAAAAACATGCAGAGAGCTTCCGCCATTACGATATGGAACAGCTTTCTGTCTTCTCTGAATATCCGGATTCCCTCTTTCACCTCTGCAGCAAAATGCTGTTTTTCTTTTTCTGCTTTGGGCAATGGCGGAATTTCAACCGCAGCCAGGGCAATACTTGCCAGAATCGCCCCCGCCACATCCGTCAGCAGGACAACGGGCATGGGGAAAGCTGCATACAGTGACGCTCCGATTACTGGTCCTAACAGGAAGGAACCTGAATTTAAAAGCTGCATCCAGCCATTGGTCCTGACCAGCTGATCTTTTGGCACAAGCTGCGGAATAATCGACTGTATGGCAGGCTGCTGAAATGTACTTCCGATTCCGCGGATGCAGAGCATAATAAATACAGTCCATACAGGCAGCTCAAACACAGAAAGCAGTACCGCATAAATCAGTGCGGCCGTTCCCATTGCCAGGTCCGAGAAAATAGAGATAAATTTCCGGTTATAGCGGTCTGCCGCAATCCCCGCTGCCGGGCTGAACAGTGACATGGGCAGATATGCCACAATGCCTGATATTCCCAGCATAAGCGGGGAAGACGTTTTTTCAGCAAGCCACCAGATCAGTGCAAACTGAACGCCGTGACTGCCAAGAATGGAAATTGCCTGTCCTGATGCCACAGTGATAAATTTTGTTTTCCATCTGTCTTTTTCAAACATTTCAATCATCCTTCCGTACTATACTTTTTCTGAATGAAAAGGACAATAACAAAGAAAACGGAATGTTCCTCCTGAGGGATTCTCTGCCCGGGGGCGGACCGCTCCAAAAACAGACTCTGCTCTGCCGCAGTGCAGTCCTGTTAGCCGGGGCTTTTTCACTCACAGAAATCCGGCAGAATTTCTGTAAAATAAAAAAAACAGATAACCCGGGAGACAGGTTATCTGCACAATTATTCTGCTTGCTCTCTCAGCGCAGCCAAATACAGGCAAAACGGCACAGCAAACCAACAGGCCCGCAAAAGCGCCTGAAAAGAGCTGGCTGTAATGAAGCTGTCCGCAGAATAAGTACAACAAAATAACCCATCACCGTATGATGAGGACGAAATTCTTTCGTTCATTTTATTGTCCTGTAATCAGCGAACAGACGACATCAAGCCACCTCCCTTTACTTTAAAATCTTTCTGAAGTCTACCACAGAACGGTTAAAAAGTCAAATCTGATAAAATTTTCCTCCTATTCCGACAGCTTGACAATGATCATCCCCTCCTCAAACAGGATGGAACCTTCTGCCGGATAGCAGGGCATGTCCCGGGAAAGCTCTTTAGCGCGGGCATACTGGCTGTCTGTCGGGTAGGAAGCCGGAAGCCCCAGGCTGTTCATCAGGCAGACGATACGAACGCTTCCAATTCTCGTGGTGGGATCTGTCTCAAAAATCGACGCTCCCAGGGCATCCCACTTCAGCCTGTTGGAAGGAGTCTCCACTGCCTTCCTGCCGCCGATGAACACGAAGGGCACCGCTTTCTCGTCAGCCGGATCCCGGACACTCTGTGTCTGGGCGTAGATCTTCTCCGCCAGCATCTGATCCTGAAGAGCCGTCAGATGCATGGCCTCATAATAGCGGTTAGCAGTCTTTGTCTGCTCCAGTCCCGAAAACAGGAAAAATACACAGAGCAGGGCCGTCAGGATTTTCCTGTCTCCCACCAGCTTCACAAGAGCCGCGCTGCAGAACGCCAGAACGAAGGGATAGACCAGCTGAGCCCGGAGAATCTGGGGGCCCCCCACCACAAAGGTCATGAAAAATGTGGAGAGCACCGTGACGGCGGCAGAAAGCAGCAGGAATATCTTTCCCTTCTTCTCAGCCCTCCAGCCTCTAAAGAGACACAGAAGGAAAAACAGCACTGTCACCGGAAGATAAAAGCGGCTGTAGGCCGGCAGCTCATGGGCGAGGACTCTGACCAGATCCTGCCGGATTCCCGCAGCTATGCCGGACAGTTCCATACTGCCCCATCTGGAATAGGTCTGAAACAGCTTTCCCGTCCCTGCCATGTGGCTTAGCAGGGCTGCGGACACCCTGGCCAGAATCAGATATCCCGCAAGTCCGGCTGCAAACATGGCCGCCAGCCGGATACAGACAGAAAACAGCCCCCTGCCGTCCCTTCTTTTTCCCTGATCCTCCAGGTAGTAAAGGACAAAGACGGATGCATTAACTGCAATATAAAACGGAACCAGTACCTGATAGGTGGAAAATCCCCATATCATCAGTCCTGCCGCCGGCACACACCACCATGGGCTTTTTCCAAACCAGGCCCAGGAGAAGGCGCAGAAGGCTGCTGTCACACAGAGCAGAAAGGCAAACGCCACCTCAAAGGCCTGGAATCCGAAATAGAACTGGTGAGGAAATACCGGACTCGTCAGGTAGAGGGCATTGAAGGCATAAAAAAGCAGGCTATTCTTTCCCTGCATCCCCTGGGCCAGGAAAAAATCAAAGGCGAGGCAGGTGAGAATCATGGCTCCCATCATAAACAGAATAAAAAGAAAAGGCGTGTAGCCGTCCATCCTGAAGAGCAGCTTTGTAAACAGAAGGCCGAATCTTCCAAGCCCCACAAAGGTCTTAACAGAATCCCTCCACTCCATGATATAATATTCTGTATCTGTCAGGATATCCTGGCTGTTCATCAGAAGCGCCGTATGGCATACGGCACAAACAAGCACAGTAAAAAGACAGAGCCTGAGGTTCTGTCCCAGCCACTGTCTCAGCTCTCTGCCTGTCTCTCCCGCCTCTTTTATAAACTGCTTCATTTCACACTCTCCATTTCCCCTCATTTGTCAAAAGCCATTATTGCCTATCCTCCGGATATGCTGCCTCCGGCGGAATTTAGCGCCCGGATTTCAGAAGTAAATGCTGAAACCGCTCTGCGGTCATTATACCATTTCCTTCCTCGGGCTACAAGGCGGTTTGGGGAAATGGGGGAAATGGGGGAAATAGGGAGAAACGGGGCAGCGCTGTGCCCCTGCTTCGTCAGCAGACCTTGCTCCCGTTTGCTATCAGCTTAAAGCGGCATCCGAGAACCTCCGCCGCCCGGCGGCACATCAGCATCCGCTGAAGGAAAATTTCAAAATAGTCCATGACGGAGCACATGGAGTCATCCAGCTCCATCTCCATCTGGATCACCTTTTTCTCCTTCTGTATCTCCAGACTGGAGGACAGAACTGCATAATTTACCCTGTCATGGGCATCAAAGGTGGCTTTCACACGGTTTCTGACCCGGTTTCTCCTGACATCCGTCTTGTCCGCGAGAATCAGAGCCGCTGAAATGGGATCCACCGCTGTCCCCGTTTCCTCATCGTGATTTCCAATCGCAGACGCTATCACGGCTGCTTCCTTCAGGGACATGCCCTCCTCCCTCAGTATCTGCCATGCCAGAATGGCGCCGCTATGAGCGTGATCGTGGCGGTTTACACTGTTGCCGATATCGTGCATGAAGCCTGCAATTCTGCTCAGCTCAGCCTCCCTCTCGCTGTAGCCCAGCTTGCTCAGTATCATTCCCGCCGTGCTGGCCGTTTTGACTGCGTGGGCAATGGAGTGTTCCGTATAGCCGAGAGCTCCCAGAACCTCGTTTCCCCTCTCTATCAGGACATTTACCTCCTCATTTTTGCGTATCTGCCGGAAGGTGAGGGGTTCCTCTCTATTCCGCTCCCACACAGCCTCAGCCGGTATTTCACTCTGTCTGCCTTCCCTCAGGTATTCCGGCTTTTCAGCTCTCCTGTCCTTTGTTTTCTCTTTCACTCTATTTTTTATCTTCACATCTGTTTGAAAATTTACCGTTTTTTTCTCCCTTTCTCTCCCGGCATTCTCTGCTGACTTTCCGTTCTTTTCACTTTTCAATTTTTTGTTCTTCTTTTCCTTTTCACTCATTCTACTGCCTTCTTACATCTTTTGTTTGTCGCTCTCCTGCCGTCCGAAAAGCCTGTACTGTCATTCTCCCGTACGGGTTCTGCGCTTTTCACACGGCTTCTAAAATTTAGCCCATTCTCTGAACGGCATCCATGGCAAGCTTTGATCGCTCGCACTCAGAGGCCTTCATGGATACCTGCCAGCAGAGAGGACTTCCCTTCATATGCTCTGACGCATAGCTGAGCCCGTTTGTCCTCTCGTCCAGGAAGGGTCTGTCTATCTGGTTTGGATCCCCGAGAAGAATCACCTTCGTGTCCTTTCCGGCCCTTGTAATGATTCCCTTTGCCTGGCGCGGCGTCATATTCTGGGCCTCGTCAATAATCAGGTATGTTTTCACAATCGAGCGCCCTCTGATAAAATTTAATGCCTCCGCCTGAATCAGCCCTCTCTCAAAAATCTCATCGATTTTCCCCTGAAGCTCTCTCTCATCTTCATACCGGCTCTCCTCGTCTGAATCGATAAGCTGCTCTAAATTGTCCATAATGGGCCTGAGAAGAGGGGAAATCTTCTCCTTCTCATCGCCTGGAAGAAAGCCGATGTCGTCATCAAACTGGGCGTTGGGCCTGCAGATCAGGATTCTCCGGTACTCTCCTGTCGGGTGGTTCAGCAGCTTTTCAAGTCCTACTGCCAGCGCGTAGAAGGTCTTGCTGGTGCCGGCCATCCCCTTGACGATAACGAGAGGAGCTTTTTCTGCCGGCTGCATTAAAGCCTCCTGAAGAAAATACTGCCCCGCATTCCTCGGATTAATTCCATAGGGCCTGCTCTTTTTATATTCCAGCTTCCTGATTTTTTCATTTTCTACCCGCCCCAGCTGCGTTTTGTCAGGGGACATCTCATTGTGGAGAATCACAAACTCGTTCTCAAAAAACTCGAGATTCAGCTTTTTTCCTTCCCCGTCCACTCTGTAAACTTCTTTTAAGGGAATTCCTTTTTTCTTAAATTCCCGAAAGTTTTCCTCTGACACAAAGACGTCCGTCCTGCCTCTGTACTGATCCATATCCTCCCGCACCTGCTCTGAGGTAAAGTCCTCTGCCCTGATTCCGATCATCTGAGCCTTAATCCGGAGAAGAATGTCCTTGGTCACCAGGACGACCTGCCTCTCCTCTGTCTGGGAAAGACCCAGGCAGATCTTCAGAATCCGGTTGTCCATCCGGTCCTCCGGCAGATCCTCCGGGAGCTTCACATCGATGAAATTCTTTTCCACCCGCAGGCTCCCTCCGTTCTCCAGCTCCACTCCCTTTGTCAGATCTCCCGCTCCTCTGAGTCTCTCTAAAAGGCGGATCGCTGCTCTGGCGTTAGCGCCCCGCTCCCCCTCCGCCTTTTTCAGATTGTCCAGCTCCTCCAGAACTGCCAGAGGCAGAACTACCTGATTGTCCTCAAAACACCTCAGGGCATCTGGAGCCTGAATCAGCACATTTGTGTCCAGCACATAGGTTTTAATCATTGAATGACCCTTTCCCGTCACAGCCCTTGTCAAATCCCCTTTCGTCCCTGTCTGCGCTTTGGGGATACATCTGTTATGATGTATGACAAAAGGCTGTTTCCTGCATATTTGTCCTCCGGCTCAGCCGGATGTGTCAACAGCTTACAGTCCGCCTTCTAAGCTTTTTGCCTGCCCTGTTTTTTGTGTTTCCCTGACGCGCTTAATTCCTGATTTTCAGAAAGCCGGCAGAACCACTGTCTTCCCGCAGAGGATACCCCTGCTGCCATAGCCGCTCTGCAGGCAGAAATACTGGAAATTTCAGGGAATTTCTTCAGAAATTCCCTGGTCCTCTGTAAGGACAGCCAAAGGTCTGAACTGTTATCTCAATGGTACCATTCTTTTGTAAACTGCCATGGTTGGATTCTCGAAATCCAGGTAAAAAATAAGTAATTTTCTGTATGCAGACTCCTTAGCGCCATTCCCCTGAGAGTATCTTCCCTGTGCAGGCCCTCTGTTCTTTTTCAGCAGAAAACAAAAGCTTTAAAAACAATAGCTTTAAAAGACAAAAGGCAGATAAGCATTCCGCTTATCTGCCCTCAGACTTTCATTAAGATCAATCTTCTGCAAATCTTCTAGCCGGCACATTATTTTCAGCCGCCATATCATACTCCCGCCGCTGTCCTCACAATCCCGATGAGAAGCAGGTGAGCCGGATAGTAAATATAAAAGAACCATTTTCCCCATGTCCTGCTGCCCTTTCCTGAATTCTCTTTTCCATTGTAGAGAAACAGGATTGTGAGGCAGGCTGCCGCAGGGGCGACGGCACTGCAGACAGCCCTGAGCAGAGCCTGTGCTGCCCCGTAGACTGTGCCGCAGGTACTCACAAAGGTGAAAATCAGATACAAAATCACCACAAATCCGCAGGCCTTTTTCCTCTCCTCCCAGTCTGTTCCTGCATTGTAGAACAGGAGTGTAAAGACAGGAGCCAGAAACGGCCAGTCACAAAAACTGCTGAGAAATACTACCAGAAGCCCAGGTACCAGCCTTTTTCCGGCAAAGCGCTCATCTGTCCTGATAATTAACAGCAGAAAGCACAGAAACAGAGTAAACATCATATTCAGAACAGGGTATCCGAAGGCCATAAAAAACGGGATCTGTGAAATAAAGCCAAACAGCAGGAGCCTTAAACCGTACCGTCTTTTAGAGCTTGTGTACCGGAATCCCTCTGCCAGAAAAAAGCACATGACGATGGCCGTAAAGTAGCCGATATCCTGCATAACTGTCTTCACAAGGCCATCGGGGAGCAGCCCTGTCCCGATGTGGTTCACTGTCATGGCAGCTATGGCAATGTACTTGATCTGCTCTCTTGTAAGTCCTGTACCTCCTGCTTCTGATCGTTCTGCCGTCATCCTTCAAAGTCCTCCCTGATAACCTCCCAGGCTGCGTCAATGCTGAAATGGTTTTTAATATAATCCTGTGTCTTTTCTGCCATCTCCCGGAGCTTTTCTGTATCGTCGTAGAGCCTGACAACTGTGTCCGCAAAATCTTCCGGCTGATCCCTGACCTCGAGAACCTCCTCGACGCCGGGGATTCCCTCGCTTCCCACTGAGGTTGTGACAATCGGCGCACCGTTGTAGATGGCCTCCACCACCTTGCCCTTGACGCCGGCGCCGTAGCGCAGCGGAACCACCACCAGGCGGCAGTTCCGATAAAGCTCAGAAAGCTCCTCCTCGCTGACGAATCCTTTTACGATAATTCCGTTTCCCGGCTGTTCCAGGGCCTTGATTTCCTCTGTCACCTTAGAACCGACCACATAGAAATTAACCTTAAGCCTTGCCCTGATAAGCGGGAATACTTCCTTCGCAAACCACAGCACTGCATCTGCATTCGGCGGGTGGGCGAAGCCTCCCACAAACAGAAGCCCCTCCCTCTTCTCAAAGTCCAGATTCAGGCTGTCTAAAAATTCTTCATAGACGTAGGCTGTGATGGCCTTCGCGTTCACCGTATCGTCAACCTCATGGATTGCCTCTATCTCCACCTCAGAAGGGTAATAGGAAACCGCAGCCTTGCGCATCAGTGTAAACTCAATGGATTTCCAGTAATCAGACTCCCTCTTCTTTGCCGGATCCCCTGTCAGCTCAAACTCCCTGAACTCTCTCAGGAAGTGGAGATCATGGCCGTAGAAGATAATCTTCATATCTGTGTGTTCTGCAATATAATCCACATACTTGGTGGCAATGTGGGGCCTGTTTAAATAAGCCGCTCTGATCTCGCTGCCGTTCTTATCCAGCCAGTCCCAGATCCCTGTCACATACTCCGGGCCGTAGAGGATCTCGATTCCCATCTGCTGAAGGATGGTGGAATAGGGCTCCTCGTGGAGATAGTTGTCTCCCAGGAACTTCACCACATACCCTTTCTTAAGGAACATTTTCAGGTACTGGAAGGTGGTCTTGGATCCCGCATCCCTGTCAAAGGTAGGCACATAGTGGTCCACCACCAGAATGATTTTCTTTCCCTGGCTGCGCTCTCTGGCCCGGAACGGATTGGGATTTCCCGTGTTGACGCACTGCTTTTTCAGCTCATCCTTCCACTTTTCTTTGAGCTTTTCGCTGTTCTCTACCTGATATCGCTTTAAACCGCTTCCATTGACGTCGGTTCCATTGGAAATTCCCTCAAAATGGATCACCTTGGAGAGAGGCTGGTAAACCACCCGGTAGCCTGCCTTTCTCACCTCAAAGGCCAGATCCGAGTCCTCACAGTAGGCAGGCGCAAACCGCTCGTCAAAGCCTCCAATCTGTTTCCAGAGCTTTGTGGAGAGCAGGATGGCCGCCCCTGAGATGTAGTCCACATCCTTCACATAGTTGTACTCTGCCTTGTCCGGGTCGTCCAGCCGTCCGTAATTCCATCCGGAGCCGTCGCTCCAGATAATGCCTCCGGCTTCCTGAAGCCTTCCGTCCGGGTAAACCAGCTTGGAACCCACCATTCCGATGGTTTCATCCGACTCGATTAGGTTTACCAGGGAGCTGAGCCAGCCCTCCGTCACCTGGGTATCATTGTTCAGAAACATAATATACTCACCCCTGGCCGCCTTTGCCGCCTGGTTGCAGTTTCTTAAAAAGCCCTGGTTCGTCTTGTTCCGGCAGATCACGATATTCTCCGCAAACTCAGACAGGTGCTCTGTGGCGTCTGCAGACACATCGTCGGCAATGATTACCTCATAGCTCACATCCTTCGTGTGTTCTAAAATAGAAACCAGACACAGGTAGGTATAGTGAATCTGATTGTATACCGGAATCACGATGGACACCTTCGGATGCTCCGTTCTGGGGAAAACTACCTTTCCGTGGGCCAGATACTCGTCACCGATCTCAAAATGGCCTTTGATCCGGTTCTTTCCCTCCGCAGTCGTATACATCCTGAAATATCTGGCCGGGTGGAGGATGGTATTTTTCACATATCCCAGCTTCTTGCGCTTCACCGTTCCCTTTGGCACTGCCCTGTTAAAGGCCTGGCCAAGCTTCCTCTTCACCTTAAAGATCATAGCCTCGTGTCTGTTTAAGTAGGTCAGAGTCTTTCCCATCTCTCCCACTTCCCGGCGCAGATCTCCGATGATCACTTCCAGATTCGCCACATGGTTGTTGGTCAGCCGCTGAACCTCCTGGCCCTTTCTGAGGGCGATTTCTTTTTCGGAAAGCTCTGCCTTCAGCTGCTCAATCCTGTCCTTGGCCTGGTAAAACTCCTTAGCCATCTGCCTTAAATCCTTCACGGGTTTCGTGGAAACATAGTAGTTTTCCAGGAAAATTTCCTGATTTTCCCCGTGGACATAGAATTGGAAAGAGTGTTCCATTCTCTCGTAAACAGAAATCATGGACGGGGTAATGGAAAATTCCGATAAAAACCGTTCTCTGTCCCCAAACAGCTCCTGCAGCTCTTCCCTGCAGGAATCATAGAAATAAAACAGCGCTCTGTACCGAAGGAAGCTCTCCGGCACAGGAAAGGAAAATACCCATTCATAGTCGAGGGCCAGCGGTACTTCCTCCTGGCTTATCAGGGACGTAGGCTGTCCTGCCTCTTCTTCTTTTCCCTTCCCTCTCTCTGTACAGAGCATGACATTTTCAAAGAGGGCATCCACATTCGATGTTCGAAAGGCCAGGCTTCCCTTCTCAAAATCCAGGTCGGAAAGCTCCGCTTCCTGCTTTCCTTCACCGGCTTTATCTGCCTGCGCCCTGCCAAACACCTCCAGAAATTCAGGTGTCACCGCAAAGGGGCTGATAAACTCCGGCCGGCAGGAGACGGCGACGTGAAGTGCTTCCTCCACGGCTGAGATGACATCCTTTTTTCTGCTGTCCTCCTCGCTGCCTGACTCCCCTCTCTGAGCAATTTCAGAAATTCTCTCCTTCAGGCGCTCTGCCAGAGTCACTCCCGTCAGAAATTCAAATCTCGCCGTCCTTCCTCCGTCCCTCAGCTCTGGTTTCAGGTAGGAGAGCACGCCGCTCTCTTCTGAGAGCAGGCGGTATTTTTCTTCAAAGGAACGGATGTGCGCCTCCCCTTCGGGGCAGAGGGCAGTCTTATCTACCGCCCGCTTCCCATCCTCTGAGAGAATGGCCGTCTTGATCTGGAAGGTCTCCCGCCTCGTCCTGTTGTATTTTACATAAGTGGTTTCTGCCATGGTTTACTCTCCTTTTTCCCAGATGATGAGGAAGGAATCTGCAAAATTTTCAAACTGTCCATCCTCGCAGGCCGCCTCAAAATCTGCTCCCACGTCCGTGAAAGGGTACTCCGGGAAGTCATACAGGGGATGCATTCCTGCAAGCTCTCCCCTCGCCGGCAGACAGCGGTCCGAATAGATCACAGAAGGCACCCTGTAATCCGGCATGGGATAGTAAAATTCACAGCCAGGGAACAGTCCCGCAAGCTGTCCTCTCATGACGCTCACCGAATCTCTTGGGGCTCCGGCAAAATATTTCAGGCCAAAGCGGTTGCAGGCCGCAAGGAGCAGTGTTCCCCCCGGCTTTAAGAGGGATTTTAAAAGCTCTGCCCACTCACTGACCGGCTCTCTAAGGCTTCCGGCACAGACCACATAGTCATATCGCTTCCCTGCGGCCGCGATCTTCTCAAGGGGCTCACTGGTGAGAGAAAGGGCGCAGGAGGCGGAAGGCTGTTCTGCCTCCTTTTTTACCTCCGGGAACCGGGCTCTCACCACATCCAGGCTTTCCTCTGACTCATCCCACACCTCCACATGGTTCACCCGCTGCCTGAAAAGGCCTGTCAGGGCTCCGAAATCGGCGCCTACCTGAAGAAGTGATGCGTCCCTGCGAAACTCATACCACTCGAGCAGGTTTTCTCTGAGTGGGGAAAGAGCCATGAAATATTCCAGGTTCACATGGGCCCTCAGAGCACTCCTGTAATCATTTCCATATTTATCTATCAGAGAAATAACCTTCTGATTCAGATCTTTCATAGTGATTTTTTGTTCTCCTTTTCTCTGCATTTCTCTGCATTCATCCGGCCACCCTCAGGCTATGGCTGACGTTTTATGCATCCGCGTTTGCCGGCGTGAGCTTTGTCTCCACCTGGGACTCCATATCATAGACACCCACCGTGTTCTTGTTGGAGATAACCGTAATATTGGCCACATCGTAAAGGCGGTGATACACCACATGCTCGCCGTTCTCAAAGCCGGTACAGCTCATGGAGAGCAGGTACTCCCCGCCCTGCAGCGTCATCTTCTGCCTGAAGGAGACCTCATAGACATCTCCCCGCTTCACAGGCTTTATGTCCGTCCCCTCAAACATGGTGTTGGTTCCCGTCAGATCCGTACCCTTTTTATCTTTGATAGTGTAAGTGAAAATCGGCGCCTGGATCTCTGTGCTGAAACGGATTTTCTCCTTGATCGTAAACATCTCGCCCTTTAGCAGCAGGTTTGTCAGATTCCCCCTCTCGTCGAACAGGCCCAGATCTACAATCTCCGCGCGGCCGTCGCCGTACTCGGTACGGTTTGCATTAATTGTGATCTTATCCTTCATCAGTCCCTTCTGATGCTGCTCTGAGCCGTCTTCTTCCTTCTGCCCGGCTGTGTCTGTGCTGCTCACCGCGCTGTCTCCGGAGAAATCGTTCATCTGTGACAGCTCCTCATTCAGGGAATCCAGCTGGCCTGCCAGAATCTTCTTGTAGAGATCCACCATCTTTCCGGCCGGGCCCTCAGCTACGAACTCACCGCGGTTTAACAGCACTACCTTGTCGCAGTACTTGATCACGCTTCCCATATCGTGGGTTACCATGACAATGGTGGTTCCGCTCTTTCTCAGCTCGTCCATACGGCGGTAACATTTAGACTGGAAGAACACGTCTCCTACGGACAGAGCCTCATCTACGATCAGGATCTCCGGTTCCACATTGATGGACAGGGCAAAGGCCAGGCGGACAAACATACCGCTCGAGTAGGTCTTGACCGGCTGGTAGACAAAGTCTCCGATGTCTGCAAACTCCAGTATGTCCGGGAGCTTTTCATCCATCTCCTTCTTGGAAAAGCCCATCATGGTTCCGTTCATGTAAATGTTCTCAATTCCTGTATAATCCTGGTTAAAGCCGGCTCCCAGCTCCAGAAGGGCCGATATCTTTCCGTCCACCATGACTTCGCCGGAGGTGGGGGTAAGTACCCCAGTGATAATCTTCAGGATCGTGGATTTTCCTGAACCGTTGGTTCCGATAATCCCCACCGTCTCCCCCTTTTTCACGTCAAAAGAAAGATTCTGAAGGGCATAGAAATCCTTATGGTAGTTTTTATGGGTAACGCTTAAGGATTCCTTGAGCCTGTCAATGGGCTTGTCATACAGACGGTAGATCTTTGTCACATTCTTGACGGAAATTGCATTGGCTCCTGCTTCAGTATGTGTATTCAATGGAAGGTTCCTTTCTGTTCTGTCTTTCATTTTTATACGGTTTATCTCTCCTGTGGATCGGGCAGGTGGAATAAACCCCTGTCTGCTTCCTTCAGCCTGCAGAACTGTCTGCCCTGTCCCAGAGTCGGTTCCTGCCCGGAGCTGTCCCGCAGGCAAAAAAGCACATTTTGTTTTAGTATATCATACTTTCTGTTATTTTACAGCCCCTTTCACATGTTTGGATTCACTTGCAAAAACAGTGAGAGGCCGGATAAATGCCCCTCACTGTTTTCTGTTCCCGGCTGGATTTTCAAATCTGTCTGGATCTCTCCTTCCAGTTCTTTCATCTACTTTCCTTCTATGATCTCTTCCGCCATAGAAAACATCTCCTCAGCCCCGGCGGTGCCTGTGATGTCCACCAGACTGTACGCCTGATCCTCTGTCCTCCACTCCATGGAGTGAACCTCCTGCACCTTCACCTCGTCAGAACCATAGGAAATGCCGAAGTTCGGATTCTCCATATCCTTTTTGTCCTGCTCCGTCAGCTCATAGTCCGGCGGCACAACCTTCATCGTAGTTTCCAGATAGCTTACAGAGACTCCTCCAATCTCGCGCACCTCCTTGGCCTCGGGCATTCCCTCTGACGATTCTTCCATCCCCTTAAGCTTCGGTGTGACAGAAGCCAGAATTTCATTTCCATCCTTCTCGTAGCTCACAAAGATATCGGTGTACTCGGTTCCCGGGATCGGGTTTCCGTCTGCATCCACAGCAGCCCCGTCTCCCGTGTTCACATACTGGAACTGATAGCCGTTTGAAAAGCTCTCCGGCATTCCCGTCTCAAGCCCTGTCTTTTTCTCTGCATCCGCCAGCCCGCTGTACTCCCTCACCTCTGTCAGATGGCTGCTGCCGACCATGGAGCCTGCCATTTTTCCTGCTGCAATACAGGTAATGCTTCCTATCATCATAACCGCCGCTGCCGCCAAAACCAGTTTTCTCTTTTTGAATCTCATATCTGAACCCTTTCTTTCTGAATGCTCTTCATTCTCCCTCATGCTGTCAATCACGGCAAGCTCCCTGTCAATCCGGTCTTTCAGGCTGTCAGGGGCTGTCATTTTTCCCGCTTCCCTCTCAAAAAACTCCTTTAACCTTCCGTCCGTTTCCCTGTTCACAGACAACTCCCTCCTTTCCCGGCTCACTCATAAGCTCTGCCCTGATTTTTCTTCGCGCCGTAAACAGCCTTGATTTCACCGTTCCCTCCAGGCAGCCCATGATGCGGGCAATCGTCCTGGTGGAAAATTCGTTGAAATAGTAGAGAATCAGCACCGTTCTGTGTTTTTCATCCAGACGGTCCACCGCGTCCCTGATCCTCTGGCGTTCTTCCTCCTTAAGAAGACGTTCGGGAGTCAGATCGGTCTGTATATCTGAGGATGCGTCTGCGTGAGTCAGTATCTCGCTGTCGGGAAATTCCCGCCTTCTGCCCTCTGACTGTTTCCAGGCCGTCCTTGTGAGAATCCTGTAAAACCAGCTCTTGAAGCCTCCTGCATCTTTAAGCTGTCCGATATTCACATATACCTTGACAAAGGTATCCTGGACAATATCCTCCGCATCCGCCCGGTTTCCGGCCAGAAACCATGCGGTTCGGAAGGCCTGATCCTTATAAAGTTCATACAGCGCGTCAAACGCCTCCCTATCTCCGGCCGCAAACCGTTCTACAAGTTCTGTTTCTCTCAAGTCCTCTGCTCTCCTTCCCGTTTTGGTGCACCTGTCTATAAGAGCATTCTGCAGGCAGGCTGGTTCATTTTCCTGCATTTATTTTTCCCCTTTGGCGTTATCAGAGCGTGGAGTAAAAAAAGCCGCCCTCATTTCAGAAGGCAGCTGCTTTTCCTTTTATTTATTCTTTCCCTTTTGTGTCCGTCTCGCTTTCCTCCCCGGACAGGCTCCTCAGGAAGGCAAGCCTTTCCCCTATCTGCTTTTCATATCCGTTTTCTGAGGGCTCATAGAATACAGCGTCCTCCATTCCATCCGGAAGATACTGCTGCTTCACATAGTGATAGGGGTAATCATGGGCATACTTATAATCAAGCCCCCGTCCCAGAGCGGCGGCACCGCTGTAGTGGCGGTCCTGAAGATGCACAGGAACCGGGCCCAGAGGTCTTGTCTTAACTGCGTTCATGGCAGCTTCTATGGCCTTGACTGCCGAATTGCTTTTGGGGGCGCTGGCCACATAGGTTGCGGCATTGGCGAGAATAATCTGCGCCTCCGGCATTCCAACCCGCTCCACCGCCAGGGATGCGCTGACAGCCACACAGAGAGCCTGGGGATCTGCATTTCCCACGTCCTCTGAGGCGCAGATCATAATTCTCCTGGCAATAAACTTGATATCCTCCCCCGCGTAGAGCATTCTGGCCAGATAATAGACTGCAGCGTCCGGATCCGAGCCTCTCATACTCTTGATAAAGGCAGATATCGTATCATAGTGGTTGTCTCCCCCCTTGTCGTAGCGCACAGCCCGCTTCTGGATGCACTCCTGGGCCACGGCCAGGTCAATGTGGATGAGCCCGTCCTCCCTGCGCTCTGTGGTAAGGACGCCCAGCTCCACCGCATTCAGGGCAGCCCTCGCATCCCCGTTTGCCGCCTCTGCCAGAAATTCCTCAGCCTCCTGTTCCAGAACTGCCCGGTACATTCCCATCCCCTTTTCAGGATCCGTCACAGCCCGCCTCATCAGCTCTATGATATCTCCCTTTTCAAGAGGTTTCAGCTCAAAGATCCTGGATCGGGAAATCAAAGCTCCGTTCACCTCAAAATAAGGATTTTCCGTGGTTGCGCCGATGAGAATAAGGGTTCCGTCCTCCACAAAGGGCAGAAGATAGTCCTGCTGGCTCTTGTTGAAACGGTGAATCTCATCCACAAAAAGGATCGTCTTCTGCCCGTACATTCCAAGAGCGTCTTTGGCCTCCTTTACCGCCTCCTCCATGTCCTTTTTTCCGGCTGTGGTGGCATTAATCTGGGTGAAGCGGGCGCTGGTGGTATTGGCAATCACTCTCGCAAGCGTTGTCTTTCCAGTTCCCGGCGGCCCGTAAAAAATCACTGAGCCCAGCTTATCTGCCTTGATCGCCCGATACAGCAGCTTGTCCTTCCCGATTATGTGCTTCTGCCCCACCACCTCGTCCAGGGTGGACGGGCGCAGGCGGGAGGCCAGAGGCGCCTCCTTCTCCATCGTACTGCTCCTCATATAGTCAAATAAATCCATCGCGGTTTTCTCCCCTTCACCTGCTCACTGATAGGCGGCTCCCAGGAGCTTCTCTATTCTATCAGCAGCTCGTCTACTGTAACAAAAGTATAGCCCTGCTCCTTCAATGTGTCAATGGCCGCAAGGGCTGCCTTCACGGTGGAGGGAAACGTGTCATGCATCAGCACAATCTGGTGCTTTCCCGCCTGTCTTTCAATTTTCCCAAGGACGGCTGCGCTGTTCTGACTCTTCCAGTCCAGGGTATCAATATCCCAGAACACAGGAGTCATCTGAACCTCCTCCTCCAGTTCCTCATTCCACGCCCCGTATGGAGGTCTTATATAAGCCGGCTTTGTCCCTGTAATCTCCTCAATCATCTCGTTTGTCTTCTCAATCTGGCTGACTGCGCTCTCCATACTCTCCCGGGTCAGATCCACGTGGCTGTAGCAGTGGGTCCCGATGAGATGGCCTTCCTCCTTCATCCTCTGAATCAGTCTCTCGTTGCCGGGAATATTTTCTCCCATCAGAAAAAAGGATGCCTTCACCCCTCTGTCTTTCAGCCCGTCCAGCAGCTCCTCCGTACAGGACGAGTGGGGGCCGTCATCAAAGGTGAGAGCCAGAAACGGGCTTTTCTGGTTTGGATCAATGGCAGGTCCATTCTCCCGCTCCGAAGCGGGGACAGCAGAAATCTCTCCCCTTTCTCCCCCTCCCGCTTCCCAGACCACTCTCCCCAGATTGGCCGCCAGCAGAATATCTGCAAGCAGGACAGCCGCCAGTACCCCTGCCTGTAATCTCAGTTTCTTCAACTCCTGTCCCTCCTTACTGCCGTAAAGTTCCCTTGTCTAAATATACGGTTCTCCCTTCCCAGATATACATGCCCCCGCCAGCGTTTTCCGATGCCAGAACAAAGCGGCGGGTCGCAAAAGCGACATTTTCCTCTCCAACCCAGTGCGATCCCCGCGGAGCGTTTTTATATACCAGGGAACAGAGTTTCCTGGTATATAAAAACGCAGGCTCTGTCTCCCTGCCCAGAAATCCATTCTGGACAGGGAGACAGAGCCTGCGCCCTTCTTTTTCGCACACAGTTTTCTCTGTCCTGCTTTTTTTCTGTTTCTCTCCCCAAAGGATCTCTAAGCAGCCACAAGTGCAGAGATTCCGAAATAGGAAAGCACAATGATTCCCAGCACGATTCTGTAATATCCGAAGAACTTGAAATCATGCTGCTTTACATACTCCATCAGGAATTTAATGGAGTAGACAGAGACGCCGAAGGCCACTGCCATTCCAAAGAGCAGGTAGAACACCTCATATGCCTGGAAGGTCATTCCGTCAACAAATATAAATTTGATAATCTTTAAGAAGCTGGCGCCAAACATGACAGGGATTCCCAGGAAAAAGGAAAACTCTGCCGCAGCCCCCCTTGAGCACCCTAACAGCATGGCCCCTAGGATTGTCGCTCCGGAACGGGAGGTTCCGGGAACCATGGCAAGAACCTGAAACAGTCCTATGCAGGCAGCCGTCCGGAAGGAAATCTGTGTCACCCTCTGAATTCTGAACTGCACGCCCCGGTTCCTGTTTTCCAGCAGAATAAAGAAAACGCCGTAGAGAATCAGCATGGCCGACACCACATAGCCGTTCATAAGCTTATCTAACAGGTTGTCAAAGGGAATTCCGATGATCGCTGCGGGAATACAGGCCACCACTATCTTCATCCAGAGGCGGATGGTCGCCCGCTTCTGGTTTTCTGTCTTTCGCGGTGAGAAGGGATTCAGTCTGTGGAAATACAGCACCACCACAGCCAGAATCGCACCCAGCTGAATCACCACCATAAACACTTCTTTGAATGCCTGGCTTACGTCCAGGTGAATAATCTCATCCACCAGAATCATATGGCCTGTGCTGCTGATGGGAAGCCATTCCGTAAAGCCCTCCACAATTCCCAGTACAAGCACTTTTAAAATCTCAAAAAAACTCATACCATTTCCTCTCTGCTAAATATTTTCGATCTGCCAGTCAATGGGCTCAATTCCGTTTTCCTTCAGATATTCGTTGGTGCGGCTGAAGGGCCTGCTTCCGAAAAATCCTCTGAATGCGGAGAGCGGGCTGGGATGGGGTGCTTCCAGAATCAGGTGTTTCGGGTTGGTCAGCATCGGCTTCTTCATCTGCGCCGGTCTTCCCCACAGGATAAACACCATCGGGCGATCCTGCTCGTTCAGTGCCCGGATCGCCGCGTCTGTAAACTCTTCCCAGCCGATTCCCCTGTGGGAATTGGCCTGATGGGCGCGCACAGTGAGAACCGTATTCAGAAGCATGACTCCCTGATCCGCCCACTTCTTTAAATATCCATTGTTGGGGATATAGCAGCCCAGATCGTCGTGAAGCTCCTGATAGATATTCACCAGGGAGGGCGGCGTCTCCACTCCCGGCTTTACGGAGAAGCACAGCCCGTGGGCCTGGCCGCGGCCGTGATAGGGATCCTGCCCCAGAATGACCACCTTCACCCTGGAAAGAGGTGTAAACGCAAAGGCGTTAAAAATATCATCGGCATCCGGATAAATCACCCTTGTTTCATATTCGTGCTTCACTGTCTCATACAGCTTTTTATAGTAAGGCTTCCTAAACTCCGCACTGAGCGGCGCAAGCCAGTCATTGCTGATCGCTCCCATTCAAGCTTCCTCTCTTTCGTCTGCGCCGTGCCTTCCCAATCAGTCATAGCCTGAAACTTCTGTAGTGCCTGACGCCCTTTATTTCTTTAAAAATATTATCACAGACAGGCAGAATAAACAATCGGAAAGTGCAAATTTTCGTTTTCCCCTATCGGCTGGAGCCTGCCGCCTCTTCTGCCGCCTTCACAATGAAATCTACAGAATTTTCCTTTATGGAGACAGCCCGCTCTCCAATTTCTTCGGAAATCTGGGCAAAGGTCTGGTTCACACGGTACATATGCGCTTTTTGTTAAAAAATACCGTCTTTTCAAAAGGCCATCGTATCAGCTTCGGCATCCGGAAGTCCTCTCCCAGCTCCAGCGCCAGAAGCCTCCTGTTCAGTGTCCTTCCCAGCCACTCCTGGTAGGCCTTCCACTGAGGCAGATACCCTTCCTCTATGTAAGTTTCCGCATGGATGGTATTTCCCGTCAGAGGCGCGCCGCAGTGGGGGCAGAGACCGTCCGGAATCTCTCCCGGCTCCCATATGTCCTTTGTGCAGGCTCTGCTGCACTGCTTCCACTGCTCGTTTCCGCAGGGCGCCACAATACGGCTCTGATCCAGGGAGCTCTCCCTGACTTTTCCGTCGGTCACCGTGGTGATAATAAAATAATCCTTTCCCTTCACCATATCTCCCAATGCCTCGTAAGCTCTTTTCGCCTGCTCCGGCTGGAGAGATGAGGGCCTGCCCGCCCCGGTCTCCCACTCTGCTCCGATTCCGATTAAAAGACAGTCGCTCTCCCTCAACATCTCTGAAAAATTCTCTGCAGATAAACCATTCTGTTCCATTCTCTCATCTCCCTGTGTGTCTTCTCTGCGTCTGTCAGGCCTGTGAGCACAGACGGGCAGAGCCTTTACTGCCTTCCGTCCGGCTGTTCCTGTTTTCCTCTCCCCGTATACGCCTCAAGCATGGCCTTCACCGATCGGGCCATCTCCTTTGAAAAAGCAGCGCCTGTCTTTCTCTTATAAAACGCCTGGGCAAAATTGTCCGCCGTGACAGCCGGCCCTTTGACGAAGCTCTCCGCCTTCCCGGCAAACATATCCTCCAGCTCCTCATCGGAAAGTCTCCGGTAGGTCTCCTCAAACACCACATACTTTCTGTCAAATCGTTCCCTGTGTACCCGCCTGTAGCCTTCCCTGTAATATCCGAGGCAGAGCAGGGAAATGGGAACCGCGTGCTGGGGCAGTCTGAAAAGCTCCCTGTGATATTCGAAATTTTCCAGAATATCTCCGATGTAGCAGGAGCCTATTCCCAGTGATTCCGCCATAATCACTGCATTCTGGGCTGCAATCATGGTGTCCTCGATGGACAGCAGCAAATCCGCCTCATTGGGCTCCTCCCAGGCAAGCCCCTCCTCCCTGCCTGCAAACTCCCTGCAGCCTTTCAGCCTGTAATAATCAAACCATTTCTGCTGATCCGCCACAAACAGGAGCAGAACAGGAGCCTTGGCTATAAACGGCTGATGGTCACAGCTTGCTGACAGCTTTTCCTTCATCTCCCGGCTCTTAATTACTATCACGGAATAGAGCTGCTGGTTTCCCGCCGTAGGCGCAAGGGAAGCTGCCTCAAGAATCTGATCTAAATCCGCATCTGAAATCTGCCTGTCATCATAGACACGCAGAGAAACTCTGTTTTTTACCGCATCTGATACCCTCATTTCTGTCCATCCCTTCTTTTTATGTTTTGCCTGCCGTTTAAACAGCGCGCCAAAAGGGCTCCGCCTGTTCGGCCCTGCCCATTCCCTTTCTGCCGTCCTCCATCTCATCTGCGGAAATTCTGAGGAATTTCCTGTAAATAAGAAAGTGGGCAGGCCCGCCTCAGCTCCCCACTCCCTCAATCATTAGGGGCTTGCCTGCTTTTTCGCGCCGCCGCGCGGCTGCTTTAAGCAGCCTTTTTCCTCTGCGCGGCGTGCGCATCCCGCCCGGCAGGGCTTTTCATATTATAGGAAATTCGGAGGATTTCCTATAATATGAAAAAGCCCAGAGTGTGCTTTCATACACTCTGGACTTTCGGTGTGTAATGCATTTAGTGTTTATAGAATGGCAATGGATTACTTTAATGTAACCTTTGCTCCCTCTGCCTCTAACTTTGTCTTAAGGTCCTCAGCCTCTTCCTTGGAAACGCCAGCCTTAACTACCTTCGGAGCGCCGTCAACTACTTCCTTAGCTTCCTTTAAGCCAAGACCTGTAGCCTCACGAACAACCTTGATAACCTTAACCTTGTTAGCGCCAACCTCTGTCAGCTCTACGTCGAACTCTGTCTTCTCCTCAGCTGCCTCTGCTGCGCCGCCTGCTGCTGCAACTACAACGCCTGCTGCTGCGGATACACCGAACTCTTCCTCGCAAGCCTTTACAAGCTCGTTTAACTCTAATACGGATAACTCTTTAATAGCCTCAATGAACTCAGCTGTTGTTAACTTTGCCATTTTAATTTCCTCCTGTTTAATAATTTATTCTCTAATGAAATGTTTTCATGCCGGATTCCCGGCTTCTGCAGTTCTGACGCTGCAGAACGGCTCTTCCATCACGCGGCTATGCAGCCTCTCTCATGTATGGAATTAAGCCTCCTTTGCCTCTGCGATCTGGTTGATAACGCGTGCAAAGTTTGCGATCGGGGACTGGATGCTTCCCAGTAACT
Source organism: Clostridium sp. AM29-11AC (assembly GCF_003480545.1). Taxonomy (NCBI): domain Bacteria; kingdom Bacillati; phylum Bacillota; class Clostridia; order Eubacteriales; family Clostridiaceae; genus Clostridium; species Clostridium sp. AM29-11AC. The sequence continues at coordinate 50,918 of NZ_QUJI01000018.1, forward strand.
TTCCGAGAAGAATTTCTCTGGACGGGATAGTAGCGATAACCTGAATTCCCTTCTCATCGTAATATGTGCCTTCCACAACGCCGGCCTTTAACTCTAACTTGTCTGCCTTCTTTGCAAACTCAGCTAATACTCTGGCCGGAGCAGTAGCATCTTCCTTGGATACAGCTAAAGCTGTAGGTCCTTCCAGATGTGGCTCTAAAGCTTCAAACTCTGTTCCCTTTGCAGCAAAGCGAATCATGGTGTTCTTGTATACCTTGTAAGTAACACCAGCTTCTCTTAACTGCTTACGAAGCTGTGTATCCTGCTCAACAGTTAATCCGCGGTAGTCAACAACTACAGCAGACTTAGCGCCGTTGAATAACTCAGAGATCTCAGCAACGATAGGCTGCTTTAACTCAACTTTTGCCATGAATGGTTTACCTCCTGTATTATTTTCGTCGTATGAACCGCCAGGAGTCTTACAGAAAAAGCCTCCCTGCCAGAGACAGGGAGGCACCGTTTACATCAGTAAGTGTACGTTTCCTCGGCAGGCGTTTTCACCTTATGCCTTGCGGCACCTGCTGTCTTAGGCAGTCAATACTTAAGTAAGATAGCATATTTTTTTGTGGTTGTCAAGCATTAAAATCGGGGATTGGCTGATTTTTTCAGGGCTTTTTATTTTACAGGAAATTCGGAGGAATTTCCTATAAAAAAAGCGGAGCCCTTCCCGGATTTCTCCGGCGAAAGGGATCCGCTCTCTTCTATCTGCCGCAATTAGTTCACAAGCTTTGCTACGTTTAACTTCACACCTGGTCCCATTGTGGATGTCAGTGTTACGCTCTTTAAGTAAGCGCCCTTTAATGTAGCTGGCTTTGCCTTCAGAACTGCGTCGATAAGCGTCTGGAAGTTGTCCGCTAACTGCTCCTCTGTGAAAGAAGCCTTTCCTACTGGCACGTGGATAATATTTGTCTTATCAAGTCTGTACTCAATCTTACCGGCCTTGATATCGTTGATAGCCTTTGTCACGTCCATGGTAACGGTTCCGGCCTTCGGGTTTGGCATTAAGCCCTTCGGTCCGAGTACACGTCCTAAACGTCCAACAACGCCCATCATGTCTGGTGTAGCTACAACTACGTCGAAGTCAAGCCATCCCTCGTTCTGAATCTTCGGGATTAACTCCTCTGCTCCTACGTAATCAGCGCCTGCTGCCTGAGCCTCGTCAGCCTTCGGTCCCTTTGCGAATACAAGGATTCTGACTGTCTTACCTGTTCCGTGAGGAAGAACTACAGCGCCGCGGATCTGCTGATCAGCATGACGTCCGTCACAACCGGTTCTGATATGAGCTTCAACAGTTTCATCAAATTTAGCACCTGCTGCCTTCTTAACGATAGAGATAGCTTCGGATGCGTCATAAAGATTTGTACGGTCTACTAACTTAGCAGCCTCTACGTATCTTTTTCCTCTTTTCATTATAAATAACCTCCTAGTGGTATTGTCGGGGATTGCCCTCCCACGTTTCTAATTCAACATCTCATTTTCGCAGACTGTAAGTGAAACTTACTCCTCTACTGTGATACCCATACTTCTTGCAGTTCCGGCGATCATGCTCATAGCAGCCTCGATGCTTGCTGCATTTAAGTCTGGCATCTTGAGCTCAGCAATCTTTCTGACCTCTTCCTTGGAGATGGTAGCTACCTTTGTCTTATTCGGTACTGCAGAGCCGGATTTCAGCTTGCATGCCTTCTTTAATAAAACGGCAGCCGGCGGAGTCTTTGTAATAAAGCTGAAGCTTCTGTCAGCATATACAGTGATGACAACCGGGATTACCAAGTCACCCTGATCTGCTGTTCTGGCGTTGAACTCTTTTGTAAACTGTACAATGTTAACGCCGTGCTGTCCGAGAGCCGGACCAACTGGCGGAGCTGGTGTTGCTTTACCAGCAGGAATCTGTAATTTAATGTATCCTGTTACTTTCTTTGCCATGATAAGGCACCTCCTAATATTGTGGTAATGGCGGGATGAACCCTCCCACGAGCCTCTCAGATATGACAGGCCGCATCTTACATCTTCTTAACTTCTGTGAAATTAAGCTCAACCGGTGTCTCACGGCCGAACATTTCCACGGTAATTTCAAGTGTCTGTTTGTTCTCGTTGATGGACTTGATAACACCAACGGTATCCTTCCAGGCACCGGAGATAACGACAACCGCATCTCCAATCTCGTAATCGACAACTACTCCGGCTGGTTTAAAGCCGAGATTTGCCATCTCATCCTCTGTCAAAGGAACCGGCTTGGAACCCGGGCCAACAAAACCTGTTACACCGCGGGTATTACGCACTACATACCATGTGTCATCATTCATAACCATGTTAATGAGCACATATCCGGGAAACATCTTTTTGGCAACCTGCTTCTGGGCTCCATTCTTGATCTCGACTACATCCTGCATGGGAACGGACACCTCCAGGATCTGATCCTGAAGACCTCTGTTCTCGATGGTCTTCTCAATGTCTACCTTAACCTTGTTTTCATAGCCTGAGTAAGTATGAACTACATACCAATTCGCTTCTGACATAATCTCACCTTATCCCCTGTTATTAGATGATATAGTGCAGCAGGAACACGATTCCGGTATCCAGTGCTGCAATAATCAGACCTAAAGCGACAGCTCCTGCAATAACAGCCGCTGTCTCCTTCTGAAGGGTTTCTTTGTCAGGCCAGATTATCTTCTTGTACTCAGCCTCAAGGCCTTTCCAAAAGCTCTTCTTCTGAGCCTTCTCGGTATTCCCTGTCTCACCCATTCTCTGTCCTCCAAAATGTTCAAGCGAATGCCTGATCCTTTATACTGGCACGGAAATTATTTTGTTTCCTTGTGCATCGTATGTCTCTTACAGAATCTGCAGTACTTCTTCGTTTCCATTCTGTCTGGATGAGTCTTCTTATCCTTGGTCATGTTGTAGTTACGCTGTTTGCATTCTGTACATGCCAGTGTGATTCTTGTGCGCACGACTTCCACCTCCACATAAATTCAAATTTTTCAGGCTTTTCTCTGCTTTTTTGAGCATAAAAAAAAGACCTGGCTCTTCCATTCGCCCGTCTACTATACCATAAAACCTGTGATTCGTCAATATATTTATAAATCTATTTCTTGATTTAATAATATAAAGCTGATTATACCATACCGGCAGGTAAAAAGCAATTAGTTTTTCCCTGCCGGTCAATGCCTGTTTCTGTTTTCCCCTTCCCGCTGCCCCTCAGCCTTTTTTCCGAACCTGGCAGCTTTTACTCTTCCCACACAACCGGCTCCGTCACATAGCCCCCTGTTTCCCTGTCCTTCCACATCAGGCAGAAATCCGTGAGCGCAGGCCCGTCGGCGCAGAGGAATACTTCCGTTCCATCTGCAGTCATGGCGCTGTCATAAATTTTCATGGCCGTTTTCCCCTCCGTCTCTGACTCTGAACCCTTTCCTTTTTCCGCAGACGTTATACCTGATTTCTCGTTCACCTGCCGGATGGCAAGGAGCAGGCTCTCCGCCTCATCCTTTCCGATGGCAGATACGTCCAGCTGGAAGAGCTGCCCATTCTCCATGACAAGCTCATACATGGCCGTGATGCTTCCGCGTTCTCTTACAGAAATAAAAACCGCCCCTCCTGCCGGAAGCACTTCTGTATTGTCCCCGCTCTCCATATAGGAGCTTTCCATCTCTGCCATATCCACAGAGCGTTCCGCCAGCCAGGAGCCGTCCTCCCGATGCCGAAGCAGGATGACTCCAAAGGGGCCGTAAATTACTGCAGTTCCCATCTGATCCGTTCTCGGACTCCACTCACCGCTTTCTTCCAGGACATAGACTCCGTCACTCCGGACGCTGTCCAGAAAAACTTTTCCCTCCCCGTCCGGATCAATCTGTGTATCCCCTGCCATTTCCCTCAGAGACGGGTAATTTTCTATCTCCTGGGCGCTGTCCGCCTCCAGTGCGATAAAAATTGCCGTCGGACCGTCCGCCCCTCCGATTATCTCCGCCCCCTCTTCCTCTGAGCTGCCGGTGACCTCCCCCTGCTCCTGTTTTGTCTGTTCCTGTTTTGTCTGTTCCTGCTCTCTCGTTTCTGCCTGTACGGACGCTGTACCAGGCGGAGCTGCTGCGCCGCCTGTGCTGCTGCCGCATGCAGTCAGGAAAACAGCAGCAGCCGCTGCCAGAGCTTTTAAAGATTTTCTCATTCTTTCTCCCCTCTCTCCTCTTCTGAAAGTTTTCCCTTTGTCCTGATTTCAGCTTATCATACGCCTGCACAGGCTGCAAGGAACAAATCTCTTACAAATCATTACAAAAAACAGCGATCCGCCAGGGCACCGGTTTCTGTCTGCTCTTCCCTATCTCCACAAAAATAGGAGGCGCACAGCCAGCCAACACCGGCAGTGCACCTCCTTATCTGTCTCCTGCTCCATTCCGGGGCAGCTGTTTTATCTTTCTATTCTGTTAATATTCGGGGTCCCTCTCAGACAAGGAGCTCATAATTGACAATGTCCAGCATTCTGCCGAATTTCTCTCCTACCTCGTGCATCTTGCCGCAGAAGGAAAAACCAAGCTTTTCATGAAGCCGGATGCTGGCCTGGTTTTCTGCTGTAATCACAGAAATGACAGTCCTGGTATTTCTGTCCTCTCTTGCCAGGCGGATGATCTCCTGCATCAGCGCCTCGCCCACTCCCCTTTTCCGAAAATCGGGCGATACATAAACGGACAGCTCCACTGTTTTTTTGTACGCCTCGTGGGGACGGTACTGGGACAGGCAGGCATAGCCTGCAACCCTTCCATCCTCCTCGGCCACAATCAGCGGATGATTCCCCGTGCCGTGGGCGTGAAACCATTCCAGGCGATCCTCATAGGTCTTTTCCTGAATCGCAAAGGAGGCTGTGGAGTTTCTCACCTCATAATTAAATATTTCCATCATCTCCCTGACATCCTGCTCCAGGGCACTGCGTATTTTCAAGCCGATCTCCTCCTCTTTTACCTTGCTGAGCTGAGTCTGCAGCAGCTGCCAAAATCAGCTGAATTTTCAGACTGCTTTCACAAATTTCCGGCGGACTAAAGCTCTTCTGCCTTCTCTTCCTCCTGTTCCGGACAGTCCGCATCATCACCTGTTCTGCCATCTGTCTCTTCCTCCTCGCCTGAGCGCGCGAGGATGTTCGCCATCTGACCAATCTTTCCCATTCCCGCAGTATTCTGGTTTCTGACCACGTAGCCCTCTTCCCAGATATTCCCTTCTGTCTCATCACTGCCGGTGCCTGCAATAGCCCCCGTCTCTGTTCTTCTGTACTTCTCGGGATTTTCCCTGGCGTCCGCCATCTTCTCTCTCAGGAAGCTGAGAAATTCCTGCTTCTCTTCCTCGGTAAACACTCTTTTGGCCACAAACTGGTAACTTCCGTCAGATGTCTTTAAAAGCAGAAGGCGTTCCAGCTCCACAATGTCCTCCAGGCTGGTGTACTGGTAATGTACATGCTCAGCTTCCCTGTCAGGCCCGAAGAGATCAAAGCCGTCCTCCCGCACTGCCAGGTTGATGGTAGGAAATCCTGTCTTTTCCATCTTTTTAAGCCCGCTTTTCTTCCAGATCATTTTCTCCTGGTTCTGCGGAGAAATAAAATAGAGCATGATTGCTCCTAGTCCGATAAACGTCACCACCGAGCCAATTGCAGCGGCAATGGGTCTTCCCGACGAAAAATTTCCGATCAGGGTGACAGCCAGAAGAGCCAGCATTACTCCCACTGTGAGCAGCTTCGCCTTCCTCTGATCATGTTTTTTAATGTTCCACCGGATCCACTCTCTGTAATCCTCTTTTTCCAGTTGATAGGTATACTCCTTCATTTGCAACTCCTTTTCGCAGCTTTTCAGGCCTGCGCTGCCATGTTTCCCGCCGCCTGCATAGGCAGCAGGCAATGCTTCCTGTTTTTCCTGGCAGCCGTCCTCTTTTTCATATTCTGGCAGAAGTCTGCTCCCTCTGCCGGACAGAAAGTCCTTTTATCATCATATCCTACTTTAGCGTCCATGTCCAATACAAACAGCAAAAAAATAAACCTTTTTTACTCCGGCGTTTAAAAGTGCCCTGGTGCACGCCTCAGCAGTGCTCCCTGTGGTGTAAATGTCATCCACCAGGAGCACCCGCTCGAAACTTCCCGCTTCCGGCAAGGCCCGAAAGGCCTGTTCCAGGTTCTTGAGCCTTCCCCCTGTCCCCAGGCCTTTCTGGGGATCTGTCTTTTTCACTCTAAGAAGAAGCCCGGCGGCCGGAATCTGAAGCTCCTTTGAAAGCCTCTCTGCCAGCTCCCCGGCCTGGTTAAATCCCCTTTTCCGAAACCGCGACGGGTGAACGGGAACCGGCACAATCCTCTGGATCCCCGCGGCCCGAATCCGCTCCCCGAAACGCACTGTGGCCGCGCAGGAATAAAAATCCAGATACTCCCTTTTATTCCTGTACTTCACTGCCGCCATGGAACCCGCCGCAGTCTTATTATAATTCAGAAGGGCCATTCCATATTCAAAGCTCTTTGGGCGCCGCGCGCAGTCCGGGCAGTACTCCAAAAGCCCGCTGTCTATCTCCTTTCCGCATTTCATGCAGATCGGCGGCGTCACAAAAGACAGCTTTTTTACGCATCCGGGACAGATAAGCCTTCCCTTTGGAAGCACTACATCGCCGCAGACGGGACAGCGCCGCGGAAACAGCAGATCTGCCGCCAGGAGGGCCAGCTCCTGCGCAGAATCCCCGCCTGCCCTGCCATATTTCAGCCAGATTTTCTTTAAATCGAACTCCAAGAATATCTCCCTCCCCGCACGGACTCTGTGCTTTCCCTTCCATTGCCCTGCTGTGAGCAGACTTCTGCCGCAGCTTCAGAATCTGCGGCCGCGGCAATGCAAGGTGCAGCGATTAAAAATCACAAAGATGGCAAAATAAACAAAAAAGAAGAATGATAGAAGATGGTAAAACAAACGAAAAAGAAGAATAATAGAAAACAGTAAGATTCCCAAAGTAAATACGATACGAAAAGTGAATACGATATGATAAGGATATGTTCCAGATAAAAGCAGCCTGGAAAAAAGCGGTTCTCCGGCTGCTGCTCCCGCTGCCGGATGGGAGCGGGGCGGTTCCGGCTTCGCGAAAGGCGCCCCTTTTTCTCTTCTGCCTTCTCTGTCTTTTATGTTCTCCCGGCTTTCTACATCAGGCTCTCCTCAATCTCCTGAATCCTGTCCTTTAATCCACAATATCTCTTCTGTTCTGAAGCGTTATCCACCATGCTCTGAAAGATCTGTGGAATACCCACCAGGCAGACGCAGGTTCTGGCTCTCGTGACAGCCGTGTAGATCAGATTTCTCGTCATCAGCATCCTGGGCCCCGGATAGACAGGGAGCACCACAGCCGGGTACTCGCTCCCCTGAGATTTATGAATGGTGATGGCGTAGGCCAGCTCCAGCTCTTCCAGCTGCTTGAAACTGTATTCCACCATCTTTCCCTCGTCAAATTCCACGGTGACCAGCTCGGAGAAGGTATTGATGTCCCTTATGATGCCTGTATCCCCGTTGAACACGCCGGTTCCTCTGTCTACGGGAATCCCGTACCTGTTTCTCAGCTCCCACTCCATCTGATAGTTGTTTTTTATCTGTATCACCTTGTCGCCTGTGCGAAACGTAATTCCTCCCGTCTCCTTCTCCTTCTTGTCAGGCGACGGCGGGTTCAGGTGCTGCTGCAGGACAGTGTTCAGCCGCTCCACCCCCAGGGCGCCCTTTCGCATAGGAGTCATGATCTGGATATCAAACACATCAGCCTTCACATAGCCCGGCAGCTTGTCCTTCACCAGGGTGATCATGGAGCTGACGATGGCAGACGGATCCTCCTGCCTGATAAAGAGAAAATCTCTGCTTCTCTTTCCCAGGGGAATCTGCTCTCCCCTGTTGATCCTGTGGGCATTGACGACAATATCGCTCTGGGCTGCCTGGCGGAAAATCCGCGTCAGCTTCACCACATGGAAACAGCCGGACTCAATAATATCTCTGAGCACATTGCCCGGCCCCACGCTGGGAAGCTGATCCACATCGCCCACCAGAATCAGCCTGGTTCCCACATTCACCGCCCGCAGCAGGGAATGCATCAGGTGGATATCCACCATGGACATCTCGTCGATAATAATCACATCTGCATCCAGAGGATTTTCCTCGTTTCGCTCAAAGCGCATCCCTCCGTTTGCCAGCTTTCCCCTCTGTCCCGCGTCATTTCCCTTTTCCTCCAGGGGCGCTCCCGTCAGCTCCAGCAGGCGGTGGATCGTCTTGGCCTCACAGCCGGTAGCCTCCGTCATCCGCTTGGCGGCTCTTCCTGTAGGCGCTGCCAGCAGGATGTCGAGACCGCCCAGCTCAAAGTATCGGATAATCGTATTGATGGTTGTGGTTTTTCCCGTTCCGGGGCCTCCTGTAATAACCAGAAGCCCGCAGTTGACCGCCTCGATCACTGCCTGTATCTGAAGCTCGTCCAGCTCTATGTTTTCCTGCTCCTGAATGCGGCCAAGGCTCTTTCTGATGGACTCCTCGGACTGATCCCCGGTAATGTTCAGATCGTGGAGCATTTTCGCCGTGTTGAGCTCCGTGTAGTAATACTGGGAGGCATAGACAAGCTGGGGGCGCTCCCTTTCAGAATCAGGCCCTTCTTCCCCTTCCTCTCCCGTCTTCCCAAGGAAGGCCGATGCCGTCTGTGTGCCGCTCTCCTCTCCGCTGCGCCCGTACTTGATCACAAGCCGCTTATCCATCTGCATGTCCGCCAGATGTTTTTCAATCTCCTCCTGCTTTACGCCGAGAAGCTCTGAGGCCTGGGCGCAGAGAACCTCCTTTGGAAGGTATGTATGGCCGCCTGCCGTGGCTTTTAACAGAGTGTAGAGAATCCCGCTCTTGATTCTGAAGTCAGAGTCCGTAAATATTCCCACCTTCGCCGCGATCTCATCTGCCATCTTAAAGCCCACGCCGGGAATGTCGTCAGCCAGCTTATAGGGATTCTGCCTGATAATCCCGTACATAGCCGGGCCGTACTCCTGATAGATCTTGGCTGCCAGATTCATGGAGATGCCATACTCCTGCAGAAACATCATGGCCTGGCGCATATCGCGCTTCTCCTCCACCTGCTCCGCAATGGCCATAGCCATCTTTTCGCTGATCCCCTTGATCTCGGCCAGCCGCTCCGGTTCCTCCTCCATGATCCGGAAGGTGTCCGTCTTAAATTTTTTTACTATCCTTGAAGCTAAAGCAGCCCCGATGCCCTTGATGGCACCGGAGCCTAGATAGCGTTCCATGGAAACCGTATCCTCCGGCGGCCTGATCTCGTAGTGCTCCACCGCAAGCTGTTCCCCGTAAACAGGATGTTCGGTTATATGGCCCGACGCCTCAATAAGCTCCCCCTCACTGATGTAGGAGAAGCTGCCCACAAGGATGTATTCCTCCCCATCCTCCGAGCCGGTGACGCTTAAAACCGTATAGCCGTTGTCCTCGTTCCTGTATTTAATTTTTTCAACAAAACCTTTCACTGAAGCCATAGCTGTCCCTAGTCAAAATTCCTGGAGCCCTCTCCGTGGGCGAACTCAATGAACTTTCCGGTTCCGATGGCAACTGCTGTCAGAGGATCCTCAGCAATCATCGTGGTGATTCCTGTCTTTTCCTCGATCAGCGCATCCAGTCCGCTGAGCAGCGATCCGCCTCCTGTCAGCACAATGCCGCGGTCAAAAATATCGGCTGCCAGCTCCGGCGGCGTTCTCTCAAGCACGTTGTGAACAGCGTCCACAATCTGCATGGCCGGCTCTCTGAGTGCCTCCAGCGTCTCATCGGAGGTCACAACAATCGTCTTCGGAAGTCCTGTCACCAGGTTTCTTCCCCTCACCTCCATAGTGATCATCTCAGGTCTTCTGTAGGCTGCGCCGATGTTGATCTTGATCTCCTCAGCCGTCCTCTCACCGATCAGCAGGTTGTGCTTCTTTCTCATATAGCGCACCAGCGCCTCGTCAAAGTCATCTCCGGCCACCTTAATGGAGGTGCTGACAACTGTTCCTCCCAGAGAGATCACCGCAATATCAGCCGTACCGCCGCCGATGTCTACGATCATGTTTCCGCAGGCCTTGGAGATGTCGATGCCTGCTCCGATGGCAGCCGCAACCGGCTCCTCGATGATGGAAACATCCCTGGCTCCTGCCTGGTAGGTCGCGTCCTCCACGGCCTTTCTCTCCACCTCTGTGGCGCCGCTTGGAATACATACGCTGATCCTCGGCTTTCTGAGGGTTTTCTTTCCAACTGCTTTATTGATAAAGTATTTCAGCATTTTCTCTGTCACTGTATAGTCGGAGATCACACCCTGGCGGAGCGGACGGACTGCCACAATGTTGCCCGGCGTTCTTCCGATCATCAGGCGGGCCTCTTCTCCGATCGCCATGATCCTGTTTGTGTCGCGGTCAATCGCAACTACGGATGGCTCCTTCAGCACCACGCCCTTACCCTTGATATACACAAGGATACTGGCCGTACCCAGGTCAATTCCAATGTCATTAGACATCATCATAGTTGTTCTTCCTCCTGTTTTTCTCCCATTCATCCAGAACAAAACGGACAGTCCTGCGTCAGCTCTCCTGCCCGGCTGCCAGTCAACCCTTCGCATTAAATGTTTTCTGGCTATCTAAGAAGCTGCACCGAATCCGGCGGCAGCTTTCATACTGTCATCTGCGTATAAGCAAACTATACCATTTACTATTATATACAATTTTCACCTGTTTTTAAAGGGTTTTTTCTTTTTTTATGATCTTTATTCTTTTTTTATGATGCTGACACACTTTGGTCACATTTCCACCCTATAATCTAAGTATGTTATCCGAAAGGGTAACAGGCCTTTGTTTCAAGTATTGCTTGAAATAATAAAAGCTTTTTCATACTCATACCGGACGGCCAGAGCCGTCCGGCCCCCCTAAGCCAATTTCTTTTTTATATATACCTACCATTCCCAATATTACAAAATGCCCGCCGGAAAATCGGCGGGCATTTTGTCTGTCTCCTCTCCCGATCCACGCTCTCACGTCAGGACAGCCGTCTCGCCTCCTGCCTATGAGCAGGCATAAAAACGCTTACCATTCAGGCCCCACCAGAATATCCTGGCTCACCCTTGTATAAAACATTTTCTTCACTGTTTCAAACTCCGTTGACTGTCCCATAATCCACATCAGCTTCACAGCCGCAGCCTCAACTGTCATATCGTAGGCCTGGAGCACATTGTAGTGGTTTACCGCCCGGTAGCCCACCTCATAGACCTCGGCGTCGCTTCCCTCCAGCATCACCTGAGTGGCAATCACGACGATTTTTCCTTTCTCCGTCAGGTCCTCCAGTCCGCTCAGAAAATTTCTCTTATTGTAGAATGGGATTCCTCCCACCCCGTAGCTCTCGATGATAATCGCATCGTACCGCTCTCCGATATACTGCAGAATCTCCGGCTCGATTCCCGGTATCAGCTTGAGCACGAATACTCTCGGATTCAGCCTGTCATAAAACACCGTCTCCCCTGTCCGGCTCTCCCCGTCTACGTACTGGATAATGCGGTTCTCGTCTATAAAGGCGGCCACCGGATAATTGATGCTCTCAAAGGCGCTGTAGCTCTTGGAGCGGATCTTTCTGGCCCTGGTTCCCAGAATGGCCTTCCCGTCAAACACCAGATAGACACCCCGCACCCCGTCCCTGGACGCGAAGCGCAGGCTGTCCATCAGGTTTTTCCTGGCGTCGGTAATGGGGACGCTGATAGGCTTCTGGGAGCCGGTGAGAATGATGGGCTTTTCCGGATTCTGAATCAGGTAGGACAGAGCCGCCGCCGTGTAGGCCATGGTATCTGTTCCATGGGTTACGATGAACCCGTCATAGCCTTCGTACTCCCTTCGGATCTCCTCGCTGATGCGAATCCAGTGCTCCGGCTGAAAATTCGTGCTGTCCAGGTTAAAAAGCTGTCTGACTGAAATTTCACAGAATTTCCCTGCTTCCGGAATATAGCTTAACAGCTCCTTTGGCGTTGCCGCCGGGGCAAGTCCGTTTTCCGTCATCACAGAGGCGATGGTGCCTCCCGTTGAAAGTAGTAATAGTTTTTTCATCCTGCCTCCTGTATCTGCCCCTTTCCCGCTGTCTTTTTTCTGTCTGGCTTTCTTCTGCCCGGCTTCTTTCGCCTTCCTTATCAAAGCGTCTCTGCTCCGCTCTCTTCCTCCCGGTTCTGCAGAGGCATCAGACTGCCTCCCAGTCCCTCTCCTTCATAATCATAAACGTAAATGACATAATTATACGCAGGACGGCTCAGCTCGTTTTCGGACCCCACAGCCTCCAGAATCTCTTCCTGTTTTACGGTGCCCTCCTCTCCTGCTGCAAAATCTGCCAGCTGCCGGAGAATTTCCGCTGCCGTTTCATTTTCATCCGGTGAGAAAGCGTTGACAGATACTCTGTGGACCTCGCCTGTAACCGTGTCGCCGTTTAAGAGGACGGACAGGCGCTCCTCTCCGTTTTCATCCAGTACGCTGCAGAAAATGCAGGTATCATAAAATTTATAGGAGTCTTCGTCTGAATATATTATGTAATTATCCGTATACTCATCTTTTTCAGCCTGGAGACCAAGCTGGGAAATCACCTCATCCAGCCGCCTGTCCATATCCGTAATGCTGCAGGAAAAATGTTCCTCCCCGTCGCATCGAGTCCCTGCCTCCATTACCTCTGCCTCATCAAGCTCTGTTACCCCATAGCCGTACTCCGGCTCTTTGGAAGCACTGTTCTCCTGGCTCCATTCAGCTGCAGCATTTTCCTGGTGAGACTGCGTCAGCCGATCAACCATCCTGCCTGCCGCCTCAAAAAATAGGTTGATGACAATTAAACACACCACAATAGCTATGACAACATAGACTGTGCGCCCCTTCTTTTTCTCCTCTGAGCGGTAAAAACCGCTCGTCTTCACACGGACTTTCGCTTTTTTGGAGGTTCCGGAACTTTCATACACCGGTCTGGCTCTCTCACTCTTTTTCCTGCCTTTTTCCGTTTTTTCCCCGGCGGTCCTGATTCCCTTCTGCAGGTTTTCCGCCTGCTTCATGGCCTTCTGGCAGTACCCGGCCATCTTTTCCCGCAGATCTGTTTTCCCTCCTGCCTCCAGCTGGTTTTCCTCTCCGATTCTCTTCTGATTCAGAAGCGTCTGGTTATCCGGTCTGTTTTCATTGAGGTAGTAGTCAACGTCGCGCACCACCGGCTTAAACACCAGCCTCCTGCACAGACGGCAGTAGCCGGCTGCTGTCAGCTCTCTGTCACAGACTGGACAGATTTTTTTTCTCATATGCATGCACCTCCCCCGGTTCCCCTGCACGGTTCTCCTGCCTGGCTACAGCTTCAGGCTCCATTCTCTGCAGTCCCACACCTTTGTAGCCACATCACTGTAAAACTCTGGCTCGTGGCAGATGAGAAGGATGCTTCCCCTGTATTCGCGAAGAGCCCTTTTCAGCTCCTCCTTCGCGTCTACGTCCAGATGGTTTGTCGGCTCATCCAGCAGAAGAATATTCGTTTCCCTGTTAATCAGTTTACATAATCTTACTTTCGCCTGCTCCCCTCCGCTCAGGACTCTCACCTGGCTCTCTATGTGCTTCGTCGTCAGCCCGCATTTGGCAAGGGCGGAGCGCACCTGATACTGGGTGTAGGACGGAAACTCCTTCCATATCTCCTCAATACAGGTGGTGGTATTTCCAGGCGCCATCTCCTGTTCAAAGTACCCGATTTCCAGGTAATCCCCCAGCGTCACCTTCCCCGAGAGCGCCGGAGTCAGCCCGAGAATGCTCTTTAAGAGGGTGGTCTTTCCGATTCCGTTGGCACCCACCAGGGCAATCTTATCCCCCCTCTCCATGCAGAGATTTAACGGCCTTGACAGCGGTTCCTTTTCATCATAGCCGATCACCAGGTTCTCTGTCTCGAAAATGCACTTTCCGGCTGCTCTGGCCTCCAGGAAGTGAAACTCCGGCTTTGGCTTCTCCTTTGCCAGCTCAATGCGCTCCATCTTGTCCAGCTTCTTCTGGCGGGACATGGCCATATTTCTCGTGGAAACTCTGGCCTTATTTCTGGCCACGAAATCCTGAAGCTCGGCGATCTCCTGCTGCTGCCTTTTGTACGCTGCCTCCAGCTGGGCCTTCTTCACCTCATAGACCTCGCGGAATTTATCGTAATCCCCCACATACCGATCAAGCCTCTGGTTTTCCATGTGGTAGATAATGTTGATCACGCTGTTTAAGAACGGAATATCATGGGAAATGAGAATGAAGGCATTCTCATACTCCTGAAGGTAACGCCTGAGCCACTCGATATGCTGCTCATCCAGGTAGTTGGTGGGCTCGTCCAGCAGGAGGATATCCGGTTTCTCCAGCAGCAGCTTTCCAAGCAGGACCTTTGTCCTCTGCCCTCCGGACAGCTCTGTCACGTCCTTATCCATGCCGATGTCAGAAAGGCCCAGAGCCCTTCCCACCTCCTCCACCTTTGCGTCGATGGTATAGAAATCATGGGCCATCAGAAGTTCCTGGATCGTTCCCAGCTCCTCCATCATGGCTTCCATCTCACTCTCCGGCGCTTCTCCCAGACGGTCGCAGATCTCATTCATCTGCTCCTCCATCTCAAACAGGAAAGAAAATGCGCTTTTCAGCGCCTGGCGAACTGTCATGCCCTTTTCCAGGACGGAATGCTGGTCCAGATATCCCACTCGCACACGCTTGGCCCACTCTACCTTTCCCTCATCCGGCTGCAGTTTCCCTGTGATAATGTTCATGAAGGTGGATTTTCCCTCACCATTGGCTCCTATCAGCCCGATATGCTCCCCCTTTAAAAGGCGGAAGGACACATCGTGAAAGATTGCCCTGTCTCCAAAGCCGTGGCTCAGATGCTCTACATTTAAAATACTCACTCTTATTGCTCCTTTATCTGAATCTGTTTTTTCTTTTCAGCCCGGTTACGTCCGTTTACTCTCCCCGGCTCTCCTGAATCTTTATCCAGGCCTGTATGGCGGAAATTTATACATACCCATTCTACCTGAACCCGCACATTCTGGCAAGCAGAAAGAGACAGCCCGGCTTCTCTGGCCGTTTGACATCGGGAAATCCCGTGTTATAATGGCAGAAAAGCGTGTTTGTCTGGAATAAAAACGGCTTTTTGATCCAATAGTAACAGCAGTACTCTCGCAGCATTTTACAACAGGAGATTTTTTATGTACGACTATTCCTTCCTTCAATGGCTCGCCTTCTTTTACATTTACAGCTTTTTCGGGTGGATTTTTGAATCCTGCTATGTATCCATTTTAAAACACCGCTTTGTCAACCGGGGCTTCCTCAGGCTGCCTCTGCTGCCTCTCTATGGCTCAGGGGCTGTCATGATGCTGTGGGTCTCCCTCCCGTTCAGGGAGCATCCGGCTCTCGTCTGTCTCTCAGGCGTGATTGCAGCCACTGCTCTGGAATACGTGACCGGTTTTGTGATGGAGCGGCTGTTCTGCGTCAAATACTGGGACTACAGCAATAAAAAATTCCAGCTGGACGGCTACATCTGCCTGAGCTCCTCCATCGCCTGGGGCTTCCTGACGATCCTTCTCACAGAGTATATCCACCAGCCCATCGCCCGTCTGGTTTTAGGCGTCAGCTATCCCGTCCTGCTTGTCTGTGTCTCTGCTGTCAGCGTACTGTTCCTTTTAGATACTTACGAGTCTGTGAGGGAGGCTCTCGCTCTCGGAAACGCTCTCAAAGCTATGACCAGGCTTCACTCAGAAATCGAGGAGCTTCAGAAGAGGCTGGAGGCGCTCCAGGAAGAAGCGGCCGGCTTCAGGCAGGAGTTTTTAGATGAGACAGAGCTGAGGCTGTCAGCGGCAAGAGAAAACGCAAGAGAGCGGCTGGACACAGCCAGAAGCGATTTTGCCGATCGGTTAGACGAGGCCAGGACCGGCATACAGGAGCGGCTGGATGAGGCCAGAAGCAGCATGAGGGAAAGGCTGGACGAGGCCAGAGCAGATGCCAGAGAACGGCTTTCCGGCGCTAAATTTGATACGAGGGAGCGGCTCTCATCTGTTGCAGAGCAGCTGAGTGATGCCCGGCTTCGCCGGGAACAGCTGGCAGGAGGCGGAAAGCTTCGCCGTTTCTATCGCCGGGGACTCTTTTCAGGCAATCCCGGTGCCGTTTCCCACCGATTCCCTGAGGCATTTCTGGAACTGCAGCGTCTGTCTTTAAAGCAGACAGACGGGAAGTCCAAAAAAGAACCTGATAAAGACGTGAAAGAAAAACAGGAGCAAAAAGATAGCGAAAATTCTCCGTCATAACTTTCTGTCAGTTAAAAATACATGTATATGCCGCAAAAATATGCCGCAAAAAATACGGGGAGCGCCCCCGGAACTGTGTCCGGACGCGCCCCTCGTATTCTTCTGCTTTACTTTGCTGTCTTTATATTTCCCCTTTCAGGCCTTCCGCCTTTCTGCCCTCACTGTACGGTTCCGGCAGAATCTACAGAAGTCCGTTCACAATATCCATGACGGCCTTTCCAAGCTTCTCAGCCTTCTCGTCTGCATCAGCCAGGGAGGTTCCCTTCACGCCGTAGTAGAACTTGATCTTCGGCTCTGTTCCCGACGGTCTCACACAGAGCCAGGCGCTGTCCTCCAGATCATAGTAGAGCACGTTGGAGGATGGAAGTCCGGTGGGCTTCACCTCTCCTGTGGCTGTATCCCGGATGGTATCTGCCTTGTAGTCCCTTGCGGACAGAACCTTACAGCCTGCAAACTCTGTCGGCTCATTGTTCCTGAAATACTCCATGATCTCCTGGATCTTGGCAAGCCCCTCGATTCCCTTAAGGCCGATGGACTGAACGGAATCCTTGTAATATCCGTATCTCTCATACATTGCAACCATGGCATCCCAGAGAGTCATGCCCTTTTCCTTGTAGTAGGCGGCCGCCTCGCAGAGAGCTGCCGTAGCAGAGATGGCGTCCTTATCGCGGGCATAAGTTCCGATCAGGCATCCATAGCTCTCCTCCATTCCGAACAGGTAGGTTCCCCTGCCCTCCTGCTCGTTCTTGAGGATCTGCTTTCCGATCCACTTAAAGCCTGTCAGAACCTCAATCAGCTCTGCCCCATAGTACTCTGCCACCGCGTCCACCAGATTTGTGGTGACAATGGATTTTACCACCTGTCCGTCTGCCGGAATCTGTCCTCTCTCCTTTTTCTGGCTGAGAACGTAATCACACAGAAGGGAGCCTGACATATTTCCTGTCAGCGGAATGTATTCGCCGGATTTTGTATCCTTCACATAGACACCCAGGCGGTCTGCGTCAGGGTCTGTGGCCAGAACCAGATCTGCGTTCTTTTCCTTCGCCAGCTTCAGTCCCAGCTCGAAGGCCTCCGCAGCCTCCGGATTCGGATAGCTTACAGTCGGGAAATTTCCGTCGGGAAGCTCCTGCTCCGGCACCACGTACACATGCTCAAAGCCCAGCTCCTTCATCACTCTGCGGGCCGGAATATTTCCAGTGCCGTGAAGCGGCGTGTAGACAATGGCAATCTGATCCTGCATCTTGTCAATGGCTTCCTGATTCACCACCTGAGCCTTCACCTGGGCGATGTATCTGTCATCTATCTCAGCTCCGATTGTCACATACCTTCCAGATGCCACAGCCTCCTCGCGACTCATGGTCTTTACGGAGGAGAGATCTGTGATAGCCATAACCTTCTCCGTCACCCCTCTGTCATGAGGAGGAGTGAACTGGGCGCCGTCCTCCCAGTATACCTTGTAGCCGTTGTACTCCGGCGGGTTGTGGCTGGCCGTGATATTGATTCCGGCGATGCAGCCAAGCTCTCTCACAGCAAAGGACAGCTCAGGAGTCGGCCGGAGCGATTCGAAGCGGTAGGCCTTTATTCCGTTGGCCGCCAGAGTGCGTGCCGCCTCATCCGAAAATTCCGGTGACATGCGGCGGGAATCATAGGCAATGGCAACGCCTCTGTCAGCGCCTCCCTGCTCTAAAATATAGTCTGCCAGTCCCTGTGTGGCGCGCCTTACTGTGTAGATATTCATGCGGTTGATTCCGGCCCCGATCACACCGCGAAGACCTGCAGTTCCAAACTCCAGATCCATGTAGAAGCGCTCCTTTATCTCGTTTTCATCCCCCTGGATAGCCCTGAGCTCCTTCTTTGTATCCTCGTCAAAGTAAGGGTTTGCAAGCCACTCCTCGTAGATCTTCATGTAATCTTTCATTCTGATACTCCTCCTGTGCCGTTTCTGCCACTAGATTTTGTCCTAATTATAGTATATGACGGTGAAAAAATAAAGCAGAATTATTAATGTCAGGCACAGCGCCGTCTATCGCGCCGATCCGGCCTGCGCCGCTTTTCTTCATCCCCGGATTCGGCTCAGGAAACGGTTCCTGTCCTCCTGCTGCTGTTCCAGATTTTTCAGTTTTTCCACATTTCTGGCAGGAATCCAAGCCTTGTTTGCATTAAAATAGAAGTTGATCTGCTTCCAGTACTTTTCAGGATAGAGGAAGAGATAGTAGAGATACTCCCTCTCTGTCTCCCCCATGGGAAGGATCCGGTCGTAGGCCTCCAGCATCTTCATTCCAAGCTCCAGGTTCCAGCTGTGCTTTTCCATGGCCTTTCTGATAAAATGGTACAGATCTGCCGCCTGAACCCCCAGGTGCATGCGGTTGAACTCGATAATCGGCGTATCCTGATCTCCCATCAGAATGTGGTGCTGGTTTAACTCTCCATGGCAGAGATAATGCTCCGGCTCCCGCCCCTCCCGGGCCATCCTCTCGAGCCCTCTCTGAGCCTCCAGCGCCTGGTCAAAGAACAGGCTGAAGTTTCCAATCACACACAGCTCAAAGTCCGACTTTCCCCTTCTGGCGCTGATAAAGCTCCTGGCTCTGCGAAGTTCCCGGTTGTGGCGCTTCATCTCCTCCTCCATGGGTTCAGCGAGAATCGAGCCCAGGTTCCACTCCTCCCTCACCTTCACTCCTCTTAAAATCCGGTGAAGTCTGGCAATCTGGGCAACAGCCCTCAGGATTTCCGCCTCATCCCTGACATCACATTCTCTCTCCGAAAACCAGTCCTTGACAATATATCTCAATCCGTCCTGCCCTACTGACTGGAGCTCTCCCTCCCGGTTTCTCACATACTGATCCACCTGGGTGAGTCCTTCGTCCTTCAGGACATTCAGAACCTCTTCTTCAAACTCAAGCCTCTTTTTCGTCCCTTTATACTCCCGAAGGAGCTTAAGGCCCCTGTCGGTTTCGCATATCCAGGCGCCGCGGCCTCTCCTTGCGGAGCTTACCTCCATCTCATACTGTTCCAGAACCTCTGTATTCCTGTCGTTCACACGTCACCCCTCCATACCATTCGCTGGCTTTTTCTTCAACTGTTTTCAGCTAATTCTAAGGTATGTACAGGAGGGTAAAAATATGTTTCTGACCGGGGAGATTCACTGTTCAGGCCAGGCAGGACAGTGTTCTAGCCAATGCTCCTGCCCAGGTTTCTGGCCTCCTCCGGATAGCGGCTCTTCTCGATTTCCTCGGGAACTGCGCAGTCGGCAGCATATACAGCCCCGGCATCCTCCCATTTAAGATACTGACAGACTGCATGGTAGTGGGCCTTCAGTGCCTCCACAGCCGATTTGTCATCTGCGCAGGCCGCCAGCATACAGGCCTTTTTGGCGCTGCTTCTCAGCTCCTCGTTAAATGCATAAAAGCGATCAATAGCTGTCTTCAGCTGTGCAGACATTCCGAAGTAGTAGAGAGGCGTCACAAATGCCACCAGATCTGCCTGGCTGACTGCCTCCCGCACCACGTTCATGTTATCCCTGTGGACGCAGACGCCTCCATGCTGCCGGCAGTGATCGCAGCCCAGACACGGGTGGATATTCATGGAAGCCAGATTCAGGCAGGTAACCTCATTTCCCGCCTCCTCGGCTCCTTCTGTAAATGCCTTTACCAGAACGGAAGTCGTCCCGTTTCTGTGGGGACTTCCGGCTAACACTGTAATCTTCATCGCTCTTCTCCTTTCATTCCATCTCTATTCTGCCGGCCGCCGCAGACGGCTCTGCAGGTTTTATCACAGCAGATTCAGGCAGGCGCTTCCGGCGCTCTCGCCTTTAAAAGCCAAAGTAGGCATGAATCCCGGCTACCAGCCCGTCAGCCAGGCGGCTCAGCGTATCCTCAGAGTGGCTGGATCCCTTATCTCCCAGCTCGATGTCCACACTGGGCACAGTCGAATAGGAAGTCTGCGTCAGATCCATCTCCATGGCTCCGCTGGAAAAAATTTTATTTCCGGCGCCGCGCAGCCCTTCTACCAGAGCCTCGCCCAGACTGTTGTGCTGCTGCCAGTGAGAAGCCACCGGCTCCATGGAGCGGTATCTCTCATTGGAGGGAACACTCATAAAAAAGCAGCCCTTATCGCTGGAAGTTGAATCCCAGTGAAGGGAAATATGGCAGTCCGCATAGTTATTCGCAAGTACCGTCCGGGCAATATTGTCCAGCTGTACATCCTCCCCGTCCCGGAGCATCAGCACATCATATCCCTCTGCCAGCAGGCGCTCCTTCAGAATCTGCGCCATCCGGAGGGTCACTGAGGCCTCCGGTGTGCCGTCTGCAAATGTCATTCCGGCTGACACCGCGGCGGCAGTGGTGGCGCCTGCCGCAGTGGTACCGCCTGTTACCTTGGCGCTTCCGTCCGGGTGGCACAGTGTCTTTACGCTGCCTCCTCCGGCTGTGCCGTGGCCTGCATTCAGGCCGATGGTCTTATTTTTTCTGTTTTCTGCTGTGCTCTTATACAGAACGGCTTTCCCGCTGTTTATCTTGGAAAATTCAGCATACTGGAGGCTGCTGTTAAGCCCCACTTCCGTCCCGGACTGCAGCTGAGCCCCTGCTTCACCCTGGCCTTTGGTCTCCTCCTTCACCGGCTGTCCGGCTTTTTGCCCCTCTGCCAGGTATGCGGAGGACACATAGAATTCTCCGCTGTCCGTCCTCACCACACTCCATCCATTTCCCTCGTAAAGCCGTTCCAGGACTGTGCCTCCGGGAACTGTGCCCTTTATATTGTCTCCCTCTGTGTCAGGGGAGGTGCGCAGCCGGAGGGCATCAGCTGTGACGGTCACCTTGTCATTTCTGGCTGTCATGCCCTGGCTCTCATAGGCATTGGCCGTGGTCCGGGAGGACTCGGAGCCTGGCTGCACTGTCGCAGCTCCTGCCTCTGCCTGAACCTGGGCGGCAGGCTGAACCTTTCCCCCTCCCACGGATGCAGCTGCCGCCCCTGCTGCCAGGGCTGCGCAGACAAGCATGCAGGCTGCCGGAATCATGTATCGTTTTCTCATAAACCTTCCTCTCTCTGCTCTTCCCAGATGCGGGGAGCAGGTTCCCTGTTCTGAAACCCGCCATCGGGCTTCTGACTGTCTATAGCCGCTCAGCGTACACGAAAACGCCTTACAGGCACATGTAAATCTGAACTGATCCTATCATATCACAGGGCGCCTGTTTCTCAACTGACATTTTTCTTACAATTATGTACAGCGTCCCCTCCGCCGCCTGAGCAGATGCGCGGCGCCTTTCCTGTCACTCGATGCGATATCCGTTTTTTGTGGTCCGTTTGACACTGTAGAGGGCCTTATCTGCTCTCTCGATGGCAGATTCCAGTTTTTCATCCGGGAGAATCTCCGTTCCCCCCACGGATATGCTGGGCCAGGCCTTCTCTGTCCTGTGCGCTGCAATACAGTCCACTATCCTCTCAGCCAGCCTGGCCGCCCCTTTCCTGCTGCTGATTCCGCCGCACAGCAGCAGGAACTCGTCCCCACCCATGCGGCATACGAGATCGTGAGTGCGCACAACACGGTTTAAGAGACCGGCGATTGTTTTTAATACCTGATTTCCTTCCATATGGCCATAGGTGTCATTGATCTTTTTAAAATCATCGAGATCTACTATAAACAGCCATTTCTCAGTTCTGTCTCCTTTTTTCCATATCTCCTCAAAGGTGTGGTAGTTGATCAGCCCTGTGAGCCCATCCCTCTGAGCCAGAAGCGCCATTCTGCCCGCCTCCTCCTGAGCCTTCTGCACCTGCTCAGTCAGGGTTTTGGGATAGTACTCTCCCTCTCTCTGCTCCAGATTCGGCATGGACTGATGGATATGCACGATTTTCCATCTGTCTCCTCTCCTCTCATAGAGAACTGAATAGCGGCTGTCCATATCGATCTGTACCTTCCCATCGGCACTGCTGCCCCTGATATAGAGAACCCCGTATACCAGGCAGGCGTCCTCCCCGGTCTTTCTTTCCCGGCACCGGAGGTTTTCAAAACGGAAGGAAACCTCTTCCACTTCCTCACTCTCCTGTGACATCGCTTTATAAAAATCCTGTTTATTGGTGTAAAACTCATGGGCTCCTGTGCCGATAATCACACAGTCCTCATCCAGCCATTCGCTCACCATTTTCTGCTTTTCACCGGCGTCACCGCAGAGGTAAACTCTCCAAAGTTCCTCCGTCAGTCTGCAAAAATCCATCTGCCATCCTCCCTGACGCAGCCCTCCTCCTAACATACCCTGTCCGGATACCGCTGTCTGGCTGCCGATTCTGATACTGCTCTGATTCTGATATTGGCAAGAACCGGTAGTCCGGAGAGACTTCCCTATACTACAAAAGGATGCCTGAAGCTGTTTCCATCTTCAGGCATCCTCCTTGCCAGCCTAGAGCCGTCACAAGGCTTTATGGCGTCCTTTCAGACGCCTCTGCCTTTACTCCTCGCTCAGTTCATCTTCATTTAATACGATCTGCTCTGCCTCGTCCAACTCTCCGCTCTCAGGATACTCCTGGGACAGGCCGGCTTCCTCGCTGCCCATGGACGTCTCAAGCTCCTCGCCGTCGGTGCTCAGCTTGATGGAACGGTATCTCTTCATACCTGTTCCGGCCGGGATCAGCTTACCGATCAGAACGTTCTCCTTCAGACCGATCAGGTTATCCACCTTGCCGTTGATAGCTGCCTCTGTCAGAACCTTGGTGGTCTCCTGGAAGGAAGCTGCGGATAAGAAGGAATCTGTTGCAAGGGAAGCCTTTGTGATACCCAGCATAACCTGGCGGCCCACTGCCGGCTCCTTGCCCTCTGCGATCAGGGCCTCGTTCATATCGTTGAACTCCAGAATGTTCATGGAGGTTCCCGGAAGAACGTCGGAATCGCCGCTCTCCTCAACCTTGATCTTCTTTAACATCTGGCGCACGATCATCTCGATATGCTTATCGTTGATCTCCACGCCCTGTAAGCGGTAAACTCTCTGTACCTCCTGGATCATGTAATCCTGTACGGCGCGCACACCCTTAATCTTTAAGATGTCGTGGGGATTTACACTACCCTCTGTCAGCTCGTCGCCTGCCTCAAGCACTGCGCCGTCCTGAATCTTGATTCGGGAGCCGTAAGGAATCAGGTAAGTCTTGGAGTTTCCTGTCTCGTTGTCTGTGATAATGATCTCGCGCTTCTTCTTCGTGTCCTTGATAGTAGCCACGCCGCCGAACTCAGCGATAATCGCAAGTCCCTTAGGCTTACGTGCCTCGAAAAGCTCCTCGACACGGGGAAGACCCTGTGTGATATCGCCGCCGGCCACGCCGCCTGTATGGAAGGTACGCATGGTAAGCTGTGTACCAGGCTCACCGATGGACTGTGCAGCGATAATTCCGACAGCCTCGCCTACCTGCACCGGCTGTCCTGTAGCCATGTTGGCGCCGTAGCACTTAGCGCAGACACCGATGTGGGACTTACAGGTTAACACGGTACGGATCTTCACAGAGTTTCTGCCCTGCTTCTCAAGGGCCTTCATGACAACGGCTGCACGCTTCGGCGTACACATGTGGTTCGCCTTGATCACGATCTCACCTGTATCCGGATCCACGATATCCTCGGCGATGAAACGGCCTGTGATACGCTCCTGGAGGCTCTCGATGGTCTCCTGTCCGTCTGTAAAGCCCTTGATCTCCATATATGGGATCTCGCCCTTGCCGGCGCAGCAGTCGTCCTCGCGGACAATCAGATCCTGGGAAACGTCTACAAGACGTCTGGTCAGGTAACCGGAGTCGGCTGTACGAAGAGCCGTATCGGAAAGCCCCTTACGGGCTCCGTGGGCGGAGATGAAGTACTCCAGTACGTCAAGACCTTCACGGAAGTTGGACTTAATAGGAAGCTCGATGGTGTGTCCCGTCGTATCTGCCATCAGGCCTCGCATACCGGCCAGCTGCTTAATCTGCTTATCGGAACCACGGGCGCCGGAGTCAGCCATCATGAAGATGTTGTTGTATGCGTCCAGTCCTGTCAGCAGGTCATGAGTAAGCTGGTCGTCAGTGGCCTTCCAGGTCTCGATAACCTCTTTATATCTCTCCTCCTCGGTGATAAGACCGCGGCGGAAGTTCTTTGCAATTCTGTCAACCGTTGCCTGTGCGTCAGCGATGAGCTTCGGCTTGCTTGCAGGCACAGTCATATCGGATACGGATACGGTCATAGCGGCCTTTGTGGAGTACTTGTAGCCGATGGCCTTGATGTCGTCCAGAGTGATAGCTGTCTGGGTAGCTCCGTGGGTATTGATAACCTTCTCCAGGATCTGCTTCAGCTGTTTCTTTCCTACGTGGAAGTCAACCTCCAGCTTCAGCTCATTGCCCTCGATGCTTCTGTCCACAAAGCCCAGATCCTGAGGGATGATCTCGTTAAAGATAAAGCGTCCCACCGTGGACTCTACCATTCCAGTCTTAACGGTTCCGTCCGGCATCTCCTTCTGCATTCTTACTTTTACCTTGGAGTGCAGCGTTACTTCCTTGTTCTCATAGGCAAGAATGGCCTCGTTCACGTTCTTGAAGGCCATGCCCTCTCCCTTTACGCCCGGTCTTTCCTGTGTCAGGTAGTAGATACCGAGAACCATATCCTGGGAAGGAACGGCCACAGGGCCTCCGTCGGAAGGCTTTAACAGGTTGTTCGGGGACAGAAGGAGGAAGCGGCACTCTGCCTGCGCCTCTACGGACAGAGGAAGGTGAACAGCCATCTGGTCGCCGTCGAAGTCCGCGTTGAAGGCGGTACATACCAGCGGGTGCAGCTTAATAGCCTTGCCCTCTACCAGAATCGGCTCGAATGCCTGGATTCCCAGTCTGTGCAGTGTAGGAGCACGGTTTAACATAACCGGATGCTCTTTAATTACGTCCTCCAGCACATCCCACACTGCCGGCTGAAGGCGCTCTACCATCTTTTTGGCGTTCTTGATGTTCGGAGCGTACTGCTTTGCAACCAGCTCCTTCATAACGAACGGCTTAAAGAGCTCAATGGCCATCTCCTTCGGAAGACCGCACTGGTAGATCTTCAGCTCCGGTCCAACGACGATAACGGAACGTCCGGAGTAGTCAACTCGCTTTCCGAGCAGGTTCTGGCGGAAACGTCCCTGCTTACCCTTTAACATATCGGAGAGGGACTTTAAAGCTCTGTTTCCAGGACCGGTTACAGGGCGTCCGCGGCGTCCGTTGTCGATAAGGGCATCCACGGCCTCCTGCAGCATCCTCTTCTCGTTTCTCACGATAATGTCCGGGGCTCCAAGCTCCAGAAGTCTTGCAAGACGGTTGTTTCTGTTGATAATTCTTCTGTATAAATCATTTAAGTCGGATGTGGCGAAACGGCCTCCGTCCAGCTGTACCATAGGACGGATATCCGGCGGAATAACCGGGATAACGGTCATAATCATCCACTCCGGCTTGTTTCCGGAGTTTCTGAAGGCCTCCACTACCTCAAGCCTCTTGATGATTCTGGCTCTCTTCTGGCCGGTGGCATCCTTAAGCTGCTTTCTCAGATCCTCGGAATCCTTCTCAAGGTCAATGCCCTTTAACAGCTCCTGGATCGCCTCGGCTCCCATTCCCACGCGGAAGCTGCCGTAGCCGAAGTTCTCCACCGCATCGCGGTACTCCTTCTCGGAGAGAACCTGCTTGAACTGCAGGCTGGTTTTTCCCGGATCCAGTACGATGTAGGATGCGAAGTAGAGCACCTTCTCCAGGGTTCTCGGAGAAATGTCCAGGATCAGTCCCATACGGCTCGGGATTCCCTTAAAGTACCAGATATGGGAGACCGGGGCGGCGAGCGCAATATGGCCCACACGCTCCCTGCGGACGCTGGCCTTTGTGACCTCAACGCCGCACCTGTCACAGATAACGCCCTTGTATCTGATCTTCTTATATTTGCCGCAGTGGCACTCCCAGTCCTTGCTCGGTCCGAAGATTCTCTCACAGAACAGTCCGTCCTTCTCAGGCTTTAAGGTTCTGTAGTTGATTGTCTCCGGCTTCTTTACCTCGCCGTGGGACCACTCCAGGATCTTCTCAGGGGAAGCCAAACCGATTTTGATTGCATCAAACGTCAATGGCTCATAAGTTTCATTTGTCTCTGGCATGAGCGGTACTCCCTTCTATTTATTCTTCATCGTCAGAATATGAATCATCCTGATCGTTCACATAGTCATCCGTGTAGTCGTCTGTATAGCTGTCAGATTCTACAGAGGCCAGCTCTCCGTCCTCCTTGAATTCCTGACGCTGAAAGCCCATGCTCTCGAAGGATTCGTTCTGTGAGTAGCTCTTGCTGTCGCCTTCCAGAATCGAGCGGATGTCGGTGTCGCCGTAGTCGATATTCTCGCTCAGCTCTACCTCGGAGCCGTCCTCCCGCAGTACCCTCACGTCCAGACCTAAGGACTGAAGCTCCTTTAAGAGTACCTTGAAGGACTCCGGTACGCCCGGCTCAGGGATGTTTTCACCCTTGATGATGGCCTCGTAGGTCTTCACACGTCCTACCACATCATCGGACTTAACGGTAAGGATCTCCTGTAAGGTGTAGGATGCACCGTAGGCCTCCAGAGCCCAAACCTCCATCTCTCCGAAACGCTGTCCGCCGAACTGTGCCTTTCCTCCCAGAGGCTGCTGTGTAACCAGGGAGTATGGTCCGGTGGAACGGGCATGGATCTTATCGTCTACCAGGTGGTGGAGCTTCAGGTAATGCATGTGTCCGATGGTAACCGGGCTGTCGAAGAACTCGCCGGTACGTCCGTCTCTCAGGCGCACTTTTCCGTCGCGGCTGATGGGAACACCCTTCCAGAGCTTTCTGTGCTCCAGGTGACTTCCCAGGTATTCCATTACCCCTTCATCCACCTTGTCTTTATATTTTGCCTCAAACTCTTCCCAGGAGGTGTTTACATAATCGTTTGCCATCTCCAGGGTGTCTGCAATGTCGTTCTCGTTTGCACCGTCGAAGATCGGTGTGGATACATTGAAGCCCAGGGCCTTGGCTGCAAGGCTTAAGTGAATCTCAAGAACCTGTCCGATATTCATACGTGACGGCACGCCCAGCGGGTTCAGCACGATATCCAGCGGACGTCCGTTCGGCAGGAACGGCATATCCTCAACAGGAAGCACGCGGGAAACCACACCCTTGTTTCCGTGACGTCCGGCCATCTTGTCGCCCACAGAGATTTTTCTCTTCTGGGCAATGTAAATGCGGACGGTCTCGTTTACACCCGGGCTTAACTCGTCGCCGTTCTCTCTTGTGAACACCTTGGCGTCCACAATAATTCCGTAGGCTCCGTGAGGAACCTTGAGGGAGGTGTCGCGGACCTCTCTTGCCTTCTCGCCGAAGATGGCGCGCAGAAGCCTCTCCTCAGCAGTCAGCTCAGTCTCTCCCTTCGGAGTAACCTTTCCTACCAGAATGTCTCCGGCACGAACCTCGGCTCCGATGCGGATGATTCCTCTCTCATCCAGATCCTTCAGGGCATCCTCGCCGACACCCGGCACATCCCTTGTGATCTCCTCCGGCCCTAATTTCGTGTCGCGGGCCTCTGCCTCGTACTCCTCAATGTGAACGGAGGTATATACATCCTCCTGAACAAGACGCTCGCTCAGGAGAACGGCGTCCTCGTAGTTGTAGCCCTCCCAGGTCATGAAGCCGATAAGCGGGTTCTTTCCGAGGGCAATCTCTCCGTTGCAGGTGGAAGCGCCGTCTGCAATAACCTCGCCGGCCTCCACATGGTCTCCCTTGTAGACGATAGGCTTCTGGTTGTAGCAGTTGGACTGGTTGCTTCGTGTAAATTTCGTCAGGCGGTATACGTCCTTCTGTCCGTCAGAGTCGCGCTTTACGATGATCTCATTGGAAGCGGAGCGCTCTACCACACCTGCATTCTTTGCCAGCACGCAGACACCGGAGTCAACGGCAGCCTTGCCCTCGATACCTGTACCTACAGCCGGAGCCTCTGTGGTCAGAAGCGGAACGGCCTGACGCTGCATGTTGGAACCCATCAGGGCGCGGTTTGCGTCGTCGTTCTGAAGGAACGGAATCATGGAGGTCGCCACGGAGAATACCATCTTCGGGGAAACGTCCATCAGGTCGATTCTTCTCTTCTGGAACTCAGAAGTCTCCTCGCGGAAACGTCCTGATACGTTGTTGTGAACGAAGTGTCCTTCCTCGTCCAACGGCTCGTTCGCCTGAGCAACCACGAAGTTATCCTCCTCGTCAGCTGTCAGGTAAACTACCTCGTCTGTTACCACCGGGTTAGACGGATCTGTCTTGTCTACCACGCGGTAAGGCGCCTCCACGAAACCGTACTGGTTTACTCTCGCATAGGTAGCCAGAGAGTTGATAAGACCGATGTTCGGTCCCTCAGGTGTCTCGATAGGGCACATACGTCCATAGTGTGTATAGTGAACGTCTCGCACCTCGAATCCGGCACGGTCTCTGGAAAGACCGCCAGGTCCCAGGGCGGAAAGACGTCTCTTATGTGTAAGCTCGGACAGCGGGTTGTTCTGATCCATGAACTGGGACAGCTGGGAGCTTCCGAAGAACTCCTTCACAGCCGCTGTTACAGGCTTGATATTAATCAAGGACTGAGGAGAAATATTCTCCATATCCTGTGTCGTCATCCTCTCGCGGACTACTCTCTCCATTCTGGAAAGACCGATGCGGTACTGGTTCTGTAAAAGCTCTCCCACAGCGCGGATACGTCTGTTGCCCAGGTGATCGATGTCGTCCGGCGTTCCGATTCCGCCTTCCAGGTGCATATTGTAGTTGATGGAAGCGATGATGTCTTCCTTTGTGATATGCTTCGGAATCAGCTCGTGGATATTCTTTCTGATGGCTTCCTTTAACTCATCCTCGCCCTTTCCGTCATTTTCTGCCAGGATATTCTCGAGTACAGGGTAGAATACTAACTCTGTCACACCGATCTCCGCAGGGTCGAAGGAAACATAGGCAGCCAGATCCACCATCATGTTGGAGAGAACCTTGTGATTCTTCTTCTCTCCGGCAATCCATACAAACGGCACTGCCGCGTTCTGGATCTTTGTTGCCAGCTCCTTGTCTACAACCGTTCCCTTCTCTGCCAGAATCTCGCCTGTGGACATGTCGACCACATCCTCAGCCAGTGTGTGTCCGGCGATACGGTTCTTGAAATGGAGCTTCTTATTAAATTTATAACGTCCCACCTTTGCCAGGTCATATCTTCTCGGGTCGAAGAACATGCTGTTTAATAAGCTCTCGGCGCTGTCCACAGAGAGCGGCTCGCCGGGACGGATTTTCTTGTATAATTCGAGAAGGCCGTCCTGATAGTTGTCGGAGGTATCCTTCTCAAAGCTCTTCTCCAGCTTTAACTCATCACCGAACAGGTCGATGATCTCCGCATTCGTTCCGTAGCCTAACGCACG
Source organism: Clostridium sp. AM29-11AC (assembly GCF_003480545.1). Classification (NCBI taxonomy): domain Bacteria; kingdom Bacillati; phylum Bacillota; class Clostridia; order Eubacteriales; family Clostridiaceae; genus Clostridium; species Clostridium sp. AM29-11AC. The sequence continues at coordinate 80,633 of NZ_QUJI01000018.1, forward strand.
GATCAGGACTGTTACAGGAACCTTTCTTGTCCTGTCCACACGAACATAGAAAATGTCATTAGAGTCAGTCTCGTACTCAAGCCATGCACCGCGGTTCGGGATAACCGTGCAGCTGTATAACTCGGTTCCGATCTTGTCATGTCCAATGCCATAATAAATACCAGGGGAACGTACTAACTGGCTGACGATAACACGCTCTGCTCCGTTGATCACGAAGGAGCCGGTATCCGTCATAAGCGGCAGATCACCCATGAAAATCTCATGTTCGTTAATCTCGTCCTTGTCCTTGTTGCAAAGCCTTACCTTCACCTTTAAAGGCGCTGCGTAAGTCGCGTCGCGTTCCTTGCATTCTTCGATTGTATATTTAATATCATCTTTACAAAGCGTAAAATCTACAAATTCCAGACTTAAATGGCCCGCAAAGTCAGCGATCGGGGAAATATCATCAAACACTTCCCGTAAGCCCTCGTCAAGGAACCACTGGTAAGAGTTTTTCTGAATTTCAATTAAGTTTGGCATTTCCAGAACTTCCTTCTGCCTAGAGAAGCTCATTCTGATACCTTTACCGGCTTTGGCCGGACGCATTCTGCTTTTCTCCATTCGACGTTTCACCCCTGTTTTCTTTCTATGTTTAATGGCGGGTTTCGCGCGCTTCACGATGCGGTTCTCTGTATAGCTTTAGGCGCACGACACCACAATAGTGCATTTTTCATAATATCATGGCTGTGTCAAGATGTCAAGAGGGGGGATGGAAATTTTTTTCTGCGGCAAGGAACAGGAGAGGGATATTTATTCCAGCGAAGTCACAAATATCCCTCTCCTGTTCCTGGGACGGGTACGGAATTTTTTCTGGTTCTGGGGATGTTCCTGGTCTGGAGAAGGGAAGAGAGCGGCAAAATTTTTCCGGGAGGGAAAGGAGGTGAGAAAGCAGGAGCGGCGGGTGAAACAGAACGGAAAGAACGGCAGGCGGCAAAGACGGCAGGCGGGAGCGAAACGGTTGGAAAGGCAGATGACGGCAGGAAGCAAGGGAATCGGCGAAGGCGGTGGAACATTTCTTTCTGTGTACAGGGCCGGAGAGAAAACAGATGAATATTGCCAAAAAATGGCATAATATATAGAATACGCCGCAATGCCTCCG
>NZ_QUJI01000019.1:0-65423 GCF_003480545.1 Clostridium sp. AM29-11AC
TAATTCTTACCAAAAAGGAGTCATTTTCTTCCAAAGACACAAACTTTTTTACACTACCGGCATACCCGGTAGGAATTCTGCTGCATGGTCAATAATCATCAAGATTAAAGCAAATACTTTTAAGTGAAAACTACTCATCTATTTCCTCTCGTCTTACAATCGGAATATCCAATTCCAGTTTTTCTATGGAATTTGAAAGATATCTAAAAGTTCCGTCCTCAAATGGTTCAACCACAATCACATTTCTAAATGCCTGATCAGAATTGTAATCCGGCCATACACCATCCACAAAGAGAGTAATTGTTCTATCTGTATTTTCTGTATAGTCTACCACTTCTCCAAAAGGTGGATATGGACTCGCATATATCATCTCATATTTGTAACTGTCGCTAGTCTCATCGTACCCACAGTTCTCTCTCAATTGTTCTACAGACACTGGAAAATAAGTGGTCATGACCCTCTCATATTCTTCTGCAGGAATTTTCCAATCTTCGGTTTTCAAATTTCCCCCTGTATAAACCCGATAAATGTCCTCATACATACAAGGCATCAGGATATCCTCCACATTTTCAGCATCCCAATTTGTGACAAGCAGATTATAATTCACATAGCTTAACCCCGATATGTATTTCTCCGTCAATTCCTTGCATTTTTCCGAAAGCGGCTTTATTCGCCAATACTGCCGTAGACTTGCGTGTGGAATAATATACTCATACGCATAGATAAAATATCCTTTTTCAGTCAGTTTGATTTCTGCCACATCACTAACCGAGATTCCCTGAATTTCCGGTACTCCGCCTTCCTTCCATCGAACCCCTACATAATATGTTTGCAACTCGTGATTCCGATGAATAAAAGTAATCGAGCCAATTACTCCATCCTGATGTATCTCATACACTGTAACCATTGAGTTCTGCCCTTTTTGATATTCAGCCCAAAATCTCTCTATTTCGTCAGGGTTCTGCATATCAGTATCTTTCTCCACGCTCACTAGACCGGCACTTCCCAATTGCTCCACAACTGCTTTTCTCTGTTCAGCGGTAAACTCTGCAACACCTGAAGAATAGTTTGGTGCATCAGGAACAATAACATCCTTATAAATTTCCCCAACTGATTCTGCTGCCAATAATACTTGATCCTGTATTTGTTGTTTTTCCGTTTCCGAGAGGAGACAATCAGCACTTTGAGGAAGAAACCAAAAAGCGGACTCCTCAGATGTTTCTGTAATCGTTTCTTCTGGTATAGTCTCAGTCTCCTTCTCTGAGATTACTACCGGAGGCTCCCATACTTCTTCTGCCTTCTTTTCAGACTTCCCGTGAAATTTGCTCCAACAAAGCACACTCAAGATTACCGCAATCAGCAATATCAAAAGCAGGAGACCATATTTCTTAAACAACCATTTCAGATCTTCCATCATTGTCCTCCATACAATTCTTCCCATTCATCTTCTGTCAAACGTGGTGTGTGCCAAGATACCTCTCCATTGTCCTCAGAAGGTATGATCTTATTTGATACATACTGTACTCCGCCATTGTCCAAAGGACGTACTGTTACTTCATGGGCATACACATTGGAATCTCCTTTATACGGAAATACCACCTGAGCCATAAGAGTAATAGTGCTATCGTTATTCTCTGTATAACCGATTACTTCTGGGTATGGATATTCTGGGTATTCTACTTCTTCAAATCCTCTCGGTTTATACTCATAAGTCGAATCCTCCTGACAATAAACTGTTTTAGACTGTAATGTTTTACTATCAATATTAAAATACGTCTGGATCACATGTTCAAAATCTTCCTTTGGAATATGGTAAACAGCTCTCACACCTAAATTATCATCTGGCATATATGAGAAAGGAGATTTATATACTTCTGAATAAAAAATATCGAAAAGATCATAAAAATTTAAATCACCGAAGTCGCTCTCGTTCCAGTCAGTAATAAACATGTTATTGCACGCATAGCCAATGGGCAGTAAATATTTTCGATTTAACTCCCTATATTTTTCAGCCAGTGGTTCCACTCGTAATGCAACATAGTCCTCTTCTGCACTCAAAGTAAGCGCATACAGTGTTTCAGAATAATAAGATCCGGAAAACATCATATAACCTTCCGCTGTATAATCCCATTTTTTTGCTAGATAGCTTGAAACAGACTTTCTTTGTATCTCTTTGTCTTCATACACATAATAACTCTTCGTTACCTCTACATTCCCATCTTCCGTCTTTAAATCATATTTTATAAACCCTCCAAAATAGTCAATTTGAAAAACTATCGTTTCAGCTACTTTCTTTTGTTCTACTGCATCACAGAATAGAACTATCTGTTCCGCCATTGTCATATCCACCTGATTTTTACTGTCGATAGCTGAATAGCCATACTCTCCAAAGCGATTTACGATACTGCGGATTGTTTCCAAATCGGCCAATTTATTTTCTTCAGAAGCCTTTTCATAAAGATCCAGACAAATATCTTTCATTTCATCCGCATCATCTTCTATATCTAAAGCAACATTCTCATCTTCTTGTATTTCAGTTTCTTCCTCTGGTACAACAGTACAGCCCGAAACTCCAAAAGTGAGAATGAAACTAATTATTGCGAAACCACTCTTCCAAAACCATCTTGTCTTTTTCCACAACATATCCGCTTCCTCCTCTCCCTTTTACATCTTCTGTCATACTGATTATTAAAATTGGATTTTCTGTTGATTTTTCTGGCGTAAAAATTGCAAACCAACCTAATTCCGTACCAGATGTGTCCTCCTTTGTTGTCTTGATTTCTGCCGTTCCCGTTTTTCCTGCCAGCAAAATATCGTCACGGTGTGCTGCATATCCAGTCCCGTTTGGATCGTTGATAACCTTTTTTAAACCTTCCAGCACCTGAGACGCAGTCCCCTGAGAGAACGCTTCTTTTATCCAATATTGCGTTGTTGTATCTTGCCGATAGGTCAGATACGGCTTTACAATATTCCCTTCATTGCAAAAAGCCAAATAGATACATGCCATATGTAATGGATTTATCAATATCTGCCCTTGTCCATAACCACTGTCCGCCAACTGTATTTCTGTTTCTATACTATCCGTATTGGAATACTGTGACTGTGACATCTTTATTTCAAATGGCAAATCTTCATTAAACCCAAACCTATCCAAGGACCTCTCCATCTCTTCTGCTCCAATTTTTAAAGCAGCTTTCGCAAAATAAATATTATCTGAATAGATCAAAGCATTCTCTAAAATGACTGGTTCATATGCATGAAGTGTTGTTACATAATACGATCCCCATGATGCGTCCTTCTGCCAACTTAAACCTACATTCCCATAATCTTCTTTTGGATCAATTGCTCCTGATTCTAAGCCAATCGCAGCAGTAATCGGTTTGAAAGTAGATCCCGGACACCATACTTGCCGAAAACGGTTATACATAGGCTTATTCTCATCCTCATTAAGAGAAGTCCACTGTTCATCAGATAACCCCATAATGAAATCATTATTGTTATAAGATGGTGTGCTAACTAGCGCCAATACCTCTCCCGTATAAGGATTCATGGCTACCGAACAACTTTTATCTTCCTTAAACTGCTCATACAAAGAAATCTGCAAATCAGCATCTATTGTAAGCTGTATATCTTTCCCCGGCTGTACTGGTATACTGGCAAGTTCCTCTTTTTCTTTCCCCTCCGAATCCACAATATAGATCCTGCAACCGTTCTGTCCTTTTAATTCACTCTCAAACAATCCCTCCATTCCAATTCTGCCGATTACGCTATTAGCTGTATAACCTTCCCCCGAATGTTCCTCCAAATCCTCTGCAGTAACACTTTGAACATACCCGATCAAATGTGCGGCGGCTTCCCCTAATGGGTATTCACGCACATCAACATTAGTAATCATTACTCCAGAAATTTCTAGTAATTTTTCATGCCGTTCTTTTTCTTTCAGCACTTCTTCATCTGGTTCAATCTTCATCAACTCGATTTCTTCAACCCTCGGAATTGTTTTAATTGGCACAAAAGAATCCTCCTTAATCCAATTCGCTGATAATTTTTTCTCTATCACTTCAGGTGTGATTTCCAATAATTCTGCAATCTTTGCGATTGCCTCTGTCCTGTTTTCAATCTTTCCCGGAACAATTCCAACTGAAGAAGCTGTGCCTTTACCTGCAAGAACACGTCTGTTTCTGTCCAGAATTTCTCCTCGTTCTGCTTGTATAGTTGAAACTCTTACTTTGTCAGAATAAGATAAATTTGGAAAAATTATGGAATCATCCCAGACTAACTTGTATTCGTCCTTACCTTCCACAAAAAGGGCCTCATTCTCAAACTGAATATTTCCTGCAACTGTATCAAAAGAAGTCTGATAGGTTACCAGTCTATGTTCTTCATCGTATTCCAAAATTTCAACTGTCATATTCTGTAGCTCAATGCCTTCATAAATAGCCGAATTCCGTTTTATAAAGTCCTCCTGACTAATGCTTCCTGACGCATCAGTATCTAGCATTGCATACATTTTTTCATACTCCTGGTTTGGAATATAATCCATATACTGAAGCAAAAGTTCTTGTGGTGTCTTCCACTTACTTTTTATTGCTAGCGTCCCCATTATACATATGACTACAACAAAAACAGCTGTTCCAATAGCTGCAATAATAAACCGCAAGTACACATGTCTCATTCTTCCTTTTCTTCTGCTTCTTTTCATGTCAACCTCCATTTACTAGAACAAATCACAATCAGAACTTCTAACTTTCAAAATATACAAATCTTTCATCCGCCTTGTATATTACATTTGTAAGATATATATCTTCACAAATATTACAATAGTAAGATTTAAAAGTCAAGTTTCTTTCCTTAAATCAAACAATACAATACTACGATCTATTATTTCGTATTTATTATGAATTATAATTGCGTTCTCGAATCAACTCCCGAACTGTAAAATGATGTTGGAGGTGAACTGACAGTGAATAAACTTGAAAAGCTAGACATTTCCTATATGGGACCTATATTTAAAAAATATCGGCTGGACGTCAAGCGTACACAGGATGAGGTCGCTGAAAAAGTCGGCATTACCACCCGCTTTCTCATGGCCTTGGAGAATGAAGAGAAACGCCCCAGCCTGGATATTCTTCTCCGCCTGGTAGACGTACTGAACATACCGGGAGATGCCATCCTCCACCCGCAGTTACAGACCATTGACGGCGAGGATGAACAGCTGATCCGTATGATAATGCGGTTAAACAGCAGAGACAAGCAGGTAATCCGCAGCACGATCCTGTCCATGCTGGAAACGTATCATACAGACTGTTGAAACGACTATTTTTTCTCTGATCTTAAACGATTTCTTCAGGTGTTCCCTTCCCTGCATATGTCATGATGCCATATTCCATACGCCACCAGGAGAGCAAAGCATCCCCTTGGCGGCGTATTTTTTTCTTTTTAACCGCTGTCGGTCAGTGTATAAAGCAGGCTGCTCCTTCCACCATTTTCCCGCCACCGCTGCTCCTTTTTAACAAGGCCGGCGCGAATCAGATCTTCAATCGCCCGTTCCACCGTCCTACGTGACAGATGCAGCTCCTTTGCGATTGTTCCGATTGCCGGATAGCACTGCCCGTTTTTGTCACTGCGGTCTTTCAAATACATATACACCGCTTTTGCCCGATGCGGCAGTTCCTCAGCGTATATCTTGGAAAAATATCCTATGGGCTTCACCGCCTTTCTAATCCGTGCGAAGGGGAGGACGTCTGACTGGTACTCTATGCTCTTTCATCTGTGGAGCCACAGCGTGGACCTGCCCTCCTGAGCCTGATGCGTTTTCTTCTCCTGCCAGCGTATCATCCCATCCGTCCTCTTCCTCTTCATCCCTTCGGCGCACGATCTCCTGCTCCAATTCAAACCGATCCGCGTAAGCCACCGGCCTCGCTGCCTGCTCCGGGACTTCATAGGGCTTTCCAAACCGGATCCCCCATTTCAAAAACAAGGGGAGCTGCGTCTGCATCGGAAAACATCCAGTCTTTGCCAAAATGAAATGGCCTTTCGGCAGAGTTTTTAATTCATCCGGCGACATCAGAGGCCTGCTCATCATCTGCAGGCTCTGGCTGAGGTCGTTCTTCCCTCTAGATATGGAACCGGACAGCACCGTGCGGTTGCCGAGCGCCTTTGATAAGATCTCCGCGCTTTCTGAATTTGGCGCAAATCCGCCGAACAGGATGTCTTGACAGTTATCAATAATAATGCTTGCCCCTTCCTTCCCATAGTTTTTCTCAAGCTGTGCAAAGGACTGGATGATCGGCACCATACTGATGCGGCGGGAACGCCCTGCGGAAAACATCATCTCCATGGATTCGATCTTGGGGATCGTGCCGATCTCATCCGCAAACATCATCACCCGGTTCGGGAGTTTCCCTCCATGTTCATCCGCAATGGTCAGCATCTCCCGGTAGAGCTGCTGGAGGAACAGGGATACCATAAAATATTTCGTATTATCTTCCTCCGGCAGGACAATAAATATGGCTGATTTCGTGGAACAAAAGGTTTCCGTATCCAGGGAACTGTCAAAACACAGGATCTGCTCCATCTCACTGTCCAGAAAGGCATTGAGACGGCTCATAGCGGTTGATAGCACGGACGCCATGGCCTGATCTGCAGAATTGAGCGCAGCGCCGGCAAACCATTTGGCCTTATGGGTGGGCGGCAGCTTATCCATCAAAAGCTGGAACAGGCTCCGGTTCTTTACCGGGGATGGGGCCAGCAGATCCTGGATCAGTTTAAACACCGAAATGATATGCCTTTTCTCCGGCGGGCAGTATTCCGCAATCAGCAGGATCACCGATGCCAGAAGCCCTTCCGCCGCATCATAGAAAAATGCATTTTGTCCGTAGCTACTAGCGGAGGCACCATCCGAACTGATGATGGTCTTTGCTGTGATTTTTGCGTATTTTTCCGCCTTGGCCTTTGCCGCCAGATTCTTTGGATCCGGCAGATATTCATCCATATATTTGTTGACCAGCGTCAAAATGTTGTTTCCATCCGAGCGGGTAGGATTTCTGAGATCCAGGATGGAAATACGATAGCCATAACATTCCTTTGCGATTCCTGCATAATTTCGGAACAGGTCACCCTTGGTGTCCGTTGTCAGAAAGCTCATTCCTGATGCGCAGGCATATTCAATATTCGGGTATAAAAAATTGGCAGTCTTGCCGACACCGGCCGCTCCGATCATCAGGCAGTGGATATCTCCGCTGTCTACCAGAGCGGTAATGGAGTTCCCTTTCTTTTTATATCCCACCACCAAGCCCTGCTTTGTTGGAAGCGCTTCTCCATGCCTCCATTTTTCCGGTTCATAGGAAACATGGGCGTATGTCTCCCGGATCTCTTTTTCCGTGGCAAACCTTGCGGTCCCATGCTGGCCGTCGCCTACTGTCCGTGACTTGATTCCGTTTAACGTATAGTAATTGGACAGCATCGCAAGACCGCCAATCACCGCAAACATCCCAAGTCCGATGCAGACAAACAGGACAATATTCTCTGCTTCCATTTCATTCCTCCCTTCAGTCCATCCGCATAGCAAATCCTTGCTCCTCCTGCTTTGGAGGTGGCTTTGTAAGTGCCTGCAGATCCTCATTCCAGTCTTTTTGCTGTGAAAAGAGCGGGAATACATCCCGGTATCCCCGCTCCGATAACCTCTGTTTGATTCTCTCCCGCGCCTGTATCCCCGCTTTATCATTATCAAGGCACAATGCAATTCTTTTTACCTGAGATACATCGGATAGAAGCTGCAAAAGCGCATGTTCCGCCACACCGCAGAGAGCCACATAGCTGTGCATCCGCCAGTCCTTTTGATAAAGGGAAATAAAGGAAAGCAGATCAATAGGCGCCTCAAAAACATAGACCATATCGCTCTTTCCGGTCCAGTGAAAGCTGTATCTCGGATCGCATCCATCCACATTTCCTTTGAACGGTTCCCCTTTCGTATAAGTTCCCCGCTTATGTGCATGACGGGGAACACCATCTAAGTCATAGCCGACAAACACCGCATTGTGGTATGCCGCATCCTCATAGATCATCTTTGCTTTTACAAATGCTTTTACCACTCTTTGGTCCAGGCAGCGTGTTCCGGTAAGGTATGCAAATACCCGGCGCATATCCGGATTGGCTTCGGGAAGCAGAAACGGTTTTTGTGGCTCCGGTTCTGCTTCCCTGCTTTCACGGTAAACTTGTTCCTGCTCTCCGCCTAACAACATAGTTACCGCATCGGAGAAGCTCTGCCCATAGAACATCTTCACAAAGTCAATCGGATATCCGCCTCTTTCCGTGGCATGGTCATACCAGCGGTTCCCTCGTACAGTGATGCTGTGATCACTGGACAGACGCTTCTCCCTGCCGGAGCGCAGCAGTTTCTCTCCCTGTCGAGACAGGAAATCTTCCAGGTCTACTTGGTTGGCCCGCTGTTTCTGCTCTTCTGTGAAATAAACATACCCAGCCATACATCCACCTCCCCTTAATAAACTTGTTGTACCGGCTCATGGTCATCCCGTTTATGTCCCTGTGCCTGCTTTTTCTCTGCCAGTTTCCTTCTTCGCTTTCGGTCGATGTGATAGGAAACGCCTCCTGTGCCTTTCCGGTAATCTTCCCGGAACAGTTTTTCCAGACGGTGCAGAAGCCGTGTTGCTGCAAGAAAGGCGGATGGATTGTGAAATGACCCCATGTGTTCCAGAAGAATCTGTGCATACATATTTCCCTGCTCGGCAGATGCCTGCAGATAAAAAACAGCTTTCTCTTTATTATATGGGACATCCTTCCCGCAGAGATACAGCTTGCCGAGAGCATACCGGGCATAGGAATTTCCTTTCTCAGCCGCAGCTTCCATCCACCTCACTGCCGCCTGCACATCTTTTGGGATTTCTTCACCGGCAAGATACAATTTCCCCAACTGATAAGCCGCATACCCATTTCCCTGTTCCGCAGATAAAGTGAAAAGATTGACTGCTTTTCCAATATCTTTTGAGACATGTTCTCCGTCCCGATAGATCTTTGCCATCGCATACTGTGCAGCACCGTTCCCTGCTTCTGCCGCTTTCTTGATCCATTCCACCGCCTGCTTTGGATCACCGGCACCATTCGCAAGCCATAGCTTTCCCAGGGCATACTGTGCATGAATATTTCCAAGCCATGCAGCCTGTTTCCAATACTCTGCCGCTCGTCCGTCATCCTTTTCTGTGCCGGTCCCGGTATGGAGCATCCATCCCAGGCGGTACTGCAGCTTATCATCATGACTTTCCCTCTCCAGAGCGGAAAAACCGGTAAATGCTTTCTCAAATTGTTCCTTCGCCTGCCAAGGATCCGGATCCGTGCCTATCTCGTCCCCAAGCATCTTTGCCAGTTCATAAGATGCATACGGGTTTCCCTGTTTGGCAGACAGCTGATACAGCAGGAACGCCTGGGAAAAATCCTGCTCCACTCCTTGCCCGCGGTAATACAATCCAGCAAGGGAGTATTGGGCATACTTATGGTTTTGTGAGACTGCCTTTGAAAACCATGCAGCGGCGGATGCATAATCCCGGCCCAGGTTTTCCTCTCCTGCACCTTCGGTGCCACTTACCTTGTGTTCTGTCCCGAGCCCCGCAGCATACATCTTTCCGATGCGATACCACAGGTAGGGGAGCTTCCGTTCTTTTGCCGTGCGCTCTGCGACAAGGAAAGCCGTCAGGGCCTTCCGGTACCAGTCTTTTGCCGATTCCGGATCTGCTTCACACCCAAGTCCATCCGCGCACATCCTCCCCAGATCATACATGGCCAGCGCATTTCCTGTTTTTGCTTCAGCAAGGAACAGCACAAGCGCCTGGGAAAAATCCTGCTCCACATCGTTTCCGCCATACAGATATTTTCGTGCAAGTTTATACTGCTTGGTCCAGTCTGCATGAAATGCTTCCTGTCGGTTCTGCGCTTCCCCCTCTTCCGGCAATTCCGGTTCTTCTAAGAGAACATCCGGTTCCAACAAATTTTCTCTCTCAGAAGGTTCTTCCGGTTCCCAATCTTCCTCCGGCTCCGGGGCATGCGCATCCTCAAATGAAAAATGGGGACCGTCCAGCTTTAACGCCTCCGCGATTACCATGTTTTTGATACTTTTAAACTGCTTCTGCTTCGATAAAGGAGGAAGGGGCGGCGGATCATTCCGATAGGCCAGAATGATCTCATTCTGCCACTTTCCCCAAGCCTGGTATAATTCCGACACACGCTTGTCTTTTTCCAGCTCATCCACAATCTGATCCACGAGATTTTTCACGTCCCGTTTCAGATACCCGTAGACCTTTTTCCCGGACGTATTTTGCAGGCGTTCCGACAAAGCAGTCATCATGCGTTCAATCCTGCCATTCACAAGGACACCGTTTTTCAGTTCCTCCAGTTTCTGTCGCAGTACATCCTCTGCGCCTGATTTCAGTTCCTCTCTCGCCTGATTTTGTTCCTCATAAAGGTTTGCAAAGTCCTGCCGGAAAATATCATGGGCCAGTTCGGAGCGCATGGCTTCAATGGACGGCTTTGTAAGATATCCGTCATTCTCTTTTGTGGAATAAGCCACTAGATGCACATGGGGATGATGGCCCTCGTTATGGAACGCTGCATACCATCTGAGATTCGCGCTGTCGATTTTCATGTGTCGACAAAGCATGGCGCGTTTGGAACGAAGCAGTGCCATCCATTGGGATGCACGGTCATATCCAAGCCGTTCTGCATCCTTCCGCCGCAGAGAGATCACATGGGTCCAGACCGGTCCTTTATGCCCTGCCACATCTTCCTGCACCTTTTTTAAGATGACCGGCTCTCCGGCGTCTGTAAAAAGGCCATGCTCTCCCACCCGCTCCACGCGGGGACGGTTTGCAAGATAATCCACATAGTTTCTGCGCGTCCCAATAAGATCCACGTTTTGCTCCAGCACACGGGAGATCAGTTCAGAAGCATTGCCAATCGTTGGCTTCAATAAAAAATCCGTGTATTCCAGCAGTTCTTTTGTCTGTGGAATATCACGGATGAGCTTAGTGATCAGTTGTCTCTGATTGCCCGTCGCCGGAAGAGACAATTTACTTTCATCAATTTTTTCAACTCCCTCGCGTGTACCGATGTAGCGCACATAGTTTTTCAGTTGCGCTGCCGGTGCGTCTTTAAGATACCGGGAAGTAAAAATCAGTTTTGGCAATCCAGTTTCCTCTCCTGCAAAGAGGAAAGGCCTGCCGAAGCAGACCCTTCTTTCTGTGTTTTACAATACACCTAACTTTTTTAACAGCTCCACGCAGTCCCTTGCGCCCTGTACATAGAGATACTCGCATTCATGCTGTGCAATCAGATTTGTCTTCGTGATGTAGTCATCGATCACCTGACGATCCTCAGTTAAAAGCTTTGCAAGCACATCCCGTTTCTGTTCCGATAAGACACCAATCTCCTGATAAAGTTTTTGTTCTTCTTCCTCACAGCTTTCCCTGCGCCGCATAAGCGCATGCTCCGTCATCTCCTGAATAACCATCTCATAAATTTCCTTTTTGTCCATACCGGATCACTCCTTTTTCATCACACAATAAACAAAATCTGTGTGGCAAGTCTATACCAAAACCCAACAAAGATTTTCCTGTTCCTTTAGGTTTCTCGCTTCTGATATTTGTATGCATCTTCAAAATCAATCGCTCCGTTGATGCGCCTGACCTCCTCCACACATTTTGTATGCAGTCGCTTCATGGCCTCCTCGTCAACATCATGTGTGTAGGCGATGACCTGGGACAGCTTTGACAACTCCACAGCGATCTTGAAATCCATGCGAGCCAAGCGGTTTTCACTGTCCTGCATCGTTCCCGTCATCACAGAGGAAATTGACTGGAGCAGGTAATCCTCCGCTTTCTTTGATGTCAGAAATCCCAGGTAGAAACGCAGCGCATCTTCCATAAGCTCCGTGCGGTTCCTTACCGTGCTGTCTTTGATATAAGCATCCGCCAGGGCAATCAGTTCCGTATCCACCCGGATAGAAAACTTGGTTTTCTCCGCGTTTCCGCTCATAAACGCCTCCTTTCCGCCGTTAATCCCAAAGCCACCTGTCATTTTTCGGAACAGCCTGCCTGACTCCCCTCCAAGCCACCTGGATTTTTGAAAGACCATTTTATGGGTGGAAAGGAGAATCCCCGCACGGCTTTGCCGGGCGGTGTAAAGCGGGCAGGGAGGCTTTTTAAAGCCACCCGCCCTTTAACCTGCACACATTTCGACCCTGCCTGCTCTGTCAAAATCCCGCCCAGGAAAGCATTCCCGGAAGGTTTTCTTTCCTTCTCCCAAATCGCCTCGACATGGCCGAAATCTCCTGTCAGGGGATGCAGGTCCCACTCCTTTCCCAAAAAGCCGACACGGCGGCCCACAGGGGCTTACACGGGCGGAAGCGGTTCGGCGTTGCCTCCCGCCAGGGTTTTCTCTGAGCTCTCCTCCTCCGATCTGCGGGCTGCCGGGCGCACCGGACGGCGGAGACGATCCTTTCCCGCAGCATCACGGGAGACCTTGTCGTCGATATATTCACGGGTTGCCTGCGGCACATATTTTTCATAAAGCCGCTGAACCGTATCGTTTAATTCCGTCTGCAGATCCGCTTCGCGTTTTTCCATATGGAATGTCAGCGCATCCAGTTTCTCCGTATTGAACGTTACTGTCAGGGTTGTATTCTTCATTCGCAGTCCTCCTGTTTTTATAATATATAACAAGAACAGGCGGCCGTTTAAAGGCCGCTTTCTGTTCCATCCTTTTTTTAAGCTCTAAGAAACCGCAGAAGCTCGATGGCATCGGATAATCCGGTTTTGTAATATCGCATCCGCTCCTCCATTGGAATGGTAAGCCGTTCCAACAACTTGTCATTCAGCCACTCCGTTTCGTCTCTCGGCAGCATGCGCAAAATCCGATCCATATGCTCCACTTCTTCTTTTGTCTCTTTCAAGCACTCCGTTGGATTTTTCTCCTCCATCTCGTCCTTGATCTGCGCGATCCTGGCTTCGATCACCTGATTCAATTGATCCAGTATTCCATCCATCTGTCCGGATCCCTCCTTTCCGCCACAGAGGATACCGTAACGCTCCGGCAAAGTCGATACGAGAACCGGACAAATCTTCTTGTCACTTTTTCACAGAGATCCTTTTATCACTGCATTTTCATCTCACTTCCTGCACCTTCCTCCTGCAACTTCTCCGAGACATTTGGGCAGAAATCCAGATAATAAGCAATGTCAATTCTGCCATCATCGATAATCACATCGGCTGTTTCCGGGCGATCCCAGAGCATATCTCCAAACATCTCCTGCAAGAATGGCTTTCCATCCACACATAAACCGGTCCAGGCTTCCAGCTCTTCAAAGTCTATAATCCAGTTGCCTTCAGTTGTCTGGGCAGTGCCCTCTGTGATAATAAAATCCACAGCGGACGCCAATTCCATGTTCCACTTTGAGAGAGATGGGTACTGCAGTGCGGCGGCCTCCGGTACATAGGACGCATATCTGGGGTATCCATAGCCTTCGCTTTCCACCAGGATTCCATCCGCTCTGCCCCTCCCGGTAACCAGCAGACAATGGTACACGCCGTCCTCGTCCTGATGCATCAGCGAGATGTTTTCCGTAATAAAAGGGCGATCCTCCAGCGGATGCTTTAACATACCCTCGAACACTTCCGCAGGAACGGCGACTGTTTTCTCAATGGTAAAATCCTTAAAGTTAAAATCCGGCTTACGTTCAAAGATCGCTTTCATAAGCCCCTCCTCCCGGAAGCCGCCCCATCGCATAGAAATGCCCGGACCAATAAGCGGAATCAATATTGGCATACCCGATGGGCGACCCGCAGTGCAGCATTTGGTTTCCGCCCACATAGATTCCGACATGGCTTACAGGGCTTGCGGACGCATAGGTCCCTGTAAAAAAAATCAGGTCGCCGGGCTTGGCTTCCTCCTTGGGGATCACTGCACACAGATCGAAGATTCCCTGGGCCGTGGTACGGGGAAGATGATAGACGCCGGACTTGGTATAGACCCAGCAGATATATCCGCTGCAGTCAAAGCTGGTCGCCGGCGAGCTTCCTCCCCACACATAAGGCCAGCCAATGTATTTGGTTGCTTCCGCCATCAAAGCCGCAAAGCTGCCGTCTCCCATGGCCTCTCCCGGCAGCATACCGTTTCCTCCCGGCAGGGCTTGTCCGTATTTTACCAGCGTATAGATTCGGTTCGCATTGACCTGAGTTTCCATGGCTGCTGATATACCAAACACAGAATTCAGGTTGAAATAGACTGTCTGCAGGTCATGAACCGGCACAGCCACCGTATAGCTGTCCCCTTCCTCATCCTCTCTCTCCTCATACGTCACAAAGCAATCTGCAAATTTCCGGTATTCTTCCATGCCCATGCGGGGCTGATCCGCGCCGAAAAACAGAGAATAAAAAACCGATTTTACCTGATCCGCATCTAAAGTTTCATCCTCTGCCATGTCATTGATCTCTGCGATTGCCTGATCCAGATTAAGAAAGCTGTCCTGCATCTTCTCAATATACATCCGGTATTGGACTGGTACCTTGGAAGATAAATACCCGCCATGAAACGCAGTATTTACGGCTGAAGTGTTATGATCCGCCGCTCCGGATAAGGTACATAAAATAACAGTCATAATTAAGATAAACGGAACAAGCAGTGCCGCAGCTACAGAAAGAACCACAGTCCTTGTCCGTTTATCTGCTGCGGTGGCCAGGACGGCCTTCGCCGCCACTACTGCGGCCGGAGCTGCCATAGGCATTCCCCCTTTCTATTATACTTTATACAGGTTATCAATCAACCTCTATCAATGATGTTTATATTCGATTGAGTAAGATAAACTATCACTATCAAGGGTATATGAGGTGGTGATGGTTTGAAAAAACAGTTCAATATAGAGATAGGCGGACGGATCCGAAAATGCAGAGAAGCTCTCGGATATTCACGGGAAACTCTTGCGGAAAAAGCGGATCTGGCCAGCTCGTTTTTAGGCACCATCGAGCTTGGCTCCGGCAGTTTTACCGCCGAATCCCTTGTAAAGCTCTGCCATGCACTGGGAGTCTCTGCCGACTATATTCTCTTCGGAAAAGAAGAACATGGAGACCTGTCAACGGTCAACGCCATGCTGTCCGGTCTGGATCCGGAATATCTCCCTTATGTGGAGGAGATGCTCCGTTCTTATATCAAAGCAATTACAGCCGTAAAGAAGTGAGCGGGGAATGCCGTCTCACTTTTTCTTTGCTTTTTAGTGGAGTGTATCGAAGCCTCCCATCCCGAACCGGGATTTCTTTCCTGCCTGTCCCTCCATCTCAGCCACAAGCTCATAGGCATGGTCAATTGCGTCCTCTAAAATCTGAGGATCAAATCCCGCCTCCTCGTAGCCTTTAAGGATCGTATCCGCATAGCGGTCCGAAGGGACCCCGAATTCATATCCGGGAGTCATCACATACACCATGGCCGACACTTTTTTCCCGTTTAAATCCACCTCCATCATCTGCTTCCCATAAAACCCAGGGTATCCTTCATAGCGGTCCAGCGCTGCCTCATCCGCTTCCCGGATTTTCCAGAGAAGCACAGGGACCGAGCTTCCTTCCTTGGGTTCCACGGTCGCAACCGCTCCCAGCCTTCCGCCTCGAAACAGCAGCTCATACCCTTTCAGCTCGCTCGTTCCGGCCACCTTTGCGGTCGGACAGCGGAATGCCATCTGCGGCCGGTTGAGGTTACTGCCGTAGGCAATATAAAGTCTCTCTTTCCTGCTCATTGCACGATTCTCCTTTCCTACATCCGCATCATAAAAGCCGGGGCTTCTTCCAAAACCTCGGCTTCTTCTGTTCGATTCGTTTCCTGCATGCCGGAAGCGGCCTGCCGTTCCGATGCTGCCACCTCCCGCTCTTTTTCCTTTTTCTGCCGCATCCGTTCCTTTTGAGCCTCCGCCTGGGCGGGGTCCCTCCATGCAATACAGCCGGGCAATTCCTTCAACAGATGATAGCGGGCTGTGGCGAATTCCTCCCCGTTTAATCCCAGCCGTAGGAGCCAGGTACGGAAGGTATATTTTTCATTGGTCGTCTGGGTTTTCCTTCGACTGGCACAGCTCTGGTTTAACGCCTGCGCTCCGATTGCAAGAGAAAACTGGATATAGGCTTTGATCTTACCCGCATGGAGCGTCCCGTTGAAAAGCCGAAACTCCACGGTCCCTTTCTGAAATACGGAATGCAGGTTCAGGCAGTGGTAACGGCTGTCATCATAGTGCGTATCCCTACGGCTATCCCCACCGTACCAGATGCGCTCTACCCCATCCAATGTTTTCGGCTTCTTTCGGTTCAGTTCCTCTAAAAAGCGCTGTTCGACTTTCTGACAGTAGGAATGCTCGCGGGACACGGAAACCTGCAATGCCTTATAGATCAGATCCTCCTTAGACGCCATGATGTTGGTGATATTTCTGAGCGTCCTGGCATCGAACGGGGAGGCGTCGATATGCACATGGATCCCGCAAGTTTTGTTTACGAAAGCCCCCCGCTCTTTCAATTTCCGCACGATCTCCTGAATGGAGACAATGTCCTCATACCGGCAGATGGGGCTTACCATTTCCGTCTGGTATTCACGGTCAGCCGATATCTTCTTTCCTCCCGCTCTTTTCTGAGCATCGATGCTTCCGTCACTCATAAATTTCCACTGCCGCCCCTCCGGATCCAGCGCCGCGTAGGCATCATAATAGGTTCCGATATAGCGGCTGCGGGTCCCGAAGTATTCCGCCACCGTTTCCGCCGCGGCCTCACGGGTGATACCTGTCATCTCGATCTCGATCCCAAATCTCTGTTCTTTGAGATCCATCTGCCGTCACCTCCTTTATCTTCCACCTGCCTTTCCAAACAGCCTCGCCTTGTGTTCCGGTGCATGAACCATCAGGTTATAACGCTCATTGCCGCATTTGTAGAGACACACGCCCCTCTGTGGATAGCGGATCAGGTTATACTCACTGTCCTCTAACTGCAGGGTATCCGTATAAAATCTGGCATCGATGCTGCCGGCGTTGAACAGAAACTGATGAGTCGGGATGGAAAACAGCGGCTTAGTGTACTCCTTCACACCGTCCAGATTAAAATCCTCCAGGTTCTGGCTGGCAATGATGACCGCCGATTCTTTCTTTCTGACACGCTTCATAAAGTTGCGGACATATTCCACGGCGGTCAGGTTTGAAAGGAACAGGTAGAACTCATCCAGGCTTGCCGCGGTATTCCCTTCTGTCAAAAGTTCATCGGACATAAAAGATAGGATATTAAACAGCAGGGCATTTTTAAGGCTCCTCCCTGCCTGTAAAAATCCTTTTACTCCAAAAGTAATAAAGCCCGCATCCGTGATGTTCGTGTGGCCGTTAAAAAACTTGCTCTCCGCTCCCACACACATAGAGTTAAGCCCCAACAGGATGCTCTGGAGCATCTCTGCGGTATAGAGCTGCCTCTTGTTTTCATCAAAATCCTTATACTCCTGCTCGATAAAGGCGTAAAAGTCGGAAAGGATCGGGTAGTCCGTGGAGGCCATCCGGTCAAAAGGACTCTGATCGCTGATCCCCCATTTTGTATAAAGTTTCTGTAACATGATCTCGATCACGTCGATTTCCCGGTCGCTGAAATCCTTGTAGCTTCGGAAAAAATCTTTTAAGAAGCTGATATGCTGGGACAGGCGGGAGCGGATGCGGAAGGTCTGCGGCGCATCCAGATCCTCCGGGCTTCCCGTATCATCCCAGGTCTTTGGCTCCAGAGGATTGATGAGAAACTCCCCGCTCATCAGGTCAATAAAGCAGCCGCCCAGGTTATTTGTCAGGTCCTCATATTCCATTTCTGGATCCAGAGCCACGATCCGCATGCCGGATTCCCGCAGGTTGGTGAGCAGAAGCTTTAGCAGGTAGCTCTTTCCCTGGCCGCTGTTTCCCAGGATCAGGATGTTGGCATTGGTCTTGTCATCTGCCCGGCGGTTAAAATCCACCAGCACATTGCTGCCGAACTTATCCCTGCCGATATAAAATCCGTTGGGATCCGTTTTCCCCGAATAGTTAAAAGGGTACAGGTTCGCCACACTGCTCGCGGGAAGCACCCGTTCAAACTGGTCACGGAACAGGTTCCATCCGGTTGGCATCACACACCGGAATCCTTGCTGCTGCCTTAGCATCAGCCGGTCCACATTTAACTTTGCGCGGATCAGTTCCGTCAGTACCTCGGTCTGAAGGAGCTTTAACTGGTCAATGTCATGGGCACACAGCTCCAGATACACCGCCGTGTGAAGAAGTGGTTCCCGGTTTCGGTGCATCTGTGCTACAATCGTCGCCACATCCTGCAGGTTACTCTCCGCCAGCACGGTCTGCTGAAGGTCGTTCGTATTGCTGCGGTCCATGCGGTTTTTGTTCGCTGCGTTGCTGATGATCTTCTTTTCCTCCATCGGCGTCACATGGCGGGTATAGATCCGAAGGGTCACCCCGTCCTTTTCCCCAAGATGGGAAAGGATCGCCTGCTCATCGGTGGATGTCGGGTATTCCCTCAACGCCCACACGCAGCGGAAGGTATTACCGCAAATAAAGTGATCGGTTTCAAACTTGATGACCGATGGGGCGATCATATCCAGAAATTCCTGGATTCTCACATCCCCGGCCATTTCGGATGCCGCAGCCGTATTTGTTCTTCTCAAATGAGTACCTCCTTTAATCGTCCGGGATAATCCAGCGCTCCCCGTCAAAATCTTCAAACCTTTCTGTGGTCACGTTCTGCTCATAATACACCGCTAAAAGTCTTTTGATGTCTTCCTTATCCGCACGCTTGACGGAAAAGCCCTGCTCCTTTAAGGACTTTTCAATACGCGCAAGATACGGAAACACCTCGGTTTCTTTTTCATCCTTCAGCCGGATTACGATTAGAAATTCGCGGGCGGTTGCCATCTGCACCTGGATCAGGTCCAGATGAGTCAGGTCTTTTTCCAGCAGCTTTCGGACTACGGGATTTTCCTCCTGCTCAATCCGGGACCTCAAAAAACGCTTATTATCCTCAAAGCTCTCTCGGCTGTTTAAGCACAGCATTTCAATTTCCGCTACGCCTTTTAGTACCGTCATCAGCGCATAGATCCTTGCCCCCACGCTGGCCTGGGAGAGCACGGAGATGTTGGTCGGCTTCACGATAAAATACACCAATTCTCCCTGTCCATACGTCACAAGGCTGTAGTCCGTGATCTCTTTTGCCCCGATGAGCTGCCTTGTGGAAGCCTGTCTCTTTGCCTCCTGCTTTTTAAGTTTCTTCTCTCTGCTCATGTTCCGTAAACCTCCACTCATAGAGCTGCTGTCTGGTAAAAAAATACGCACAGGCATACCGGATAAAATCCAGGATGCTGGTATCCTCAAAGCGGATCGTCAGAAACGCATAGACCGCTGTCAGGACAATCGGCGGGATAAATTCTGCCTGCGTAAGAGACAAAACGGATATCAAAGCGCACACACCGATGATACCGATATCCCGAAGCTGCCAGAGCCATAAGACCGCCCTGGATTTTAAGTTGTCCGGATAGATATACAAACTTTCACCTCCACATAAATTTACCGCCGGCAGCATATTGCTTCCGGCGGCACTAAATTTGAATCATTCCTTATCTCCCTTACGGCTTTTCTTTCTCTGCTTCCTTCAGGGCGTTCTCAATCAGCCCGATCACGAAGTCTTTCTGGCTAAGCCCTGTCTTTTTTAAGTGCTCCTTAATCCTCATAAATAATTCCTCCGATACCTGAAATGCCAGTGTCCTTGTCCCGTTTGCCATTATCCTTCCTCCTTCAAAATGTTCCTTTAGTACCATCTCAACGTACTGGTTCAGTGTCATTTCCAGCCGTCCCTTTTCTTCCCCGACTTTTTCATACAGGGCTTCCGGAATCATTGCGCATAAATTTTTTCGGTTCTCCATAGGAACGCTCCTTTCTTTGATCCTGCAAGCCAAGCATATCGAAAGCCTTATGGAATAGCTATGGCAATACCCGACAAGGAATTCCCTTCAAAGGAAGCACTACCAACAAAGAGAGCAGGTCACTGTTTTTCTCCCCTCTTTTGCAAAAAATAAGCGATTCCACGCAGAACAAAATCCACACATGGAATCGCTACACTGTTTCCGAGAGCCTTATATCTGGCACTGTCCGAGGCGCCCGGAATATCCGTCCAGCCGTCAGGAAACCCCTGAAGGCGCTCACACTCCAGCGGAGTCAGGCGGCGGATCAGGCGGTCGGAAACTGTCTGACATGACGTTACTGCCACCAAATTTTCGCTGCCGCCTCCATGATCACCGCCGCTTGCCCGAATGGTCGCACATCCTTCTGCATAAGCCCCATACTGGGACTGTCCGAACACCTCCGGCTGGCATACAAGATCCGTTGCATCCTTGTGCTGTCTCGCACTCTGTGTTGCCGTTACCTCATTTTCCATAAACTCATCGCTCCGTTGCCGGCTGAACACCGCATGCCGGTCCGTAGCCGTCAGCGTGTAGCTGAGATCCGATTGACAGCCGAAGCCGTTCCCTCCGTTTTTTTCCTGTCTGTCAATAATATTTCCTGAAATACAATAGCTCTCCGGCTCTTCAGCCACCAGAGGAGCATTGTTTCCTCCGGTCCCATAGCGAGCGGACATAGTCGGCGCTACTTCGTGGGGTCCGGTATAGCGGGCATCAATCCCATGATTCTCAAACAGCACCGGCTGATTATTCCCGCTGGTTCCGGCCGCTGCTGTAATGGTAGGACAGATCCCTTCTCCAATATAAGCCCGGCTCTGCTGGCTTGCCAAGATAAGGGGCTGGTGTCCGTGTTCCTGCGCCCGTAGCGTCCCTGACACATCCTCCGTCATATGCATCTGACTGCCTCCTTGGTCATTCAAGCACAGGCAACTTGCTTTTTCTGCTATGCCTCTGTTATCCCCGCCTGGATCATCAACGCCGTTTTTAATTGAGGCGGCAGATCCTTTCCTCTTGCCTTCGCCCTTCGCAGAATCCCTAAGCAGGCAGTCCTGCTTAAATAATATCTGTGGTGCGGTGAGGCCTCCAAAATCCGCGACAAGGAAGATACGACGGCGGCGCTGGGCGACTCCCCAGTATTGAGCGTCCAATACTCGCCAAGCCAAGCTGAATTCAGTTCCCAAAATGGCAGCCCCAGCAGATTCCCAGCGCCCGGTGTCAGGTCGAGGCACATGACAGGAACCCTTCTTAATATGGACGATTTCCTCGATGACCGCCCGGAAGTCCTCGCCGTCTGAAGAGCTGAAGGCTCCCGGTACATTTTCCCAAACGAGGTATCGAGGTCTGCTAAGGTAATCTGGTATTCCTCGTTCGGCATCTGCTTCTCTCATCTCCTTTACAATGCGTACCTGATCCATAAACAACCCGGAGCGTTCCCCAGCAAGGCCTCTTCTCTGTCCTGCAACAGACAGATCCTGACAGGGGCTTCCCCCGCAGATTACATCTACCGGCGGCAGTTTTCCGCCATCCAGCTTTGTGATATCCCCCACATGTTCCATATCCGGAAATCGGAGTTTCGTTACCAGGATGGGAAATGGTTCAATTTCACTGGCCCAAAGCGGCGTGATGCCGTTATGGATGCCGGCAAGAGGAAAGCCGCCGATCCCGTCAAACAGACTTCCAAGCGTCAGCAATGGCTCATCCCCATGCCGGCAAACGCCTGTCCGGCTTCCTGTGCCAAAGACCCTGCAAGTTCCTGGCCGCTGACTCTTCTTACCGGGATGGAAAGCCTTTCCGCCGCTTCCAGCTCCTTCTGCATGCCGGAAGAAACACGATCCCCACACAGCCACAATTCATCACAGACTCCTAATACCCGAAGCCCCATTTGAAGTCCAGTTTCCCGGTCTTTCGGGGAGCCATCATCTAAAAACTGCGGATACATCAGATGCACCGCTATGGGGACTGCCCCCTGTTCCACAGCATACCGGCAGGCTTCCTGCGCCGTTTTGATATTCTCTGTAACATCCCCCGCATAAGGAGATGCAATATATACCAGTTTTTTCTCTGTCATATTCCACCCGCTTTCTTATTTTGCTACGGTCTGTACGACAGTACGCGTCAGGTTAACCGCTCCCTGTGCCGCATAGACCGCTCCCATCACATTGGCTCTGGTCCCTGTATCCAGTCCGAACTGTCCGGCAATCCTGGGGATTTCCCCGGCAGATAGCATGAGTCCCAGCCCTAAAAGAGCATGATCCTTTACTACCATCAGGCCCGCAATCAATACTGTTGCCTGCAGGAAAGTCGTCAGACACAGCCCAATGACCTGCTTGCACCAGCTGACAAACCCGTCAATATACCCTCTCGGCACACTGAACATATAAAGGCTTCCCACTGCGATCTGGATTAACAGGATACCGCCGCGCTTTAAATTGGCAAAAAACACTTTTATCACAGCATATCCCATCATAATCAGGATAAAGATCATCAGGAGCGGGCTTGTGATACTGTTAAGGCCTCCGAACACACCTGCGTTCGCAGCTTCCTCCCAGGTTCCCGCATCCTGCAGGGAAGTAATGATATTTGACGCAACGGTTCCGAAATCATCCCCTAAGCCGGTAATATCCGCTGTAAAACTCCCCTGAAGGGATACACAGAGCTTATAAAGCTCCACCGGCACCACTGTAAACAGGCTTACCGCCATAAATCCTTTTACCGCATTGATTGCCGTCTCACGAATGCTGCCTCTCCCATTCTGGCATTCGATCCCGCATTCAAACACAGCCACTACAAGCCCCGTGATATAAAGCGCCCAGGCCAAATAAGAAAAAAACAGGACAATGGACTGCACCCAAGTCATCTCAAACAGATCAGCGCCCATATTTCCCATCTGCATAAAAAAATCACCGAGAAACCCTACCACCTGACCGTAGATCCAGTCTACGATCTGTCCGAGTACGGTATCGGCGACAAAATCCCATATGAACACGCTTTGGTTTTACCTCCCTTCCTGTCTCAGCACATCTTCTGCCCCGGCTGCAATTCCTCCGAAGGCTCCAAAAAAACCTCCAAGTACGTCTTTACCGCATCGGTCAGCGCCCGGTAATCCGTTTCGGTCGGATGATACACATACCAATCCACCTTATTTCCATCACGCCACAGATGTGGGGAAATGCCTTCCCCAAAGTTGGGATTGCTGACTTTCTTCATCCCCCAAAGATCCTGAAATTTTAATGCTACAGTGTCAATGACTCCCTCATTTCGGTTCAGTAACGTGACTTTCAGGCGGTCATAGTGGTCTGCCACCATTCCTGTCTGGAAGTGGATCTTTACACGGATCTGGTCCGTAAGCCTTCCATAGCAGGCATTCCCTGCAAATTTTGTTTTGGGGAATACCGCATCATGGTCAAACATCCTGCGAAGTTCCTGTTCAAACTTTGTCATCTGAAGCCCCCTTCCTACATTATCTTCATACCGGAAATCCCATTATTTCTTCCTGTCTGCACATTCATCTCCTGCGTTTCCGGTTGGATCAGTTCAATCGTATCTTCCGGTGCTGAAAGCAGTTCCTCCATGTGCCGGATGAGACATTCCATATGATTTTGCCAACTGTTCCAGTCTTCTTCTTTAAACCATCCATTCCATTTTCTCCCATTGGCGGCATTCCCCCGGCTGTATTTGAGCGTGTCCGTCAGATAACTCTTAAGCCATCCGATGGATTCCTTGTCGGCTGTAAACGAGGTCATGGAAGCAAACCTCCTGCCTTTCGCCACATAAAGGTCAGCATCCAGCCCCGTCATGTCTTTATTCCGAAATTTCACTATGATCTCAGCCAATGCCATCGGGCTGCTATGGCTGTCCCCATCGGTTACGTCCTGTGGAGCACACCATCCATCTTCCTGCAATAACCGGATCATGGCTTTCAGGTTCATTTTCCCATCGTCAGACAAATTTTCTCGGATTAAATCCACCGCATCCAGTCCCGCATCCGACTCAAAAGCCGTAATTCCCCAGCATCCCACCTTCATTCCTCCCTTTTTTTCTGTTCCGATTTCTCTATCGGCAAAGCACATCACATTCCCAAGATCTGCCATACATACATCGGCGCGGTAAGAGTAAAGACCAGGCACGCAAACAGGATCGCAGGGCCGGCCCATTCAAACTGTCCATGTTTTCGGTAATCAAAATATGCGGTGCCGAGTTTCCCAAAGAAAAATACCGCCAGGATTAAATCAATTGCGGGAAACACGACATTGTTTACCACGGTTTTGATCTGTTCGGATGCCGTATCCCAAGTCCCTTCGATTGCTCCGGCAACATCACCCGATGCCGCATAAGCCGGAATGCTAAGTACACAGGCAGCCAGTGCGGCAGTGATGAGGAGCAGTTTCATTCGCTTCAGTCTCATTTGGTTTTCTCCTTCCTTTTTCTGAAAAATTAATCCGGTGTCTGCGGCGCGATGTGCCAGTCACTCCAGAGGTTCCCGTCAATTGTCAGGGAATCTGTCAGGTTCATGGACAGCATCCCTGCCGGGGTCCAGCAGTCGATTAGCCATGTATAAGCGGTATAGCTCCCGTCCGGATACCAGATCGGTGTGAAGTGGGTGCGCCTGTTATACGTGCTGTAACGGTTTTCCTTAAATTCATGAGCCATATCATTCCCGCTATTCATCCGCTCCAAAAGCCTCCAGAAATTCTGGTACTGGAATTCAGGGAAATAAGTCACTGCATTCTGTGCAGGTGTAACTGCAGAGCTTTGGTTTGTGCTGACATGCGTTTCCACCCTCTCATTGAAGCCATACCCGGACTTCATAGTATTTCCGCTGGCAGTCGGCGCTTTCTCATCCGGAGAAATCTCCATCGAGGCGGTCAGGCTTGCAGAATATCGGTCAAAATCAAACTCCCACCAACCATGGTCGCACCAATATCCGTCATCATCCTCGTCACCGCTGTGCCATACCCAGTATTCCTGCCACCAGGGTCTCCACACACCCCACTCGGCGGAAGTTTTTTCCTCATTTTCCGGGACGGATGGACGGCTGAAATCGTCATTGCGGTCATCCGCGTTAGGATCCGGCGGCGGGTTCTCATCCAGATCCACAATGTTTACCTGAATGGTTCCTTTATCCACATGTCCTCCGCCATGTACCCGCACTGTAATCGTCATTGCCTGGGGTTCCTCCGGCGTTGTCCAGCGGATCCAGGCAAGCTGGCTGTCTCCCTCCGGATAATACACATTGTCTACCTGGTAGGAACGCCCATTTACGGTAAAAGTAACCGACACCGGATCATCCGGATCGCTCTGCCCGCCTTTTACCTCTACCGCCGTGATTACCTCTGTATTCGTCCGGTATTCATAGTCAAACTCAGTAACCTCCACTTCCTCCGGAGGCTCTTCATGAAACCGCACAACCCCAAGGCCCAGAGACGTTTTGATCTCCATATTGGATCGGACACCGGTTGTTCCGCCGTTCCATGCCGGATATCCCAGATCCGGCACCTCTAAAAACATGGATAGCGGGAGGTTCTGGAATGCTACAGTAGGAAGAACCGCACGGACTGCTCCGCTTGTCAGCTCGTCATATAATGCTGCCTCTGTGGCGGTGGCTGCAATCAGGTTCCCCTGAAAAGTCAGGAAGCTAATGGGTTCAATCAAGAGTCGGTATTCCCCATTGATCAGCGT
Organism: Clostridium sp. AM29-11AC; assembly: GCF_003480545.1. NCBI lineage: Bacteria > Bacillati > Bacillota > Clostridia > Eubacteriales > Clostridiaceae > Clostridium > Clostridium sp. AM29-11AC. The sequence continues at coordinate 25,672 of NZ_QUJI01000019.1, forward strand.
ATCAAAATCCATTCCCGTAAGCCCGGCAATGCTGCGAATGACTTGTTCATCTGTAAAATAGCTTTTAATTTCCTCAATATTTGCCTGCCCAAGACTTTGAGAACTGATGATCCTCGGCAGGGCCTGTGCAGGATTGACATACTCATATGGGGCCGTGTTGACTGCCAGCGCTGTCCCGTTATTATATGAGATCTTGCACTCTTTTCCAAATGAATACACAATGGCCGGCTGCTTATTGGTCAGGTCGATTGGTCTGGTTACCGGCTCCCTTCCCTCCGTCCGAACGACCGTTACCCGTACTCCTTCATTTCCCGGCGACCAAAAATTCTGCGTGGTTCCCTGCCCCATGCTTCCGCCGCCTCCGTCAAGGTTTCCTTCCCCAACCGCATAGGCCGGCAGTGCAAACAACAGGGATGAGAGTATGGCCAGGACAAGAAAAATGCCAAATTTTCGTTTCAAAGAGCTGCTCCTTTCCACGAAAAAACACCGCGTCTTCGCGATGCTTCTTCCTTTTGATTCGGTTCATTTGGTTCTCAGTCCATGATCCCGATCTTATTTCCGTTTTCATACATATCCTCAGCGACCGTGCCGGATCCTCCTCCGCCATTATTCTGGACCCAGCCAAAGCCGGGAATATAAATCTGCCCATTCTTAGTATCCCCCGCCTGCGGCTCATCCGGCTTTGCTGCCGGCTCCGTAGGTGTCACAACCGCATCATGCTCTACAGGCACGGGCGGTGATTCCACCTTGGTTCCATCCGGCATTTGTGTCGGATCCGTAAGCACATCTTCACTTGGTGCTTCCGGTCTGGTCACATCCGGCTGAATACTCTGCTCCGTTTGGTCTGTCTGCGCAGGGCGGCTGTCTACGGGGCGAACTGTTTCCTCGGTTTCCTTTATGGTGCCTATTATCCGATCCGTTTCCGGCTTTATATCCGGCTCAATATCTGCTTTCGCTTCTTCTGTCTGAGTGATACCGGGATCTACAACTATTTCTGTTACCATCGAGGTTTCTTCCGGCAGGACATCCTCTCCTGAAGAAGTTTTCCCAAACTGCAGGCTGATTACTGCAATCAGCGCAATGCAGATCATACTCCCCCCGCCGACTGCCAGATACCTTTTTGTCTTTTCTGTCAGTTTCAATGTTCTAAGCCTCCTTTACCGTTTTCCGTATCGTATCTAACACAATACGGTATGCTTGTTCACAAGTCTATCTGACTTTCGCATTCTCTTCTAAAATCTACGATTCCAACAATTCTGCCGGTCTTTCATTGTTTAAAACACCTCAATATAGCCCGCCTGTACCTTCAAGGTAATGAACATAGAGGGAAAGAGCCTTCCTCCAAACCGTACCGGAACCTCCAGCCGCACAAGGGCATCCGCTTCAAACCGCTGTGCATTCTCCGGATCCGATGGGGCCAATGGTGCATTGCGTATCGTAACATCCAGACGATCAATGGCAAACTCCAACTCCTGATTCCCGTCATCCCCGTATTTTACATGTCGGCCTCCCTGTAAGGTCGTACCAATGGTATCGTCCAGATATCCATAGATATCCCCCACATCCAGCGTTTCCTCCCAGCCTTCCGTTCCAAATGGCATGTAATTTCCGGAATATCCTTCCCGAACTCCATGATAGACGCCGGCATAATTATCATTTACTGTAGAAATGATGGCATCCTCCACAGCTTCCCGCACACCCGCTGCAATAACCTGCAGGCGGAAATATTCGCTGATGCCGCATAGCAGGATGATCAGTGCCAGCACGATTCCAATCGTCATCGGAAAGGACGCCGCCCGATCACTTTTTAAGATATTCCTGATTTTTCTTCCCAAATAGCCACCTCACTTCCAGTAGACTTCGGATTTTCCTGTTGCCTGAGAGCGCAGGGTAATTGGGAAGGAAGCGAATTCTCCAAATAGTCCGATATTTGTCTCCAATGTCAGTGTGACGGTAATATCATCATTCAGCTGGATCCTTCCGCTATCCGACCATTCAATCTCCGGCTCAAGGCCTGTCTGTTCCGACAGGATCGCCGCACGCCGGTCGGTTTCGGATCCGACTCGCCCGGAGACCTCCGCCTCCCGTACCAACTCCGTGGCAAAGGTATCCAACTGCTGTTTTTGGATAAACACAGGAAGTACCCGCATGGCCAGGGCCAGAACCATTACCGCGCACAATACCATAACGATCACATCTACATATCCTTCACCGCGCTGATTTTTGAGTACATATCGTAATCTCCTTTGCACGACACACCTCCTTAAAACATCCCGCCAAGGCTCTCTAAAGCCACGTAGCAGATAATGGCGAGATAGGTTAACAGAAAGCACATCAGCATGGCAAAGGAAAAGACCCGGATCTTGGGCGGGATCTTCTGCGCTTCCGCTTTGAGGCGCTGTAATTCGATCTGCTTAAAGTCATGGGCCAGCATCTGGAAATACACCACGCTGTCATCGCCGCGCAGCACACCGATCAGCCCTCTTACCACATCTGATAACATAGGGGAATTGAGCCTTGCCTCAAACCGGGTCAGGGCTGCTTCATAGTTGGACGAACGCATATCTGCCAGAAGGATATCCAGTTCCCTGGTAAGCGCCGGTCCTGCATTGGTCTTAAACCGCTCCAGCATCCCGATTACGTTGCGGCTGGATTTTAGCTCCTGCTCAATGGTTGCCACCATTCTCGGCAGCTCTCCTTCGATTTCCTCCCGCTTGGCCTTCAGCTTTTCGTCTGCCTTCTGGGTTTCCTTAAAGTAAAGGAGCACCGCCAAAATAACAACGACCGGAGACAAAAGCGGCAATAGAAACACACAGGGAATCACTCCCAAAAGAACCGCTCCCGCTTTCGTCAGGGCATATGCCTGGTAGACCTCCGGCGTCATGTTGAGGCCTCCTGCCTTCAGCACATTCGCCATGCGGCCCCGCTTGTATTCATCCATTCGGATGTGCTTTGCCAGCCGTACCGCCACAGTCATCAGTCCGGTTTCCAGGGTTTTAGCAGATTTACGCTCCTGCTTTACGGTACCTAACATAGCCCTGGCCGCTCCAATGGTAGGCAAGCGCAGGGCTGCCGCCGCCAGAAAGAACAGTCCAAGGGCAAGGAAACAGCCGAATAAAAACAATAATCCCATCATCCGGCTCACCTCCTGTATTCAATGGGACGGGTCAGCTTTACCACACAGCCGGCAGACACAAAAATCACAGCGGCCGTCACGGACAGGATGATCTGTCCCAAAGGTGTATGCATCAGCACATCATACCAGTCCTTATTAAGCATATACATAAGGGGGATATTGCCGATGACAAAGATGACCATGATCAGGAATTCCTTCCTCGGCTCCGCAATCAGATACTCCAGCTCGGCATTGACATTGCGCATATCGGAGAGCTTGGCAACAATGGGGGTAAGCGTCGTCTTTAAGCTGCGGTCATGCTGACAGTCGCTTAGCACATCACACCATTCCCGAAATACCTCATTATCGATCCGTCCCCGCATCCCGCGAAGGGCTGCTTCCACATTGGGGTTTACCAGTTTTATCTGTGTCAGAAAGTTCTGAAACACCTTTGACACCGGAGGATTTAAATACGCGATGTTTTCTTCTACGGCCGTCACGATATCCTCGGTCCGAAGATAGGCGGTCGTGATGACGGAAAGGGCGGTTTCCAGTTCCGCCGATACATCCCTCTTATAGTGGCTGGCCGTTAACTTCACATACCAGAACGGCAGGAACAGAAACCCCACCGCCATAACCGGAGCCAGAAAGAAATTGCCAAGCAGAATTGCCAGGGATCCTCCTAGACAGAACAGCGCCAGGGATATAGCGCAGATCATAGAGAAGCGGTTCCCTCGTCCGGTCATTTCCAGGACGGACTGTGCTTCCGATATCTCCCTTCGCAAAATCCCCGCCTTTTTTCTTCCTGATGATTCCTTGATCTCCTCCCGGATACTTCTTTTCGGCTTTAAAAGCCATGCAAACAGGCTGTCCGTAAATTCCACGGGCCGGATCCCCAGAATCAGGAACGCTCCCACGATCATTCCCGCACAGGCTAATAACTGAATTGCTGTCATACTTCCTCCTTTCCCTTTTCCGGGACTGCAAGGAGCTTTGCAAGCATTTCCTGCGGCATCCCGTTTTCCATAAACCGGCGGGCCAGGCTGTCCGAGATGGCGTTTACCTGTTTATGGCTTCCCGTAATGATGAATTTTCCGTTCTCCACACGGTTTTCTGTAATCTGATACTGGAACAGCGGACGGAACACCCGTCTGCCGTCCGGCTGGATCTCACATTCCATGATCTCCATCAGACGCCTCTCCTTGTTCTCCAGCTGTTTGCAGAACGCCACAATGGGGTACGCCTCCGTCACAAATCCCATCAGGGTTTCATCGCTCATGTCCACAGCCCGCTTGCACAAAGATACCATCCTTCGGTAGGTAGCATCGCAGCTCATGGAATGGATTGTGGTCACCACCGCCACACCGGTGCGGGCCGCCTCCTGAGCCGCGTTCGCTTCCGGGCCGCGCATCTCGCCGACCACAATAATGTCTGGGTTAAAGCGGAGCGCCATATCCAAAAGGGCGATCTGATCCACACGCTGGCGTTCATTTTCGCTGTCACGGGTAAGCGTATGAATGACTGAATTTACGACTTTTCCTTCCTTTCGGCGTACCAATGCCAGCTCCCTGGATCCATTCTCAATACTGTAAATACGTTTGCTGTCCGGTATGGTGGTTAAAAGCCAGCCAAGGAGCGTTGTTTTCCCGGAGCTGGTTGCTCCTGCCACACAGACAGAAATACCATATCGGATGCACTCCGAAAGGAAATCCAGCATTTCGCCGGTGGCTGTCCCGCCTCTTAGGAAATCCTCCTTTTTCATGCTCTGAGGATTGACGATTCGAATGGAGGCGGCCACGCCTACATCCTCATCCACGATAGGCGTTTTAAGTACCGCAATTCGGATATTTTTACTGAGATGTCCAAGGACACTGGGGCTGGCATCGTCGAGTACCATGCCCGAAACATGGAGCATACGCCGAACCACGTTAATAGCATGCTCCGGGCTGTCAAAATGCTCATCCAGCTTCCTTGTCACTCCGCCTGAAAACTGCACCTCCACATCATCCCAGGCGTTTACATCGATTTCTTCGATCCCCTCCCCGTAGATATACTTGGTCAAGAAACCAAACTCTGCCATCTCGGAATAAATGGCGTTTATCAGTTCATCCGTGGACATCCCCTTAACAGAAATCCTGTGATCCTGGATGTATTTCCCGGCAAAGCGGCGGATCTGGGATTTGGCATCCTCACTTCCCGTATCGGTCACAAGGCTGCTGTATTCCTTGGAGAGATACCCCTGCACCTCCCTCAGCACATCAGAAAATTCCCGGTTCTCCCTGCCGGATGAGAAGAACAGATCCTTGGTCTGCAGGCTGCGGACTGTCCTTTTGGGAGGAACATAGCCGTCATCCTCATCGGATCGAGTTTCCGATTCTTCCACTCTTTCCTGGGAGCCGATATGAGCATCCGGCTCAGGAAGCATTTCAACAGGCAGGCTATTATCATGCTCAGGAAGCTGTACGGATGCCGATTCTAAAGCCTCTTTTTCTTCCCAAACACCTTCACCAAAACCCTCATAAAATGCGCCTTTGCTCCGTCTCTCGCCTAACATCCGAACACCTCCCTCGTAATCGCATCGATGGATTTTCGAAAGCCACGGCTGTCTTTTAAGCTCAGTTCTTTAAACAGATTCCCTTCCAGTACTTGTGCAGCCACCTCCTCCGAGTGTGGGATCTGAAAGGCCACGCTTCCCAGTACCTGTTCAATATGGCTGCTGGCCTCATTGGGGCGCACATTGCCGGCTACTTTATACTGCTTCTCCGCATCCCATTTACTCTCCCGAAGCAGAGGAAGCTGGCTGGACAAATAGCTTATGGACTTTAAATCACAGTTTACAAGCCTCAGCACCGCATCCGATTCCATCAGTGCAATCGCCGAAAGGATATCATTCGCAATGTGGCTTCCGCAGTCGATGACAATATACGGGGCAATCTCTCGCAGGCAGGAAAGCAGTTCCTCCGCCTGAGTACGCTCATAAGGAGGATAGGTGTATTCATTTTCTCCCTTCCGCATCCCAAGGATCGTCAGGTGACGGAACCGTTTATGGGTCATGCAATTATGCCGCACCAGGGATTCCGACACATGGGCTGCCGCCAGAATGCTTCCCAGGGAATGCTCCTCCTCCAGATCTCCCGGCGGACAGATGCAGGGAAGCATCGGTGTATTCATATCGCATAAAAGCAGAGCCACATCCCGTTTCTTTCCTGCAAGGTGAGCCGCCAGTTTTACTGCAGTTGTGGTTTTTCCGGATCCGGGGCTTCCCCAGACAGCTAACATCCGGTTCTCCTTTTCCGGTTCCCAGCCGGATTCATCCCCTTTCTGGCTGCGGCTAAAAATACTGTTTTTTAAAAAGTTCAAGGCTTACCCCACCTCGCTTTCCTCAGTACTACTTTCCGACGTCTCCTCCTGTACATTGCTTTCCGTCTCTACAGGCTCTCCCGTTTGCTCCGCTTCCCCGTCTGTTTCTTCTTCCGGTGCATGGATCTCTTCCAAAATGGTTTCCTGCGCCTTAACAAACTCGGCAGCATGTTTTTGTTCCCCGCGGTACACAAGGGAGAGATGGATATTCCCGTCAGCCTCCAGCTCCGCAAGGATCATGGACTGCTCCGGTGTGACTAACAGCGTGACCGTATCAGGGAGTTCCTTGTCTTTGTCATCCTCTGACGGTTCTCCGGTGTTGGCATCCGCTCCGCTGTTCGCGGTGACCGCAATTACCTCCACATACTTTAATTCCGGCGGAATCACGGTCAGTCCCTGCTTCTTATAATCCGGCGCAATCACAGAGACAATATCCCCGCTCTGCAGCTTCCCGGAAAGGCCGTTTGCAAAGGATTTGACGGATACGGAAATTGCCTGCTTCTCCCCGGTCAGGCTGTAAAGATAGGCATTTTCCGCCGCCGGTTCCTCCGCAATCTTGGACGCGATAATATAATCTCCGGGGATCATATCCGCATAAGCGAATTTTCCAACGGCGGTCTCCGTACTCCTTACCACATCCTCCGGCAGGTTATACGCTCCGACTTCAACGGTCTTTACCATATCCGCTGTGATTTCCTCTCCGGTTCGGATTTCTTTTACCACACGGACAATTTCTGTCTTGTCACTGATGGCCTTGTTAAACAGCGGGGTTACCGCAAAGCAAATGATCAGGGAAAGGACGATGCAGATCACACCGATTACCGCCCTGTTCTTTAAAAAACTCATATGTCCATCCTCCTGTTAAAATATGGGGCAGGTTTTTCTTCTGCCCGCCCCTCCGGTTTACCTGCTGATGGTTCTCCTGCGGCGATACAGGACTGCCGTGAAAACAGCCGCCGGTATCACAGCGCAGACAGCGATCATGATTTTTTTCTTCATACGATGAGTCCTTTCATTTTCATAACATACGCACACATGCATCCTACGGCAAGGAACGGGCCGACTGGAAGCGGGGAGCGGGTTTCCTTTTCCCCTGCCCGTTTCCATAAAGAAAGGCCTGCCCCAAAGAGAATAAAGCAGGAAAGCCCCGCCACAGATGCCGTAAGGGCTGCGGGAAGGCCCAGCACAAGGCCGGTGCTTCCCGCCAGCTTCACATCTCCGCCGCCGATTCCTTCCTTCTGCCTGCTAAAAAGAGCAGCCGCCAGATAAGGAAGCATACACAGGATCCCCGCCAAATGATCCGGCGAAAAATCCAAAAGTGCCAATGCCGCAATCCCTGCCTGGAGAAAATCCGGGATTCTCCGGCACCGAATGTCCCAAACCGATACCGCAGACAGCAGCCCAAAAAACAGGATGCCCTGCAGGGATGCCGCCAGATCAGCCGGCATAATCAAACATTTCTTCCACGCGCTCCACCAGCGTCGGAAGAACCGTATCGTTGAACAGGGCATAAAGACCGGCCAGAAGCAGCGCACCCAGCACAACGGCAATCAGGATCTTTACCGCGGTATCCACATATCCCTCGCCGGAAGTTTCCCTGATCTTCTGCTTCGCCTGCAGAGCCTTCATGGCAGCCGCCGTATAAACCTTCATCATCTGATTTTTCATTTTCATCATGTCGTTATCCTCCAAATTCTTTTCGTTTTTGATTCCTTATATTCCGGACAACTGCTGTCCGGCTTTTGGTGCTTCCGGCTGTGCCTGTGGTAATGGCGCTGTCTGCGCCATGGTAAGAGCCTGATGGTATGCATCCAATACGGCGGTGTGAAGCTCATTCCTGAATTCCGCTGTTACGGGAAAGCAGATATCCCTGTAGCCGTCCTGCGTTTTGCGGCTGGGCATAGAGACAAACAGGCCGTCCTTACCTCCCTCGACAATTTTGATTCCCCGGACGCCAAAGCATCCGTCGATGGTTGCGGATGCGTAAGCTCTTGTCCCACCCGCGGCTCCGGGTGGATACATGGATGTGATACGGATTTCCAAAGCGGGCATGTGTGTTCCTCCTTTTCTTCTGCCTTTTCATTTCATAGTTTTCCTTTCTGCTTCTATTCAGCAAAAAACAGACGAACGATTCCGTCTGTTAAAGCTGCATGTTATGGGTATGGATCGGCTCCTGTAGCGGCTCCATGGCGTCTATCTGCTGAAAGCCTCTCCGATCCACATAATAAAAAGAGCTGTCCCGGCTGTCATACAGTTCAATGACATCGCTGATGGACATGGGATAACCGGTAAAGCCCGGCGGCTTCTGATCCCGGAACTTCAGATAAAGCGCCTCCAGGTCATTGGTATCTGCGGCTCCGTCATATACCGCCTCATAATTTGACAGATCCGGCGGGCCGAACCTGTGGCTTAATTCTTCAAACGGAATAAATTTCATCTGAATGTCCACATCGGGCTTTAACTGCCATATCCGCACATTTTTAAGTGCCGTCTGCCGAAATCCTGTCTCCTTCGGGGCATTCATCAGGCGGTCATAGATCCCATCCATCCACTTCACTTCCCGGATATGCTTCTGCTTATCCAGAAAGTCCTGAAGCTCCGGTCCCTGAAACAGGGGATCCACCACTGCACAGCCATCTGCGATCTGCCCTACGCGGCTTCCATAGTACATGATGATGCCATTTTCCATATAAATCGTTTTCATTCCCGTCCTCTCCCTTTAAACCATTGTCATCCCTCCGTCCGATTGATGCTCCTTATAAAACTCCTGCAGAGCCTGTTCATCCGGAAATACCAGTTTCCCTTCCACGATCTCCAGCACCGCAAAATCATCGCGGTCACAGATCAGAACCCTGTGCTGGTAATCTTTCTGCATTTCCACATATCCTTTGACTTCTTCTGGACCTGCCAGCCACACACCGGAAGCATACCGTCCGTCCGGCAGGAAGCTGTACCCGGAATACTCCGGTACACATAAATTTAAATCCTTCGCTCCCGGTGGCCGGATCTGGGAAAGGTGGAGCTTTGCCTCATCCGGCAGAAGTTCCGGTTTTACGATACCGATTACCTCGCCGCGGCTGCACCGGCAGCGTTCCCCATCCGATAAGGACACCAGAAAAACCTCTCCCTGCCGAAGTGCGGCTCCTGCGCCGTCTCCGCCCATGCAGAAAAAAAGCTTCCCATGCTTTTCGGCAGCCGGTGCATGATCAGAAAGCAGTACGGCTTTCTTTTCAATGGAAAAGCCATATCCTGTTTTACTGCAGTCCTCAAATCGAAACCGCTTCATGGCTCATCCCTCCTTTTTCTGCAGAAGAGCACTCAGCTCTCCGATCAGTTCCAGCCTGACTGCGTCCGGCATGGATTTGAATGCGGCACGCACATAGGCCTCCACCGCTTCCGGAGACTGGTCGCCGGCTTCCACCACATCTACCTTGCGTATCGTAATTCTTCCCTCCGCAAGCCCCAGGCGCACGATATCGCCATACTCCACCTTGGCTGCATCCCGCAGACTCTTTGGGATCAACACTCTCCCTTTTCCATCCACCAGCTTATAAATCGGTTTCTCTTTCAATATATCCTCCTTCCTCCAGTGCCTGTTTTACCTCCTCATACGGGATCTCCAGTTCCTGCAGCAACTCTAAAAGCGGATTCTCAGAATATTTTGTCATGTATCTTCTCCTGTTACCACATAGGCATCTTCCTCTGCCTCTTCATAAAAACTGAAAAGCTGAAGCTGCCTGGGCTGTGACTTCTCCAACTCTTTCGGGTCATAATTGGTGATCAGCACCTCCGGGAACTCACATCCTCCGTCATACCGCTGCGCCAGGTTATTGATTCTCGTAACTGCCGTAATATGGTACCCTTCATAAAGTTCCCGGATGAATGCACAGTCATTGTAGCTGACCATCCACTTTCCCCTGCAGCCTGACAGCGTATCCCGAAGCCTCTTATGATCCTCTTTCCGAAACACCACTTCATAATGCCCTTCGGTTTCATAATAGGGCGGGTCGCAATAGAAAAAGGCGCTTTCCCGGTCATACTGCCGGATCAGCGCCTCAAAATCTTTATTCTCAATCACAGTATCCGCAAGCCGCCTGGATGCCTGCCAGATCGCATCAAAACAGCGGCGTACATCACAGGGCTGGCAGCCGTAAGAAGTGCATCCGCTTCCGTAACTGTAACGAATGAGTTTAAAAAAAGCGGCGGCCCGCTTTACATCCGTAACCTCCGCATTTTCCAAAAGGATCTGCCGGATCTCCTCAAAATCAGGCGGCGGCAGATACTGCTCTGCCAGATCCAGTTCTTCCTTTAAAAAGCGGGAATCAAATTCCTTCTTGTCAATAAAGTTTCGGATGACCGTAAACTCATCCCTGCTGTTAAGCGGCAGAAATCCAAGCTCCCTAAGCATTGCCCCGGGGCGGTTCTTCACACAATAAAACAGGTTTGCAAGATTGGAATTGTAGTCGTTATAGACCTCCATGCATTTGCCATCCGGCGGTTTTCCGAACAGCACCCAGCCGCCTCCTCCGAACACCTCGATATAACGGTCAAATTTAGCGGGAAACATGGTATAAATCAGCTTCCGCAGAGCTTTCTTCCCTCCGACCCATGAAATAAAGCTGTTGATTCCGTATCACCTCCTGCCGGTTTCCCTTTCTCTTTTCTGCTGTCTCCTGCTCTCACTGCATCTTCATCCCCTGCTGTGCTGCAGAATATTCTTGACGGAATGGAACCTCATTACGGGCAACCACACCATAGGCGGTCGAAGCAAATCCGATCTCTTTTAACTTTCTCTCTCCATACCCTTCAAAATCAAACCTTCGGAATGCGGGGTCTTCCGTATCAAATCCGGCTTCCTCCAGCAGATATTCCGCATATCGTGCAGGTGAAAACATTTCCTGGTCAAAGCTGTAACAGTCCAGATTTGCCGCAATATCCAGTGCCAGATCAAGATCATTGCAAAGCTCCAGCTCTAAGGCAGCTTTATATTTTGCCAGCGTCCGGTTGTCAGGAAATTCCTGTACTCTTTCCGCCAGCAGGTTGAGCTTCTCCATATCCTCATCTCCGGCAAGGGAAAACGGCAGCGCGGATCCTCTGTTCTCCGCAATCAGGCAGCAGTCAAACGAATCTGCTTTTAGGGTATCCAAAGCCTGCCTCATATCCTCTTCTCCTGCCGGTAGCTCCAGCCATACGCCCTTCCCGTCCGAATCGGTTAATGATATAAGCCGCACTGAGAGAATGCCGCTTCCCCTATCCGGCACATCCGGGCATGGCCCCTCTCCATAAATCTCCTGAAAGTCCTCACCGTTTCTGAACACATATCCGCTCAGAGTGAATGTTCCCTGGTCGCCTCTCCTGAGTTCTTCTCCGACCTTTTTCGGATCGAGAAGCTCGATTACATCATCAGGAAGCCGTTTAAGAAAATCCATCATCTCCCCTTCTATGCAGATTTCTCCCAGCTCTGTATCATTTCTCACACCCGGATAATAATCGTAGCTTCCCAGGTTATAAGTAAAATTGATCAGCTCCTTCATTGTGACCGGGTTTTCGGCATCTTCCTCCATCCGAAGCGCCACGGCCCCTTCAAACGTCCCTAACTGTTCCTCATCCATCCCCTGGATCTGATATGCCAAAAGGTTCGCTTCTTCCAAACGGCTGTCCTTCAGCGCTTCTAACGGTTCTGTAAGGAAATACGGCCAGCCTGCGTATTCCAGGCTGTAGCCTGTCCCTTTCACATGCGCACGCTGCAGAGCATCCGCTATTCTTTCCTTTCCCGCCGGAAGTTCAAGCCTTACCGGCTGATATCCCCGTTTCTCCCGATAATCGTTTGAGAAAATCAAGACGCGCATTTCCTGCATTACATGCCTCCCATCTTCATTGACAGTTCCGGCATCTGAGTGCCCTTCAGCTGTTCCTCTGTCGTAATAAAGAAGCTGTCCGACGAATTCCAAAAGCTGACATACAGTTCCCCGTCCTCTATCTGAATCGGACGCTGTTCAAAACCCTCGCCCCAGCCGTCGCTCTCCTGGCCGCTCCAATAGTCCTTGACCGCTTCCAGCTCCTTTTCAGAAAGGCTACCATGGCTCTTTACTTCCAGCACACCCCATAATTCTCCCTGCCAGACCTCCACCGTCGGCATCATACTGGCTACCTTCCGCTCCAGAAAACAATGGTCCAGATAAACAGCAAGACCACGGCTGCCTTCTGAATCCAAATGCTCCTGCTCGATTTTCTCCTTGATCTGCTCTTCATGCTCACAAAGTTCGCTTGGAGACATTTCCTCACGATCTTCGGAGAGTTCTCCCCATTCATCCCTATAGTAAAACTCTGCCTTTAAAGGACTGAACAGGCGGATCTTTGTCAGTTCAGCCGGAAGTTCCTCAATCGGCCTGTCCTTCCGAATAATCAGCCCATGGCCTGTCTGTATGACGCCGTCTTTCTCCATGCGGTAGCTCCCGAAGGCTTCATAATCCACAAACGCGTCCAGCTCCTTATCTGCCCGGATTTCATCTCTTCCCATTGCATAGAACGCATAATCCTTCGGGGACTTGATTCCTGCCGGGAGAAGGTCGTATCGCTCTTGGTTCTCTGCGATCTCCAAAGCGGCCTCCATATCCTCCGGAAGCTCTGCTTCCAGTGCGGCCATCAACTTATTGCTCCCATCTTCTGACGAAAGAATATCCTTTCGGGCAAGGGCTTTGGCAAACGCATTTAAGCCCTTCAGGTCATAGGACAGGGGAAGGCAGTACGCCAGATCCCGCTTTGCCCCAATCACGTTGATAATACGGCACTGTTCCAGCCGATCCGCTCCGAGTGCTTCCCTGACCTGCTCGAAACGTTCATCCGTAGCTGGAAGGGAAAGTGTTTCGATATGGCGGCTGCCGCTCCTTTTAATCTCAGGCGGCAGATACAACTGTAATTCAAATACCGGTTTCTGTTCCTTACCTATCATCTGTCTCTCCTCTCTGCACTTATGGCCTCAAGCCCATACCTGCGGATCAGAAGCGCATGAATGATCAAACGGAAGATCTCATCGCCTACCAGTTCCGGCTCGGTCAGTTCCGACAGGCTGATGTGCTGTGTCCCCTGATACAGATCCTTGGCGGTATGAAAGAGTACATAGCCTCCCAGATCAACCCCATGGATCTGAATTTCTTTAAAATGGACCGCATCCGGCTTGACTGCCGGAACGGACTTTCCCCACAAAAAGCGATCTGCCGACAGCAGATACAGTGCTGCGTATAACACATCCGTATCTGCAGAATTGCTCTTTCCATCCAATAAACTGTCAAACCGTTCCTGATGTCCGGCCAGGAAAAAGATCGAAGAAAAATCTTCCGACACGCGTGCCACACGGGCCGCAAACGGCTTTCCGGCCGCCTCAGTGGTAAGATCTCCCATCAGCTTGGAAAGAGGCGTGCAGCCTGCCAAAATCTGCTCACAAAGGCAGGCGCATCTTTTTGCCGTTTGATCGGTACCGTTCCTTTCTTTATGAGCGCACAAGCTACAGTCACATTCCTGTGTGCCACAGGCACATCTGCTAATAATCATCCCGCTCTTACGGGGACGGAAACCGGGCGGCCTCTGCATTTCAATTTCCAATGCAGCATAGGGAGTCCCACTCATAAATCGTGCTGTCATTGTCTTATTCCCCCTTCCACTCATACTGTCTGCTGAAACGATATTCCGCCTCTTTCCTGACCCGACAGCGCTTCTATTGCTTCTTCCCGTGTATGAAACATTCTCCATGGGGATACCCTATGATACAGTCCCGTATGGCTACGAACGCCAAAATATACTCCATCATAATTTTCTACGATATATTCACTGGTACTTTTCTTAGCTTTATTCGTAATCATTACGCATGTATCTCCCTTATTCCATCCATAAGGAAGCCTTGAACCATCCCCGCTTTGATCTGTACGGATTTTCTTTTCCATCCTTCACCTCCATCTATCTCTACACATAATTTCTAAAGTTTCTCGTGATGCCGATCCCGTCCAAACATAAAAAAACCGGTTATGTTTTCGCTATTGCAAAGAACATAACCGATCTGTTTGATATCTGGCCGCTGCATCTATATTATCAAAAATTAGGAATTTTTTATTTATATGGATTTTTAAATAATATACTTCCTGATCCCATCTTTCCGAAGAAAAAGATCACAGCCAAAATTTATTATTTTACCTCAACCTCATAAAAAAATAACATTATTTAATCTTACTAATTAGTGCTCTATCGAAAAATTTAATATTAACTCTGATATACGCTGTAAAGCATTTAATATTTTAGAATATGTCGGACAAAGACTTAAATACTCAACTACAATAATTGATCCAATTAAAAATATAATCCACATACTTAAATATATGATTTCAGATTTATGAATTGATTTTTTCATCTTTTCTATCATTTTATCATTGTCAAAGGCTTCTAACAAATCTTCATCCGTAAGAATATCTTTATAATTAAATTTCAGTTGCTCATAACTATCCCACACTTTTTTTGTTTCATAACGTGATTGAAAATAGCATACTATTAAATACACAAATGATCCTAATAAAACACACTCTACTAAAATAGTAATTTCTTTTGTAAATAGATTATCTAATGGTTGATTCGAAACTATATTGGCTAAAATCACTGTAAACAGGAACCCGAATATCGCAATTATATTTGACTTGAACTTATCTAATAGACCAGTCGCATATTCTCCTGTTTTTGAAACTGTATCACTTATAAATTCCGCAACCCTGTTTTTCAATTCTAAATATGCCTTTACATTTTCTTTTAAATAAAGATTATAATTTGATTGTATTGAAGCCATAACTTTTTCATCAACTTCAGTTATAGGAATATATTTGCAATGTAAGCTGATTACATTTCTAACGATTATAGCTTTATCGATCGGATTACCACCCGTATAAATCCAGTTATAAATACTATACAATATATTATTATCCGGTAGTGCATTTATGTCACAGCAATATTCCATTGTACGTTGACCATTTATGATTCCTTTAAGTTGACTACCATTTATTGTAGACGATGTTGCAATAAAGCTAATAGATAATAAAACCATAATCTTTTGAAACACTTCAGTTAAAGGGTTGTTTTCATAATTAATTGTAATTTTAAAATCATCTGGTAAAACCTCATAAATATCAAAATTATAAAAATATGAGACCTCCCTACACTCCTCCATTCTTTTAACCCTATTAAATTCTGAGTTTACCGTACCATTTCCATCAGGTACAAAAAACATTGTTTTAGTTGCAAACGTTGTTATTGGACTATACACATCAAACACTAAATAGTTTGAAGACTGTTTCAATAAATTAGAAAAAGCAACCATAACTTCCTCTACTGGCAAGGAGAGTACATCTTTAGTAAATTCGTCAAATGCATAAATAGAAAAATGATTATTTATAACTTTCTTATCAATTCTTATTTTGGCATCTATAATTTCATCTTCTAATGTATTTTTAATGAACTCTTTATAGTCTCTTTCTCCTCCCGTCGAAAAATCATAAACCCGTTCTGTTTCGTCTTGTAATGTTATTCCTATTTTATCTCTTTGCGAAATAAAATTAAGAATATTCAAAAAATAACTGTATTCTGGAGCATTTTTTATTTCATATCTAAATGAGGCTTCATATACTTTCATTCTTTCTGAAACAACAATATCTGTTACCGTTGCCGCCCGAATCAATTCTATAAGCATAATCCACCTCCTAATAATTTATTGGTTTGAAAATCGTCTAAATGTCAAGTCATTATCTGTTTTTATCTGTATATATCTATTCCCATCGTTATCTCTATATGCTTTAATCGTTTCGTCAAAATCATCTATGGCATCTGTTATTCTTAACTGTACACCTCGGCAGACATCATAGACTTTTTTTATTCTAGCATTTATAACTGATGGCACTGTACTAAACTGCTTATCAAATTTATATTTCTCTGGTAATTCTCGTATTCTTTCTAATACCTTCTCCATTTTTTCCTGTTCTAATTCTACCGGATGGTAATTTTCCAAAGTATTCTGTATCATAGTGTCATAATCGATATAATCATTAGATTTAAAGTAAGCAATCATTGCATTTCTAATCAATGCATGATCCCTTGGCGCAATGCCTTTTACATTTCTATTTAGTGTACTATCTATTGCTCGAAATGCTTTGTCTGTATTTACTTCATCACTTACAACCTGATCTAACTCCAAAAAATTATCATACCAATATTTTGCAACAGTATTAGAATACACTTTTGCCGAAAAAACAGGTGCAGCCAAATCATCAATTATAAATGTACAAGATTTCCAAAGTTTTTTCATATCTTTTGAAAATCCTGACTTAAAACTAAAATCTTCATCATCCACAAAATCTGTATGTTCTACCTTGGCCAATAAATATATATGTTCATCTTTTTCTTCATTGTACATAAGAGCTTGTATTAAACTGCCTTTTTGTACATTTGTATTCATACGTGCAACAGAAGTCTGGGCTTCTTGCTCTTTTAATAATAACCTATTAGCTATAAAATTCATTTTATCTGTTACAAAGTTAACATCTATCTGATTTTTTACCACATCTAAAATACAACTAATTACTTCCGTATTTGTTGAACGTGTGTGATATTCTCGAATAGAGGCGTTCTCATTTATATAAGCAATTAACGTTCTCACATAATCAGAAAATGTTTCTGGTGTGTCTCGTACATAGACAGCATTATTTTCATAGTCAATGATTCTTATTGTTTGAAAAACAATCTCCATCTTTATTCACCCTCCCGCCGACACTTTTTTCTATTATACCACACATTGTCGGCGACTTGTATAAAATATTCCCTACCTCTCCATCATTCGTCCCCAAAAGTTGCTGTCTAATATCAGTCTTTACTATTAGTAATAGTGGTTTCCTTTTACCTATGACTTCTACCTTTATCCTTTAATAAGCACTTCTCATACCAAAAGAATCCCTTACTTTTTCATGTTCATCTCTAGCCTAAACCTGCAATATGAATAAAAATTCCATATATTAGCCTGTATTGGGTAATCTTTTCGATACTTAAACTCCGTCCTGTATCTTATATTCTGTCTGATACACCACGAATGAATATCTTTCATCTTCATTGATACACCAACGCTTATGCATTCACCTAATACATTTATCTTATAATCATCAATTTCCGTTTCAGCAAATAGATAAAACCATACATTAAAATATCTAATCTTATATACTGTATAATGATTCCTGTATTCCATACACACTCCTGTATCTCAAGTTCATCTATTATCCACAATTTTTACTCTATATACACAATATACACTGCATATTAAGGGGTCAAGATTCCCACGAGGATCAGCACAATTTCAATGACCCCCACTCCGCTCTCATCCTCCCAGAACGCCGCGGCTTCCCTCTTTACCATCTGCGGCAGACCATCGGATTTTAATTTTCTTTCTCCTTGAACCCCTGTGTCTTTCATCCTTCTTCTCCTTTCACAATATAGCTCTCTCCATCCTCTTACTTACATCCAGATTTTTGTGCGATATGCTTCCCCTGCCCTCTTCCTTCTCTGTTGTCCGGGTATGGATTTTGCAGTTTTTTAAGGTACCTTTTCTCTTTATCTGAGCCTGCTCTTTTGGAACTTTTCCGATTGTTCAGCTAAATTCCAAATGCCAGAAATGCAGGCACAGACACCATTACCATAACCACCATAAGCATCATAAACAGCGGGATCAAAAGCTTCGTTCCTTTCTCCTCTCCGGCTCTTCTTGCAGCTTCCTTGCGCTCCTCAAATGCAGATTCCATCTCTTCTTCCAGGTTTTTTAAAAGGCTTCCTGAGCCGTTTTTTACATACTGTGTCATCAGACCGGCCAGTTTTCTGTAAGATCTGAGCCCGCAGCTTCTCCCGAATTCTCCATAAGCTTTCAGCTCCGGCATTCCCTGATTCATAGCACTCACAGAGGCTGCAATCTCCTCATAGCCAGCCCTCCTTCTGCTGCCGGGAAGTTCAAGCCCTTCTCGGTATTCCTCTGCCAGCCGCTCCCAGGCTTTCCTGACCGGCAGCCCTGCATTCAGATAAACACATAAGCCAGAAACAATATCCGAGTAATCAAACAGCAGCTCTCTGTTCCTCTTTTTCTGTTCCTCCCTCTGCCTGGCAGTCTTCTGAAATTCCAAAGCCACAGCAGCAGCTGTTCCCAAAACCAGAAACAGGACTCTGTCATATTCCGGCTCATTTTTGTAATAAAGCCGTTTTCCGTCCAGCTCTTCCGGCAGTTTCACTTTCTCTGCGAATCTTTGCTCCTCATCCAGCTTTTCAATTCTTTTCGACAGCAGTGCCAGGAGTTTTTCCTCCTCCGTCTGCTCAGGCAGCTTCAGAGTGACAGGAATCTCATAGGTTTTCTCATACTCTCCTGCCTCAAATGTCACGAAAAGAGACGTTTTTGCACAGTCAGTCTTCTCTGTTTCAAGCAAATCTTCCAGCGTCCCCAGATTGATTTCACCGCTGGAGCTTACCAGCTCTGGATTCTCAGCCTCCCATCTCATGCCCATTCCCATGCTGTCCAGCCAGGAGGGCAGGCTTAACGGATGAGATACCTGTTCCAGCGATTCATTTTCTCCAAGCATAAGCTGTCTGGCCTCCTCCAGTGCCAGATCAAACTGTCTGCGCGCCTCCTCTCTGCTGTACTGCCTCTCTGCAAGGCTGATCGGGAGCTTCAGCTCATCCTCCGACAGACCTTCTACCAGAACTGTGCCCTCCCGTTCTCCCTGCCCGTAGGAATTTCGCTCTATCATAGTTCCATTTATCAAAAATTCTGAGCCGGTTTTTGTCATGGGATATACGATAAAAAGCAGGATTCCAGCTGCCAGGCAGACTGCCTGTTTCTTTCTGCGCTCTGAGTCAGCGGCCTTTCTTTCCCCGTTTTCATCTTTCTTAATTCTCCCTCTGTTCTGCCCTCCTGCGCTTTCCTGTTTCCTATGTCCTCTCTCCCACCTGACAATGCTCTCTTTCCTGTCTGTCCTCCCTGCCGTCTTCCAACTAAATTTCAATTTCCAACATCCTCCCAGCCAGGACGTACGCCCCCGCATACACAGCTAGACATACGGTCATCACGATCCTTCCAACAGTTGTCTCATACATGGAATCAAAAAATCCGGGCGAGGTCACATCGACATAGAGAACTATCAATATCGGCAGCAGATTCATAATCTTCTGTTCAAACTGCTTTTGGGCCGTCATTGTCCGGATCTCCTCCTGCACCTGCAGCTTTCCCCCTATGATCTCTGCTATGTGAGAAATCACAGCTCCCATTCTCCCTCCATTTCGTCTGGCAGACCTGAGAATCAGCGCAAAGCTTCTGATTTCCTCCACACCGCTTCGATCGGCAAAATCGCTCCACAGCTCCTCCAGTGTGCGGTTCAGGGAAAGCTGTCTTCTCATGTCAGAGAATTCATCGGCCATCATTGCCCGTTCTCCGTAAAGCTCCCTGAGCTGTATCTCCGCCTGGGAAAAGGAATTTTCCATGGAATAACCGGCAGCCAGAGAAGAGGAGAGCATGAGAACTGCCTCCTTAAACTGGCGTTTCAGCTCCTCCTTTCTGCGCTTTTTCAGCTCCCTTTTTTTGTACAGCGGATAAAGAATTCCAGCCGGAAGAAACAGGAAGAAAACAGCCGCGTTTCTGTAAAATACATAGGAAACTGCTGCGCACGCACAGATTCCCTGCCCTGCATAGAGAAGCCACTCTGAGCAGGAAAGGATATACCTGTCATAGAGAAAGGCCCCTTTTTCGCCTCTGTCACAGCGTTTCCCCGGCCAGTTCCAGCTTCTGCCGATCCTGAAGCTCACCAACCTTTTCCAGACATCCCCTGACCCCTTCATTTTCTTTTCCTTTTTCTTCCTTTCTCTCCCTGAACTGAAAAAGTGGATGAAGGGTAATTTCTCCATGTTCAATTCCTGTCACCTCCGCTATCTCCAGGACTCTCCTGCTTCTGTCTCTCAGTCTCCCCAGGTGGATCAGAATATCAATCGCAGACGCGATCTGGCTTCTTATGGCAGACAGCGGAAGCTCAGCCCCCATAAGAACCATGGTTTCCAGTCTCAAAAGCATATCTCTGCTGCTGTTTCCATGTCCGGTTGAGATTGAGCCGGAATGGCCGGTGTTCATGCTCTGCAGCATTTCAAGGGCTTCTGCGCCTCGCACCTCCCCCACCAGAATCCGATCCGGCCGCATTCTCAGGCTTGCCCTTATCAGATCCCTGATTGAAATTTCTCGGCTTCCCTCATGGTTTGACGCTCTTGTCTCCAGCCTTACAAGGTTTGGAATATGGGTAATCTGAAGCTCTGCCGAATCCTCAATGGTGATCAACCGCTCGCTCTCAGGAATAAACTCAGAAAGGGCATTTAAAAAGGTGGTCTTGCCAGATCCCGTTCCTCCGCTAATAAAAAGGTTATAGCCCGATGCTACCAGCTTTTTCAGAAAACCGGCCGCCTCCTCTGTAATGCTTCCCAGCCGAATCAGGCGCTCCATCGTAATAGGCTCCGGGAATTTTCTGATAGTAAGAACCGGGCCGTTCAGCGCCACCGGAGGCAGCACCACATGAACTCTCGAACCGTCATCCAGTCTGGCATCCGCAATCGGTGACGATGCGTTCACCGTTCTGTTTACACGGCTCACAATCTGCTGGATCAGATCCTCCAGCTGTTCCTGGCTCTCGAATGTCCTCTCCCATCTTCTGATTTTTCCCTGGCTCTCCACAAAGACAGAATCCGGCCCATTCACCATAATTTCTGTGATCCCAGGATCGTCCACCAGCTCCTGGAGAATGTCCAGCTTTCTGAATGAATTGTAAAGCTCTGCTCTAAGACGGAGCCTCTCTCTCAGAGGCAGATACTCCCTCTCGCCCTCCTCACTGATAAAGGAATCGATCAGACCGGTAAGCTCTTCCTCCTCCACCTGCCTTCTTCCCTCAAGCTCCCTCTGAAGCCTGGACTTAAGCCTTTTTCCCGTACTGTCCGGTTCTCTTCTTTCTTTCCATTCATCACCGCCCCCGGAAACGGCCTGGCAGCGCTCTTCCCCTCCCTCTTTTCTTCCCGATACAAAGCCCGTATGCTGTCCCTTCTTTCCCTCTGCCTGTCTGTCCTGCCTCTTCCTTTTCTTTCACAGTGGAGGATCCGCCCTAGAAGTCAATTTCCTGGCGGTTTCCTCCTCTTAGAAGCCTCCTCACATAATCCCCCAGCTCACTCCATAAAAGCTGCTCGATGTAATTTTCCTTTTTTCCAAAGTTCCTGTGATAGGGAAGCTTCAGTTTCCTGACCTTGTCCATAACCTCTCTTTTCCCCACCCTGCCCAGATAATCTTCAAACTCCTGGATTTTAGCCGCTGAAATACTGTCCTCCTTTACAGGCATATAGATAACCTGGCACACAGATAAAAGCGGAGCTGCCTGATGCCCGTAATTTCCCACGTCGATAATCATGATCTCATAGCCGCTCTCTGCCGCCAGGCGCTGGATCATATCCGCCATATCCGAGGAGGAGACCTGAGAAAGATCCTCCGGGTATCTCACTGGAGGAATATAATCCATATTTCCAATGGAATGTACAATTCCGCTGAGCCTTAGAAGATTAAAATTTCCCTGTCCGAAGTAGTAGAGGACGTCTGACAGATCATTTTTGTATTCTTCCCCCGTCATAGCCGCCATCCCTGAATAATCCTCCAGCGTAATGTAGAGGACTCTCCTGTCAGAAGCCATAAGCTGGCCCATCGTCAGGGCAAACGATGTTTTCAGGCATCTTCCCACTGGTGAGTATACCCCGATAATCCTGGCAGGCGTACCCGATTCGGCGGAATAGATTTCCTTTGTTCTCTCACTGTAGCAGGCTATCACTTCCCTGATTATTCCGGCACTCGACTGGTACTTATAGACGGAGGGATATTCATAATCTGCATCCGTCCCCTCCCCTTCTGTCAGAGAGACGACTCTGCTGATCCCCAGCTGCCTTATTTCCTCCTGACCTACCTGACTGTTTATGAGAAGAAGCTCTACCTGATGCTCCTTCACATAATTTTTCAGGCGCTCCATGGAAGTGAAGGCCATCACCGTAAATGGTATGTTTTCCCTCTGGTTTGCCACTTCTGCAAACCTCTGTGCATAAAACGGATCTACGTCATATACAGCCAGAATCCGCTTCATCCTATGCCCCCTCTCATCAAAAAAGCAGTCATGCCTGCCCAGAGAAACGGCCCTATACGCAAAACTTCCCATGAATCTGCTTCCAGACTGCTGTAGGGCGTTCTCATCCCCGTTTCCAGAAGGCCTTGTACATAGCTAAAAAAACAGGCAAATCTCTCTTTCAGGGCTTTTCGTCTCACCATGCTGTACACAGACCATATCCCCGCCAGCACAAATGCACACCCCACCACCTGAAACCATTCCCGGCTGCTTAAAAAGGCGGGAATGGCAGAAATGACCTTGATATCACCTGCCCCCATCATCCGCAGCCAGAACAGAGGGTAAAATGCCAGAAGAACCAGACAGCAGGCAGCAAGGGCTTTTCCAGCAGAGACAATCCCCCCTGTCATAAACAGATAGCCGCAGCCTGAAAGAAGGATCATAACTGAAAGGCAGTTGGGAATTTTCCCATCTCTGAAATCACACAGACATACAGCTGTCAAAAATGCGTGCAGAATCCACTTTATCTCCTCCCCATCTTTTCACCTCCTCCCACAGATTTTCTCATTTTTCCCCTGAGCCTTCTTCCCCGATTTTCCTTCTCTGTCCGGCCATAACCCTTCCCGTCTAAGGGGGCCTTAACTGCGGACAGATATTTTAAGGAAATCCCCCACAGACATCCATTTATTTGAATGTGCCAGCTCAAAACGGGACATCCAAGCCCAGCTTCAGAGCTGGTTAGAAGATAAAATTTTGCGATAATACCATTTCCCAGATTTTCAGCGAAAATGCTGAATGGATTTTTCTCATAACAGACTTTCGTAAAGATATAGACGCGCGCAGCTCTCTAAAATGGCAAAGATATGATGCTGCAGAAGCACGGAAACCAGCACATTCGAGCTTTCACAATCATCAAACGGCAGTGCCTCCGAAGCTGTCTCCTGCTTCTGTAAATGTAACCTCATTATGTCATGCAGTTCTAAAATGTCAAGCGAAATTTTCCCACTTTATATTGTAATTTCTGCTAAAAATAGGCCTGTTTTTTTGTGCATATTTCAGGCCAGTTAAAACTGTTACCCACTCCTCGGGAAGCACTGAAACAGCCCTAAGAAATGAAACAGGCGCATCCTCTCCCTTCAAAAAGAAGATGCGCCTGTCCTATGTTCTCGATATCTATTTTTCTCCAAATGCAGCTCTGTAGTCAGCCTGGAATTTCACAATTCCCTGATCGGTCAGAGGATGGTGAAGCATCTGCTCAAGCACCTTATAGGGAACGGTGGCGATGTCTGCCCCTGCCTGTGCACACTGTGTCACATGCATGGTTGTACGGATGCTGGCGGCAATTACTTCTGTCTCAATTCCGTGGGTTTCAAAAATATCCATAATCGTTTCAATGAGCTCCACACCCGGCTCTGAGATATCGTCCAGCCTTCCCACAAACGGCGACACGTAGGCTGCTCCTGCTCTCGCTGCCAGCAGCGCCTGATTTGCCGAGAAAATAAGTGTTACATTTACCTTAATTCCTTCTGAAGAAAGCACCTTTGTAGCCTTCAGTCCTTCCGCTGTCATAGGAATTTTCACTACCATGTTGGGGTGGATGGCTGCGATTTCGCGTCCCTCACGAATCATCCCTTCTGCATCAGTTGTGAAGGCATTTACCTCCCCGCTGATCGGCCCGTCGACGATAGAAGCAATCTCCTCGATTACCTGCTTAAAATCACGTCCCTCCTTGGCAATCAAAGATGGGTTTGTCGTAACTCCGCAGATAATCCCCATGTCATTGGCCTTTCTGATCTCATCCACATTAGCCGTGTCAATAAAAAATTTCATACCTTTCTCCTTTCACCGGACTCTCATCAAATGCTTTCACGCATAGATTTATTCTATCACATTCACACTCATTTGCAATATAAACCGAAGTTGTATTTTCTCTTCCCCATTGACTTTTTCTTCTTACAGGTGTTAAAATATTCCTATATTAGTTCATTTTTTTAAACCAATACTTTCAGTAAATTTGCAGACCAAATTTTTTAACTTTTTATCGCCATACAGGCGCAAAGGAGGTGTGATGTTCTGACAGAGGCAGAAGATTTAAAAAAACAATTTCACCAGTGCATGCCCTTCTTCATAGCGCTGGGCGACGAAATACGTCTCACAATCGTGGAGGTGCTGACGGAAGCCGCCTCTAAAAACTGCAGCGGAGATTTTTCCCGGGAAAATATGAGCCGGCACGGCCTGAATGTGAAGGAAATCACAGAGTATACAAGCCTCTCAAGGCCTGCTGTCTCCCACCATCTGAAAATTTTAAAAGAGGCTGGACTTATCGATATCAGGCGCTCGGGGACCTGCAATTACTACTATCTCACAATCTCCGAGGCCACAGCTGAGCTCATCGGTCTGGGCCGCAGGCTCCAGTCCTTCCTCGGCATAAAGTCCCCTGACTAGGGACTGACTTTCCTTTTCCTTTTTTTAACAATTTATCCTTTTATCTGAACTGCTGCACGTTTCTGCACATATTTTTTCTTTTTTCCAGCCATACTAGGCTTCAAAGGAGGAAAAATACATGATTAAGACAAAAACAAAACATGAAGCAAAGGCCGGAGGAAAGCCTACTGCGATGACTGTGAAGGATGAGCTGCGCCGGATCATGGCCGAAATGGACTGCGCCAGAAATCACTTTGATCAGGCAGTTGATCCGGTGCTTATCGACTGCTATATTTACGAGATCAACGCAGCCCAGCTGCGTTATCAGTTTCTCCTGCGCCGAATTAAAAGCCAGGAACTTTAGAAGAGCTTTCATCTCTTATCAAAGCTGGCTCACAGGGGGACACTGATTATCCAAACAAAAACTATGGCATTGGCAGGACTGTTACCGGATGCCGGATTCTTTCATGTCCTGCAGGCCTGTATTTCAGGGGGAACTTAGTTATGAACACAACAACAGATACCAAATCTTTTGGCAAGGACCAGTACATGAAAAAAACGGCCGGGCAAAAGACAAAAACTTCAAAAGCAGGAATGGGATTTTTTGGTGAACTCGACCTCTACCTGTTCGGTGAGGGACGCCATTACCGTCTCTATGAAAAGATGGGAGCCCACCCTTACACCTACCGGAAAAAAGCCGGCATGCACTTTGCCGTATGGGCGCCTCACGCACAGTCCGTAAGCGTAGTAGGGGATTTCAACGGATGGAATCCCGAAAAAAATCCCATGAAAAATATCAATGGACAGGGAATTTATGAGGCCTTTGTGCCTGATTTAAAGGAGGGCGAGCTCTATAAATACGCTGTCACCACCCAAACGGGCTCTCTGCTCTTAAAATCCGATCCCTTTGCCTTCAGCGCTGAATACCGGCCGGGAACTGCCTCTGTAACTTCTGACATTACAGGCTTTTCCTGGAGCGACTCCGCCTGGATGGAAAAGAGGAAGCAGACAGACCCTGTCAAGGCTCCCCTCGCAATCTACGAGGTTCATCTGGGGTCCTGGCGAAAAACTATCCGCCCGGAGCGGGACAACTGCTATACATACAGGGAGGCAGCCAAGGCCCTTGCAGACTATGTAAAGCATATGGGCTATACCCATGTGGAGCTTATGGGGATCGCAGAGCACCCCTTTGACGGCTCCTGGGGCTATCAGGTGACCGGCTATTATGCTCCCACCTCCCGCTACGGTACTCCCAAGGACTTCATGTACCTTGTAAATTATCTCCATAAAAAAGGAATCGGCGTTATTTTAGACTGGGTTCCCGCCCATTTTCCCAGGGACGCCCACGGGCTTGCTGATTTTGACGGGGAACCCCTCTATGAGTACGCAGATCCCCGCAAGGGAGAGCATCCCGACTGGGGTACAAAGGTATTTGATTACGGAAAGAACGAGGTCAAAAATTTCCTGATCGCCAACGCCCTCTACTGGATCGAGCAGTACCACATAGACGGACTGAGGGTGGATGCAGTGGCATCCATGCTCTATCTGGATTACGGCAGAAAGGACGGGGAGTGGGTTGCCAACCAGTACGGCGGCAATCAGAATCTGGAAGCCATCGAATTTTTCAAGCATTTAAACAGTGTTCTGACAGGGAGAAAGGACGGCTGCATGATCATCGCCGAGGAGTCCACTGCCTGGCCGAAGGTCACGCACCGGCCGGAGGAGGACGGACTTGGCTTTACCTTCAAGTGGAACATGGGCTGGATGCACGATTTTCTGGAATACATGAAGCTGGATCCCATTTACAGGAAATTTAACCACAACCACATGACCTTCGGGCTTACCTACTCCACCAGTGAAAACTTCATCCTCGTTCTCTCCCACGATGAGGTTGTCCATTTAAAATGCTCTATGATCAATAAGATGCCCGGCATCTACGAGGACAAATTCGCCAACCTGAAGGCAGGCTACACCTTCATGCTGGGCCATCCCGGCAAAAAGCTGCTGTTTATGGGACAGGATTTCGGCCAGTTCCACGAGTGGGATGAAAAGGTATCTCTGGACTGGTATCTGGCTGACGAACCCCTCCATGCAGATCTTCAAAGCTATGTAAGGGGCCTTCTCACCCTCTATCGGAAATACCCCTGCCTGTCCCGCCTGGACAATGACTACGCAGGCTTCCAGTGGATCAATGCCAACGACGCTGACCGAAGCATTTTCAGCTTCGTACGCCGGGATGAAACGAAGAAGAAAAATCTCCTCTTCATCATCAATTTCACTCCGGTGGAGAGGGCGGATTACCGGGTAGGCGTGCCGAAGCTGGGCAATTTCACCCTGGTTCTGGACAGCCATCACGGATATTATGAGAAAAACGATGACGTGCACGTTTACCGCTCCAAGAAGGGAGAGTGCGACGGCCAGCCCTACTCCTTCTCTTATCCGCTTCCCCCCTACGGGACGGCCGTGTTCCGCTTTTAAGAGATGGAATATTCCCTATTCCTTCCGCTGTCCATTTTCGCCGTCTATTTCCGCTGTCTATTTCCACTTTCCCACTGTCTATGGACAGATTCAGGGCTGCCGCTTCTGCGGCGGCCCTTTTTCCTGCCCTCCAGCTTCCTTCTCCCCTTTCTTCCCTCTTGACACAGCATGTCCGCTGCAGGTATAATAGCAGAAAGTTAGCATTAACTAACCATTGTGTAAAGGAGGTCTTTTGCCATGTCAGGAGGAACGATTTCAACGGCTGTCATCTGTGTCATACTGGCCGTCATCTGTATTTTTTCTGTAAAGAAATACAGAAAGAAGCTCACCTCCGGCTGCTGCGGTGCAGGCGGGGAGGGAACAGTCAAAAAAAGGAGAGTATCGGATCGAAACAAAGCCCATTATCCGTACACAAAAATCCTGAAAATTGACGGCATGTCCTGCGGAAACTGCG
Organism: Clostridium sp. AM29-11AC; assembly: GCF_003480545.1. Classification (NCBI taxonomy): domain Bacteria; kingdom Bacillati; phylum Bacillota; class Clostridia; order Eubacteriales; family Clostridiaceae; genus Clostridium; species Clostridium sp. AM29-11AC. The sequence goes on from NZ_QUJI01000019.1 coordinate 53,687, forward strand.
CAAACCGGGTGGAAAATGCATTAAACGCCCTTGACGGAGTCTGGGCCTCTGTGGATCTGGGAAGCCAGGAAGCCCTAGTGCGGATGAAGCAGCCCACAGACCCGGAGCTCTTAAAAAATGCCGTCAGAAAACAGGGGTACACCGTCATCCGGATAACTGATTAAAATAAGAATAATTTAGCCAGCATTGCGAGTGCTAAGATGAACATTCCTATCTGTCTGAACTGAAAGAGCGGGGCGGCCTCTCCTCCCATTCATCCAGGAGAAAAGGGGAAGTTTCTTTGTGACTTTCATCGGAACAAAAAAACTTCCCCTTTTCTCCCCACTTCCCCTCTTCCCCTACAGAAGCGCCTGATAAACCTCTCTCTTGCTGATCCCCCGATCCTTGGCCACCCGCTTCATGGCCTCTTTTTTATCCATCCCCTGTGAGAGATACAGCTCCATATGCTCCTCGACGGTCATCTCCTCAAACTCCTGCTGCTTCTCCCGGTTCACCTGGTCAAAGGATTTTCCTTCGATGACTACCACGCACTCGCCCTTAGGCTCATTCTCCTTATAAAATTCCAGAGCGCCGGAAAACGTGGTGCGAAAGGCCTCCTCATAGCGCTTTGTCAGTTCCCTGCAGACGGTGATATTCCTCTCCCCCAGAGCAGCCGCAAGCTCTGAAAGCGTCCTCACCAGATGGTGGGGAGCCTCGTAGACAATGATTGTCCTAGTCTCCTTCTTCAGCTCCTCCAGAATCCACTGCCGTTCCTTCTTATCCGCCGGCAGAAAGGCCTCAAAACAGAAACGCCTGGTGGGAAGACCGGAAATAGTCAGGGCTGTGATGCAGGCTGCAGGCCCCGGAAGAGAGGTGAGGGGAATCCCCGCCTCATGGCACTGGCGCACCAGCTCCTCCCCGGGATCGGAGATCCCCGGTGTCCCCGCATCCGTCACCAGCGCCACCGTTACCCCCTTCTTCATCTGATCCACCAGGTACCTGGCCTTCTCCACCTTGTTGTACTCATGGTAGCTTGTCATAGGAGTCTTAATCTGAAAATGGTTCAGCAGCTTGATGCTGTGCCTGGTATCCTCCGCAGCGATGAGATCCACGTTTTTCAGAGTATCCAGCACCCGAAGGGTAATATCGTCCAGATTGCCGATGGGAGTGGCGCACAGGTACAGCTTTCCCGTCCCTGCCTTTTGTGTCTTTTCACTCAGAAGAGCCTTGTCATCCATCTTCCGTTCCCTCCTCTTTTAATACCCGTAGATATCATAAATCTCATCCATGTAAACCCTCGGTTCCCGGTACACGATCAGCGGCTTTTCCACCTTTATCATGGAACGCCCCCCCTTCACCGCCTCTATAAGAACCATGTTGGCATCCTTGTCTACAAAGGGGTGTACGAGCTTCATCCTCTTTGGCTCCAGCTTATACTTCGTAAATGCAGTGATAATCTCAATGAGCCTGTGAGGCCTGTGCACCATATAAAACCGGCCTCCCGGCCGGAGCACCTTCGCTCCCTCCCGCACCACGTCCTCCAGGGTGCAGAGCACCTCATGGCGGGCAATGGCCTTGGGAAGATCCGGATTTTTCAGCCCGTGGCTGTCGTTCATATAGGGAGGATTTGATGTCACCACATCAAAAGAGGCAGCACCGAAAATCCGGCCTGCTTCTTTTATATCTCCTGTCACAATCTCAATTTTCCCCTCCAGGCCGTTGAGCCAAACGCTCCTTCTTGCCATCTCGGCCATGTTCTCCTGGATTTCCAGCCCAGCAAAATAGCTGCCCTCTGTCTTGGCTTCCAGAAGGATGGGGATAATCCCCGTCCCCGTTCCCAGGTCGAGAGCCCTCTCCCCCGGCTTTACCGACGCATATCCAGACAGAAGCACTGCATCCATTCCAAAGCAGAATGCCTTTTGGTTCTGGATGATCCGGTAGCCATTTCTGTGAAGATCGTCGATCCTCTCATCCTCTCTCAGTTCAATCTCTCTTTTCTCTGTATTCAAGTCCTGTCCCTTCCTGAGTCTTTCACGAAGTTTTCACCTGGATCAGTTATTGTCCAGCTTGGATTTTCCTTCCCTCTTTTCAAGGGCCTCCAGCTGCTTTAACTCCGCATCCACATTTACCTTTTCTTTTCTGCGCTTCGGTCTGAATTTCAGGCGTTTTACCGGGTATTCCCGGATCTCCTTTTCGTCCTTTCCCACTGTCACCACTACCTTTACCAGCTGGCGCAGCACACTTACGCTGTGGACCTCTCCCTTGAGGCCGTCGTCCGTCGTCACATAGTCGCCGATTCCCGGCAGCTTGCTGTTTAACTCCTCGTAGGTTTCCTCCTCATTTTTCAGACAGCACATCAGCCTGCCGCAGACGCCTGAGATCTTTGTGGGATTTAAGGACAGATTCTGTTCCTTGGCCATCTTAATAGAGACGGGGATAAACTCTGACAGGTAGGTATGGCAGCACAGGGGGCGTCCGCAGATTCCGATTCCTCCCATGATCTTTGTCTCATCTCTGACTCCGATCTGGCGAAGCTCAATCCTGGTCTTAAACACGGCAGCCAGATCCTTTACAAGCTCCCTGAAATCGATTCTGCCGTCAGCAGTAAAGTAAAAGAGCACCTTATTGTTGTCGAAGGTGTACTCCGCGTCAATGAGTTTCATCTGAAGATTGTGTTTTTTAATCTTTTCCAGACAGATGCCGAAGGCCTCTTTCTCCTTTTCCTTATTCCTACGCTCTGTCTCCTCGTCCGCTGCCGTAGCCATACGGATCACGGACTTTAAGGGCTGAACGACCTTGGACTCGTCCACCTCCCTGCTGCCGAGAACCACATGGCCAAACTCAATACCCCTGGCTGTTTCTACAATTACGTGATCTCCCGTGTTGATCTCCATTCCGGCCGGGTCGAAAAAATAAACCTTTCCCGCCGTCCGGAACCTGACACCTATTACCTTTATCATCAATCTAATTCTCCTTCATTGTTAAGAGCATAAGCTCAAGGGCGAGCTCTGTATTTACATTGGCCGCCAGCCTTGCCTTTGCCTTGTCAATGGCATTCAGAATGGTCTCAAGCCCCTCATAGGAGCTGTTCTGGCAGAGCTTGCTGACGGTTGTATATTCCTCCTTAAAAATCAGGCAGTTCATATCCTTTGTCACCTTGTACATCAAAATGTCCCTGTACCAGAGCTGCATGAAATCCAGGCACTCGTCCAGATCGAGGTTTTCCTCCTGCATCTTCTTGATGTAGTCGAGAAGCATGACAAGATCCATCTCCTTCACATGCTTTAAAAGGTTCAGAATCTCCCTGTAAAGCAGCTTAAACTCCTCTGAAGACGCCAGATGAATGGCCTTTCCCAGATTTCCTCTGGCAAATGCCGCATAGATATCCGCCTGGCTCTCCCCGATTCCCATGGATTCCATCAGATAGCTGCTGACGGTCTGATCCTTTAATGGTCTCAGCTTCAGCTTAATACACCGTGACAGGATGGTCGGCAGAAATGCCTCCTCGTTGGTGGTCATCAGAATAATCACCGCATAGGACGGCGGCTCCTCAATGGTCTTTAAAAGGGCGTTCTGAGCCTGAACCGTCATTTTCTCCGCCTCGTCCACCAGATAGATCTTGTAGGCGCTGCTGTAGGGCTTAATCTGTATGGTGTCATTGAGCTGCTCCCGTATATCGTCAACACCGATGCTGTTTGGCTTTTCATGGGTGACCCAGATCACATCCGGATGGTTCCCGCTCAGTATCTGTTTGCAGGAATGACATTCCATGCACGGTTCCTTATCACTTTTTTCACAGAGCAGCGTCATGGCAAATGCCTTAGCTAATGTCTTCCTTCCCATCCCCTGCTCGCCCGAAAGGATATACGCATGGGAAACCTTGTGGTATTCGATTGCTTTCTGAAAATGATCCTTTATCATTTCATGTCCGATAATATCTTTAAAGCCTGCCATGATTCCTCCTGAAGAAAATGTTATGCATAGAAGCTGCGCATTAAAGCCGCTGTCTCTTCTCTCACTGCCTGTACGGCTGTCATTTCGTATCCTCCTGATACAGACTTTCGCGGTCATTATACCATCTCGACTGACGTCTCGATGGGCCGCTCGTCAAATGCATGCTCATGCAAGCATGGCATGCGCTTTCCTCGCTATTATATCACACTATCCCTTTTGAGGAAAGCGAGAATAAAAGGGAAACCCTGTTATCCTCTGGGCCAGATCGTCTAAACACTTTTCCAGCTCCCGGTTCTCATATCTGTCCCGCGCGGTGATTCCGGCTTCAGCCAGCTTTTCCTCTGAAAAATCCTCCTCGTCAGCCAGAAAACGGCGGCACAGCTCCGCATATCGCGGGCATTTCTGCTGTTTTTCCCGGTTCAGAGCCCGTTCAAGCCGTTCTCCATCCTCCACCTCAATATAGAGGGGGACTGTATTCTCCCGTCCAAAGTAGCTGCGGATACTCTGGTAGGATTCAAGCGTTCCTATCATCAGAATGTTCCCCTCCCTGAGATCAATCTGCCCGTCATCGACGGTTGCATAGCTCCAGGGGCCGTACATCGTATGATAAGTTCTCTTTTCAATCACCTTTCCCATTTCCCACATCTCCTGTAAGGAGGCCTCATCTGTAAAATGGTACTCTGCCCCCTCCTTTTCTCCCTCCCGCATAGGCCGGGTTGTATAGGGGATAATGGTTTTCAGCTCCGGAATACTTTCCAGCAGCTTTTTGTAAATGGTATCCTTTCCCGAAGCGCTCTTTCCCATCACAAAGTAGATTTTCCCGTATTCGTTTCTCTCCTCTTCTCTTTGTCCTCTTCCCTGTTCTAATTCAGTTCCTGTTTTCTGCTTCATCTTATCTTTCCATCTGTCCTTCTTTACCGTTCTTTTCAACCGCTTCCCTGACTGCAGTGTCCACTGTCCCGTCCTCATAAATTCCCTCCACAGTCAGGCCCAGCCTTCTGTTGGAAAGAATCATCTGAAGCGACTCCCTGGAAATCTCCTCACCGGGAACTATGGCCGGAACTCCTGGCGGATAGACGGTGAGAAATCCTCTGCTCACAAGTCCTGCTGCCTGCTCCAGGCGAATGCGCCTGCCAGGCCGTCTGATAGCCTCAGACATATTCATCCTCACCTCTGTATCTCTCGTCCAGGTAAAGAGCCGGCTGTCCTGCGCAGCCAGCTCTGCCCCTTTTTCATCCTCCCTTTTGCTTTCCTCTGTGCCTTCCCTTTTGTTCTCTTCTGCCGCTTTTTCACATAACTCCCTGTCGATCGTACACAGAGCCTCCATCAGCCGCAAAAGTCCTTCCTCGCTGTCCATCAGGGAGGTCATAAAAATCACATACCTGTCGCAGCACATTTCCGGTTCCAGATGAAACCGTTCTCTTACCTCTGCTGCCAGCCAGGTTCCATTGTATCTTTCCCGGCCGCCGTTCTCTTCTGCAGTCTTCTCTCCAAGTTCTCTCCTGACATGGGGTCTTATGCCCACCACCAGCTTTGACAGATCCCTGTCTGCTGCAGCCTTGCGCCCGATCACAGAATCGTCAAGGATCCACAGGCATTTCCATTCCTCCGCTCTCTCCATCCACTGCTCCAGACGCCTTCCGTACTTCTCCAGGCGTTTTCTTCCCTCCAAGTCCATATACTGAATACAGTTATCGATGGAAGCCATCAAAAGATAGGAGGGGCTGGAGCTCTGATACACTCTCAGATAAAATTCCAGGCATTCCCTGTCAATGCGGCTGCCTCTTATATGGAGCAGAGCCGTCTGCGTCAAAGAGGGAAGTGTTTTATGCACACTCTCAATCACCACATCCGCTCCCAATTCCAGCGCAGAGCGCGCAAACAGCCTCCCCTCTCTCCTGCCTTTTCCCGTCCCTTCTCCAAATGCAAGATGGGCGCCGTGAGCCTGATCTACAATCAGAGGAAGCCCGTATGAATGGACAGTCTCTGCAATGCGTTCCACATCCGACACAATTCCCTCATAGGTGGGAGAGGTGAGAAAGACAGCTCCTATCTCCCTCTTCCCCTGCTCCTTCAAAATCCTGTCTATCTCCTCGGCAGAGATCCCTCCCTGAATTCCATATTCCTCAAAGATCTCAGGATATACATACAGGGCCTTCAGTCCCCTGAGCATCACTCCATGGTAGGCTGACTTGTGAGAATTCCTTGCCATCAGGAGAGTTCCTCCCTCGGGCACCGCCGCGCTGATGGCTGCCAGAATTCCGCAGGTGCTGCCATTGACCAGATAATACGTCCTGTCTGACCCGTAAATCTGAGCCGCCTGCTCCATGGAGTCTCTCAAAATTCCCTCTGCGTGGTGAAGGTTGTCAAACCCCTCGATCTCTGTAATATCCACAGAAAACGGATTGGGGAAGGAAGTTATCCCCAGCTCCTGCCTTCTTTTATGTCCCGGCATGTGGAAGCCATAAAAATCTGACCTTCCATATTCCTCCAGTCTGTCAATCAGACGCATATTCCTGCTCCTTCCAGGTTCCTGTTTCTGTTTATTCCATGACAGCAGCCCTGCCCCGTCTGGCGTTTCGTCTCTCATGTTTCCTCTGTTTCTTTATCTATTCTCAATCTATTCTTATCTATTCTTTATCTAATCTTTATCTCTTTCTCATCTCTTCTCTACCACTTTACCAGCGATGCCTCTGTACTTATATCCCGGATCACTCCCGATGTACTGTCATACGTACATTCGTGGTAGAAACAGTAAATATCATCTCCCTGGGCAGCTACAAAGGACAGTCTGTCATTTCCGCTGTTTCTCGGAATAGAATCCTCGATAATTCCCATCTGTCCGTCCTCCATAATCGCACAGATATTCCCGTGAATCTTCCCGTCCACCGTTTCAGAAATATATTCCCCGAAAATCATGTTTTCTTCCCTGTCCGGGTACATGGCTGTGATCACACCCTGGAACAGGCGCCCCACCTTCTCCTGGGCCATGGTATCCAGATTTGCCCTGTAAATCTGGCTGTACTGTACCCCGTCAATATTTTCCATGCAGGCGCTGTAGTAAAGCCAGCTGCCAATGATGCAGAAGCTGTCCGTGTATATGCCGTTCTGAGCAACCAGCGCAGTCGAATCACTGTCAATGGCTTTTTTATAAATTTTTCTGTCCATTCCGCTTCCATACAGGTAGTATAATTCATTCCCATAAATCTGCTGGGCAGGCCTTACTGCTGTCACAGCATTTCCATCCATCGTATAGACCATGTCCCCGATGTGAAGTTCTCCGTTTTCATCTGGCTGAGCCGGCTCTCCGTCCTCGTACACAAACACAATCTGTCCATCTTCCAGAGCCGGCAGCAAAATTTCCCCCTCTGCATAATCTGTCTCTCCCTCGGAAACACAGTTCAGTCCATTCTCATCCATATAAAACAGAGTATCCCCAAAAGCAAAATACTCACCCTGAGTTTTGACCATTCTTTCCTTTCGCGCTTCTCTCATGCCAGTTCTGAATACAGAATTTCCCTTTCGGTAATACACCCAGTCCTCTGTAAACTGAAGTCCGTCATTATCTAAAACAGCACTGTCTGTAAAAAGCTCTGACTGATTTTCCCCATCTCCATCCGCCATATAGGCTGTCCTCTTTATCTGCTCAGAATTGGGAATCTGATAGCTGCACACATAGTAAAGACTCTGGAAACGAAAATCTGCCCATTCCACATGGCCGTTTCGGATGACGCACTCCTCCTTCTGACCGGGAATTTTCCGGTAAATGTCCCCATCCCTTACCGTATACTTAGTTTCTCCGTCATAAAAGATATTCTGGGAAGCTTCTGTCTGCCTGTTTCTCTCAATTCCCGTCAGCTCTCCGTCCTCAAAAATCAGACGCTGCCTTCCCAGAAAGAGTTCTCCCGTCTCCATCCCGCCTTCCTCAGAATCAACTAGAAGCCTGTCCCCCTCAAGGCGAAATGAAACAGCCTGGTCCTCCTTTCCATCCATGTTCTCTGTTTTATTTTCACTATCCGGCGCTTTTCCATCACTTGTGCCGTTCTCCCCTGCTTTGTAGATGCCCTCTGATTCAGTCCCCTCTGAAACAGTATCCTGTACTCTGTTATGTTCATCAATAAACTGGATTACTCCCCTGTACAGGATAAATGCGGCAATCCCGAGCACCACAAACATCAGAGTCACCCGTACAAAGCTCTTTACATATTCTCCCGGGGAGCTTTCCTCCTTCTCCTCCACAGCTTCATCCTTCGAAATTCCCGCCTTTTCCTCCACCGTCATCCAAAGCTCTGCAGCCATATTTTCTGAAATTTTTTCCGGATCACTTCCAGGCTCAGACTCAGATTCCGGCGCCATCCCCGCATGGTGAAAGACAAGCTCCCTCAGGTAGTTTCTAATAGCCTCCTCAGACTCCGGAATCGTCTCTCTCTGGCCGAACAGTTCAGCATAAGTAATAATTACCAGATCTCCTGCTTTCTCGTGTCCCTGGGCCTCACAGGCAGCCTGAAACACATCCTGGACAGTCAGAATGTAGAAATTTTCAAATTCTTCCGTCTGCCCCATTCTCACCTGAGCCGCCGTCCGCTCAAGCAATGTCTGCTTCTTCATAAAAACTTCCTCCTGCCAAACACATCCCATCACAGGCATTCCCTCAAACAGTTATTGTAATTATTTTAAGGTAAAACTCCCTTTTTTTCCACCGTTTTTCTGAAAATAAATCGCACAGAAACGTCCCCTCCCCTTCCTGAGCAGTAAATCCTTCCTTGTTTTTCAGCCTCCTGTAAAAAAAGCAGGAATGTCCTGCCCGGGTATCTGTCATACCAGGGCAGGATATTCCTGCATGTCATTCTTTTACTTCTTTTTTGCCTCTTATCTGCATATCAGAGCTGCATGTCCCGGTACCATTCCATCCTTAACGGAGCACCTGATCTCCGTCCTTGGCAACATAATTTCTCTGGACTCCTATCCGCTCCATCCATGCCCGTGTTTTCATCGTATTGTAGGAACCTGCGCCTGCCACTCCGTCCTTCATATTGTCCCAGAGCCAGTCCGGAGCAGGCCAAAAGCAGATTTCCGGATGGAGAACCTGATAAAGATTCTCCCCCACTCCGTCCTGGCCGTGGTGTGCCATCTGAACAACATCCGATTCCAATTCATTATAATTCCACATGCGAATTAACCTGGTTCCCGGCTCCCATCCCAGATCCCCGAGAAACATAATCCTCTTCCCGTTAATGTCAATCCTGTAAACCACTGAGCTGTTGTTAAATGTACTGTACTCTGTGTAAAACGGCTCATTCATCACGGTAATTCTGGCGTTGTCCACCCAGAATTCCTGCCCCTTTGAGAGAGGAGTATGCAGCTTTTCCGGAGCTGTCTTTGAAAATGCAGCCATCAGATTATCGTAATCTGACATGCGCCCCATATTATCGCCCTTCTCATACTGTTCCCTGGACAAGAAGGAGTAGTAGATGCTGTCAATCTGCACTGGAACGGGATTCCTGTTTAAAATATTTGTCAGAGCTCCGATATGGTCACTGTGGGGATGCGTGATCAGCCAGGCAGACACCCTGCCTCCCATAGACTGAATCGTCTCCACCAGATGATCTGCATCCTGATCAAGCCCGCCGTCTATGACAATGACCTCCCCGTTATTTGTCTGAAGCAGAAACGACATATTCTGGCCGGAAGTCTGAGAAGCCAGCATTGTAAGCGCTGCTCCTCCCAGATACGCCTCCTCCTTAGAGTCTGTAGCCGAGCCGACAGCCGGCTGTCCAGGCTGTTGCCCCTGCTGAATGGCCTCGATCAGCAATCCGTTTTCATCAGCCCTGCTCTCCCCGGCCGGCACTGCCAGAAACATCATAAATGCCGCCATAAACGCGGCCATCAGCCTTTTTCCTCTATTTTTCAGTCTTTTTTTCAGGTTTTCTTTCATCTTCCATCCTTTCTGATTCCCATCTTCTGTCCTTTCATGAGGTTTATCTAACTGCGATTATATCAATAAGCATGGAATAAAACAACTTAACAAATTCTGACGATTTTCTTTTCCCGCCATCTCTTTCTGGTTTGCTGTTTCCATTCCCTTTAATTCTTTTTCTCGCATGCATCCCATTCATCCTGTCTTCACTTTACATAATGTATCTATGCCTGTCAAAATCATACTTTGACACAATTTTCAGGGCCCCCCTGTCATCTGTCACCATACATTTTCCTTCGTTGGAATCATGCTCAGGCCAGAGAAAGAAATACTGGCCTTCTGAATCTTTCTGAAGTCCAGTCAGCATATAACCGTCCCTGTCAAACAGATACCAGGCACTGTTTCGTTCCATCCAAAACCATCCATCCTTTGCATAGGAGCCATCTGAATACTGGTACCACCAGCGAATGCCGTCCTGGGCCATCTTCCAGCCCTCATCTGCCTTTTTCGGCCAGGTCGCCATAAATGCCTTGGGATTTTTATAAGTTTTCTTCAATTCTTTCGTTGTGCTTCCCCAATCCGGCAGATATAAATGAGGTTTATCCACAATACTCGTCCATCTGCCTCCCCATCCGAGACCCAGCTTCTCTGCCACAGAAGCTGCCCTCTCAAACATTCCCGTAGAATCGTTGAAGGCATCATCTGTTACAGCTCCATTTCCGTTAATATCCATTTTTAGAAAAAAATCAAAGGCAATCCCCCATTGGTGCTGTGAGGAATAGCTGCTCCCTTTTGCATTTGTAACAATCGGCCCAGGTTTTGTCCTGCCCTGCTCATACAGCGCATCCTGCTCCTTTACAGTCCTGAGCGTTTCCCCAATCTCCACAATAATCCCCTGATCCAGACACTCCTTCTGCCACTGAGTGGCCAGATGCTGAAGTCTTGGATGACATAATGTGATATCTCTCATGCAAGTTTCCTTTATTATCATATATCATTTTACATATCATATTCAGTCTGTCCAAAAATGTTATCAGGTCTTCTTTGCGTTTGGCAGTCTCCAGTCAGTTTTTATCATAACAAAAACAGCGGAAAGCCCTTATTTTAAAGGCTTCCCGCTTATTTTCAAGGATGAGGCATCGGGGATTCGAACCCCGGACAACTTGATTAAAAGTCAAGTGCTCTACCGACTGAGCTAATACCCCGGAAATATTATTGAAATGACAAGCTTCGTTTCAAAACGAATGTTTTGTTCTAAACATACATTCATAAGCAAAAAAATAAATGCCCAGAACCGGAATCGAACCAGTGACACGAGGATTTTCAGTCCTCTGCTCTACCAACTGAGCTATCTGGGCATTTTCCTTATGCACCTTCACCAGACAGATGACTCCGTCTAAAAAAATGCATAAAAAAATTGCGGGGGCAGGATTTGAACCTACGACCTTCGGGTTATGAGCCCGACGAGCTTCCAGACTGCTCCACCCCGCGTCATTATTTACATTACTATTATATACAATAAGTATCAAAATATCAATACTTATTTTAAATGGATGGAGGTGGATTCGAACCACCGAAGCGTGTCGCAACAGATTTACAGTCTGCCCCCTTTGGCCACTCGGGAATCCATCCATATGAAATTGGCTTTCGCCTAGAGCCGATGATCGGACTCGAACCGATAACCTGCTGATTACAAATCAGCTGCTCTGCCAATTGAGCCACATCGGCATAATGCTTATATGCAGCTGATTTGTAATCAGCTTGCTCTGCCTACGATTGACTCGCTTCACTCCTCAATCGTCATGAATTGAGCCACATCGGCAAATGAAATGGGGCCTATAGGGCTCGAACCTATGACCCTCTGCTTGTAAGGCAGATGCTCTCCCA
>NZ_QUJI01000002.1:0-235306 GCF_003480545.1 Clostridium sp. AM29-11AC
CTACAATTATAGGCAAAACTTGAGGATCAGGAAATCCGCAGGAATATTTGGCGCTTACGCTGTCAGTGTCAGAATGGCCGGGGAAGATAAAGAAAAGGAAGAACAAAAGACAGAGTGTGGAGTATCCTGCGCTCTGTCTTTTACCTTGGTCTCTGGAAGGTGTGTCCCATGTAGTAGGACAGCTCTGCCGCGCTGTGCTTTACCTGTTCTATCATATGTTCTAAATGAATATCATCGGCAATTCGGCTGTAGGGAGCGATGATTCCCACAGAGGCTGCAACCTTTCCGTCTATGCTGAATACAGGAGCTCCTATCCCAACTGCGTCGTGGACGTATTCTCCGTGTGAGACAGAGAGCCCTGTCTCGCGGATTTCCTTCAGCTCTTTGAGAAGTCCTGCCCGGCTTGTCTGGGGGAACGCCTCCGGGCGGTCTAAAACCTGTCTGGTATAGTAGTCCAGGTATTCCGGTGTCTGATAGGCAAGAAGAACCTTGCGTATGGCACCGCAGTGGAGATCCAGCTCATACCCGAATTTTTCCACTACCTTTAAGTGGTTGGGGCCGTCCACTTTGTCGAGAACGAGCCCCTTATCGCCCACCTGGATAATGAGGTAGGAATCCTCGCGCGTCACATAGGAGAGATTCTTCAGAATAGGAATAGCTGCGTCCTGAATGCGTACATTTGCCGCTGCCGCCCGGCCCAGTGAGATGAGCGCCGGGCCGAGACAGTAGGTGTGTGTGTGTTCATCCCGGATTACATATTTTTTTTCGCAGAACGTCTGGAGAATCCGGTGAATCGTGCTTGGTGGAAGTTCAAGCCGCTCTGAAAGCTCTGCAATCGTTATCTTGTGGTCAGACTCCTTGAGGACCTCCAGGAGATCCAGGGAGCGCAGAAGGCTCTGAATCATAGTTTAAATCCTGCCCTCCATTACTGATTTTCGGTTTCTTCGTCGTCCACAATGGTGGTTGCAGAAGTTTCTGCCCCAGGGGAAGCGGAGCTCTCTGACTTCTCTGAGAACAGGGGCTCATCATCCAGAAATTCCATGTCGCTGTCCAGGTAACCGGTATTTTCGGACGAAGCCTTTGGCTTTTCTTCTGTTTTGCCGGCACTGCCTTCTTCGGTGGAATCAGCAGGAGCGGTTCCGGGCATCTCTGCCTCTGTTTTCAGGGTATCCTCAGCTGCCTTCTCGGGAGTCAGGGAAACGTAATTTCTCTGCGGAGATTCTTCCTCGCTTTCCCCGACGTCAAACTCATCGAGATCATCTTCAAAATCGTGGAAATCTTCTTCCAGCTCTTCGTGAAAGGATTTGTATCTGAGAAAATAAGTGATTCCCACTGCGGCTCCTGCCAGAGCGGCGAGAGCAGCAATTCTTCCAAACTGTTTTTTTGCCATGATATAACTCCTTTTTTAGTTAATATTTTATATTTGCTCCTGCCCGATGATGTACAGCACCAGGTGGAAAATTCAAACATATTTGAGCAGAGGCGGGGAGAAGGGATCTCAAAAAAGGGACCTCAAACTCCGCTATGCTCCGTTTGGGTAGCGGGGGGAGAAAAGGAACCTCAAACTCCGCTGCACTCCGTTTGAGTAGCGGGGGAGAAAAAGGAACCTCAAACTCCGCTGCACTCCGTTTGAGTAGCGGGAAGCAAACAGCACTTGTGCTGTTTGCTTCCCTTTATTGTAATACGAATTCGCTGAAAAATAAAGGGATTGGGGATGAATAAATTGTAAAAAAAGGAATAAACTAACAGGGATGATGGAAGAGGCGGGGGAGAACAGGGGAGTTTTGGAAAATTTTTGAAGCTGTGGATTAAAATAAAAAGTGTTTATATATTCGGAAGTGCCTGAAAATCAGCCGGATAGCGGAAGGAACTGTTTTGCTCTGAAAAGGGAAAGTATTAAATCTCTATAAATTTATCAAAAATTAGCACTCACCTATTGACAGTGCTAATAAAGCGTGGTATAACTTTTCTTGTGATTGAGAGAGGAAGATATTTACAATAGAGGATGGTTCTGAGAGGGAGCCATGAGAGCTGCAGATGACAGAGTCAAAAACAGATTATTCTGCTTATTTAAAGAAAATCACAAACAGTAAGGAGGAGTCAGTAATGAAATTAGTACCATTATTTGACAGAGTTGTTTTAAAACAGTTAGTTGCAGAGGAGACTACAAAGTCAGGCATCGTTCTTCCAGGTCAGGCAAAGGAGAAGCCGCAGCAGGCTGAGGTTATCGCAGTTGGCCCGGGCGGAGTGGTTGACGGCAAGGAAGTTACCATGCAGGTAAAGGTTGGCGATAAGGTAATCTACTCCAAGTACTCCGGAACAGAGGTTGAGGTAGAGGAAGAGAAGTATGTTGTCGTAAAGCAGAACGACATTCTGGCTGTCATCGAATAGGCAGAGAGCAGAGTGGGGCTGCTGAAAACGGCGTGAGATTCTGAAAACGCAAAACAGCATCAGATTTGAAAAACAGAGATTGAAACAAAACATAGTTTGAAATAATGTTGGAGGTTGATAACCATGGCAAAGGAAATTAAGTACGGCGTAGAAGCCAGAAAAGCACTGGAATCCGGCGTAAATCAGTTAGCAGATACAGTACGCGTGACATTAGGCCCGAAGGGAAGAAACGTAGTTCTTGACAAGTCTTTCGGAGCTCCGCTTATCACAAACGACGGCGTGACCATCGCAAAGGAGATTGAGTTAAAGGATCCATTTGAGAACATGGGAGCGCAGCTCGTAAAAGAGGTTGCCACAAAGACAAACGACGTAGCCGGCGACGGTACAACGACAGCCACTGTTTTAGCTCAGGCTATGATCAATGAGGGAATGAAGAACCTGGCAGCAGGCGCAAACCCAATCGTTTTAAGAAAGGGTATGAAGAAGGCCACAGAGGCTGCTGTGGAGGCTATCAAGAATATGTCCAAGTCCGTGAAGGGCAAGGCTGATATTGCCAGAGTAGCTGCTATCTCCTCTGCTGACGACGAGGTTGGCGAGATGGTTGCAGATGCCATGGAGAAGGTTTCCAAGGACGGTGTTATCACTATTGAGGAATCCAAGACCATGAAGACAGAGCTTGACCTGGTTGAAGGTATGCAGTTTGACCGCGGTTATGTTTCCGCTTACATGGCTACTGACATGGATAAGATGGAAGCAAACCTGGACGATCCGTATATCTTAATCACAGATAAGAAGATTTCCAACATCCAGGAAATCCTTCCTCTGTTAGAGCAGGTTGTTCAGGCCGGCGCAAAGCTCTTAATCATCGCTGAGGATATTGAGGGTGAGGCTCTCACAACTCTGATTGTCAACAAGTTAAGAGGAACCTTCACAGTAGTAGGAGTCAAGGCTCCGGGATACGGCGACAGAAGAAAAGAGATGTTAAAGGATATTGCTATCCTGACTGGCGGCCAGGTTATCTCTGAGGAGCTGGGCCTTGAGTTAAAGGAAACAACCATGGATCAGCTGGGACGCGCGAAATCCGTTAAGGTTCAGAAGGAGAACACCATCATTGTTGACGGCTGCGGAAACAAGGAGGAGATCTCTGCAAGAATCGCACAGATTAAGGCTCAGATTGAGGAGACAACATCTGAATTTGACAGAGAGAAATTACAGGAAAGACTTGCAAAGCTGTCCGGCGGCGTTGCTGTAATCCGCGTAGGCGCTGCTACAGAGACAGAGATGAAGGAAGCTAAGCTTCGCATGGAGGATGCTTTATCCGCAGCTAAGGCAGCTGTAGAGGAGGGAATCATCGCAGGAGGCGGTTCCGCATACATCCACGCTACAAAGGAAGTGGAGAAGGTTGTTGAGGCTCTGGACGGAGATGAGAGAACAGGCGGCCGCATTATCTTAAAGGCTCTGGAGGCTCCGCTGTTCCATATCGCTGCCAATGCAGGACTGGAGGGCTCCGTTATTATCAATAAGGTAAGAGAGTCTGAAGTTGGAATGGGCTTTGATGCATACAACGAGAAATACGTTGATATGGTAGAGGGAGGCATCCTGGATCCGGCAAAGGTTACAAGAAGCGCCCTTCAGAACGCCACAAGTGTTGCTTCCACACTGCTGACAACAGAGTCTGTAGTTGCTAACATCAAGGAAGAGACACCGGCTATGCCAGGCGGTGCAGGCGGCATGGGAATGATGTAAATCACCCCGCACTGAGAAATCATAAAACCATATATGATAAAATCAGTAAAATCAGATAACGGCTGATAATCAGCAAAAGAAGGGACTGTGTGCCCCGCCGGATGGCGGAGCTCACAGTCCCTTCTCTCTTTCTATTATAGGAAATTCCTCCGAATTTCCTATAATAGAAAAAGTTCTGCCGGGCGGGATGCGCACGCCGCTCAGAGGAAAAAGGCTGCTTAAGGCAGCCCCGCGGCGGCGCGAAAAAGCAGGCAAGCCTCTCATGATTGAGGGGGATGGGGAGCTGAGGCGGGCCTGCCTGCTTTTTTTGTTTGTTCTGGTTTCTGGTACTATGCGTGATCTGCCACAGTATAGCTGCCGTCCCTGTATACGGCGGGGCGGCACTGGCCTTTTTTAAAGACAGAGATAAATTCATCCAGAGTGGCCACCGGCTCAGGAAACCAGGTGGCATATACGCCTACCTTGGACGGAACATGGCAGTCGCTGGCTCCTGTACACTGGATTCCCAGTTCCCTGGCATAGGAAAACGCCTGATTGCAGGCATCAGGAAGCGTGCTTCCGTTCAGGGCCTCGATGCCGTCCAGCCCTTTTACAAGGCGAAGATTCTCCTCCAGCCCGCGGCTGTTGTTTCTGAACGGATGGGCTGCTATGCAGACTCCCCCGAAACTTTTTACATAGTTGATAAAATCCTGGGCTGAAATACGCTCCGGCGGAACCTCTGGAACCCCGAAGGCCAGAATGTCCCCCTGAAGAGAGTAAAATTCATATCCCACAAAAATAGGAAACCCCGTTTCTCTGGAGTAGCTCTCTGCGTACTCCTTAATGCCGATGTCGTCGTGATCCGTAATACAGATTCCATCTAACCCCTTTTTTCTGGCAATATCCACCATCTCTCTCAGGGAGAGGAAGCTGTCCTTTGAAAATGTCTTCTCATGCATATGCAGATCAATAAACATGCGCAATCTCCTTCTCCTTTAATGTCTGATAAAATTGTACCAGCAGAAATTAAAAACAGTCAATAGAAGAAAGGGCGGAAACGGGGAAAGTCTTATAGAAAAAAACAATAAATAAGGGCACTTATAGATAATGTGGAATAAAGAGGGGACAAAAGACGACAAAAGTATACAATATAGACAAACTGATACATAAAATACACATACAAAACAGAAAGATTCCATAAAGCCAAAAATAATAAAATTGAGAGCCTTTGTACACAATATTGAAAAGCAGTTGACGGAGCACTTTTTATCGTATACACTATGTGGGGCCTGAAATGGGACCGGAAGGATGGTAAAAACAGGAAAACCGTTTTCTGGTCGCCCGGGCAGAGATAAAAGTCAATTCAGGCAAATGGAAAAAGAGGAGGAAAAAGCATGAGAAAGCAGAGCATTGCGGGATTCATGGCAGCGGGAATGGCAGCGCTTATGCTGGCAGGATGCAGCACCCAGAGCACACAGGAGACGACAGCCGCTTCCGAGACAGGTGCAGAGACCAAGGCGGAGAGCGAAGCTTCAGAGGCGGAAAGCGAAGCCAGGGATGAGGCCGGCGGGACGCTGAGAGTAGTTGCCACCAGCGAGGATTATGTGACCTTATTTGACAAATTTACACAGGAAACAGGAATAGAGACAGAGCTTCTTTCCATGTCTTCCGGCGAGGTTCTCTCCAAGGTAAAGGCAGAGGGAGGAACTCCGATGGCCGATCTGTGGTTCGGAGGCGGAATCGATGCCTTCATGGGAGCCAAGGAGGACGGACTTCTCCAGCAGGTGAATTTTGACGAGGCGGCAAATCTGGCGCCTGAGTATAAGGATGCAGACAACTACTGGTTTGCCAAGGGAATTACCGTGGTGGGCTTTGTGGTGAACAATGATATTATCGAGGAGAAAGGCCTTGAAATTCCTAAGACCTGGGATGATCTTACAGATCCTTCCTACCAGGGAGAGGTTCTCATGTCCAATCCGGCTATCTCAGGAACAAACTATGCAGTAGTGAATGCGCTTCTTCAGACAAAGGGTGAAGAAGAAGGCTGGAAATACTTTGAAGAGCTGAATAAAAATATTGAATATTACTCCAAGCGCGGCTCCGATCCGGTAACCAAGACAGTGGCCGGCGAGTTCGCAATCGGAATCGCACCTATGGACAGGGCGATTGACAAGATGGAGGAGGAGCAGAATATCACAGCTGTTTATCCGGAGGATGGAATCCCATACGTTCCAGAGGGAGTGGCCGTATTTAAGAATTCTGAGGGAGCAGAGGCTGCCTGCGAGTTCATTGAGTGGTTCTATTCAGACGATGAGAATCTGAAAATGGTTGCCGATATCGACAACAAGGATACAATCAAGATGGTGAAGCCTGACATTGAGGGAATGGAGCTTACATTCGACACAGAGATGCTGATGGATGAGGATTTATCCCTGTTTGGTTCCGAGCGTGAGAACATCCTGGCAAAGTGGGATGAGCTGGCTGGGGACAAGTCTGAAAATGAATAGCCGCAGGGCAGAGGGCAGCCAAAAGACGCAGAGGAGGGTATCTGATTCAGGTACCCTTTTTTGTAGTACAGGAAACAGGTCCGGAAAGCATCTTTTTTACGGCGCTGTCGACCGGCTGATTTTCTGGGCCATGGCGGCTGCTGTCCTTCTGTTCGTTCTCTGGCCGCTTCTGTGCATTGCAGCAGAGAGCCTGTGGGCAGACGGGGGGCTTACCTTCTCAGCATACAAAAATCTGTTTCAGGAGAATGCTTCGCTGATACGGCGCAGCGTATTTACCGGGACGCTGGCTGCGCTTTTCTCCACAGTTCTGGGAATTGCGGTGGCTCTGAGGATCGTGACGCTCCAGGGAAGGGTTAAGCTTGTCCTCATGGGAATCCTCCTTATGACTATGGTTTCGCCACCCTTTATCGCTTCTCTTGTGTATATCCAGCTTTTTGGAAAGAGGGGATGGATCACCTACCGGCTTCTGGGACTGATGATAAGCCCCTACAATAAATGGGGAATTATTGCAATGCAGAGCCTTCACTTTGCATCATTGAACGCCCTGTTTGCAGTTGGAATTCTGGAAAAGATCGATCACAGGATTCTGGCGGCTTCCAGAGATCTGGGGGCATCTGCGGCTGATACTATGAAGCAGATTGTATTTCCCATGCTGAAGCCTGCAGCAGGTATCTGCTTTATCCTGTCGTTTATCCGCTCCGTATCTGATTTTGGAACACCGGCCGTGATCGGAGGGCGCTATAATACGCTGGCTTCCGCCATATACCTGGAGCTGATCGGCTATGCCGATCTGGAAAAGGCCTCAGCCATGAATATGCTCCTTCTGCTTCCGGCAGTGGCGGCCTTTCTTCTCTACCGCCTTTTGATGCGGAAATCAGACCGTCTGACTGCAGCTGACAGCCAGAAAAACAGCAGAAGCGGGCTGCCCCTTCCGCTGACAGGAATTGTGGGAGCAGCAGTGCGGCTGATGTCAGCCATGTTTTTCCTTATGATGACACTGCAGTATATCTGCATTTTTCTGACAGGATTTCTCAAATCGAAAAAAGGCGTATATTATTTTTCGCTGGACAATTTTAACAGCCTCCTGTCCTACAACATGGAGAGCCTGACAAGGAGTATTCAGTATTCGCTGATTGCGGCAGTGGCGGGAACTGCCTTTGCCATCCTTTTTGCCTACTACCTGGAACGGAGAAAGGTGAGGTTCAGAGGATTTTTCGATTTCATCTCCACGATGCCGTATCTGCTGCCCGGAACCTGCTTCGGAATCGGCTACATTCTGGCGTTTAACAGCGGAATCCTCAAGATGACAGGCACTGCGGCAATCATCATTATCAATATGATATTTAAGCAGCTCCCCATGGTGACAAAGCTGACAGTCGCCTCCCTGGCACAGCTTAACAGCCGGGTGGAGGATGCCGCCAGGGATCTGGGGGCGGGACGCTTCCATGTGACGAAAGATATTGTTCTGCCAAATCTCAGGCGAACTTTTGTGACAGGTTTTATATACAATTTCTCCAGCTCCATGACGACGGTGGGAGCAGTGGTGTTTCTAATAAGCGCACGCCACAAGCTGGCAGTTTATACGCTGTTTGACGCCATCAATTCCGGTGAGTACGGGGTGGCATCTCTGATCTCATCCCTGATCATTCTGACAACTATAGCTGTCACCGGCGGTGTATCCGCCCTTCTCCTGAGGGAGGAGAGAGGAGACGGCAGCAGCGGCCGAAAAAAGCGAAAGCGGAAAAAGGGGGAAGTGAAACAGGCACCGGGTCAGGGGGAAGTTTGGAAGGAAGGTGAGAAGCATGTATCTGGAAATTGAAAATCTGAGCAAGTCCTTTGACGGCAAAGAGGTGGTTTCGGGGCTGAAGCTCTCCATGAACCGCGGAGAAATCCTCTGCCTTTTGGGGGCTTCCGGCTGCGGAAAGACGACTACGCTCCGGATGCTGGGAGGATTTTTAAAGCCCGATGGCGGTAAAATTTTTCTGGACGGAGAGGATATAACGGGACTTGAGCCGGAGCGAAGGCCGGTGTCCACGGTGTTCCAGTCCTACGCGCTGTTTCCTCATATGACAGTTCTTCAGAATGTGATGTACGGGCTTAAATTTCAGGGGATGAAAAAGAAAGAGGCGGCAGAATGTGCCTACAGATACCTGGATATTGTGGGGCTCTCTGATCGGGGCAATGGGGCTGTCCAGGAGCTCTCCGGAGGCCAGCAGCAGAGAGTGGCCCTGGCCAGGGCGCTGGCCGTGAACCCGAAGGTGCTTCTGTTAGACGAGCCTTTAAGCAACCTGGATGCGAAGCTTCGAATCAGGATGAGGGACGAGCTGAAGGAGCTGCAGAAAAAGACAGGGATCACGATGATCTTTGTAACCCATGATCAGGAGGAAGCCATGGCCCTGGCAGACAGGATAGCGATTATGGACGGGGGACGCCTGGTCCAGACGGGGACTCCGTCCCAGGTTTACCGAAATCCCGCGAACCTCTTTGTCATGGAATTTCTGGGAACTGCAGATCGGATAGAACTTCCAGACGGACAGACGCTGTATGTCCGGCCGGAGGAAATTTCGATCCTGGGAAGGACGAAGCCGGGAGAAGAGGATGGGGCAGGAGGCAGAGACAGAACTCAGGGAGCTGGGACAGAGGAGAGGGACGGATGCGTGCTCTTGGGCGGAACGATTTCAAAGGCTGAGTACATGGGCTTCTACAGCCAGTATTTTGTGACTGCCGGTACGAACGAGATCATGGTCAGGGATTTCAGCCACGAGTACAGTGCAGGAGAAACAGTACGGCTGTCCGTCTGTACAAAACATGCCTTCAGAAAGGGGAGGCTGTCCCGGACAGGGGATTAAAAGGCTTCGTTTATGACCTCCAGCACCTGCTGCTCAAAAAGCCGGTTCTTCTGCCAGACTACGGAGATCTCATGCTGCATGCCGATGCTGATGGGGATTTCACGGATAGTCCCCTCTGAGAGCTCCCGGCTTACTGCGCTTTTGTACAGGAAGGTAATGCCGCAGCCGGCGGCAATCAGCTCTTTTATGGTCTGCATGTTTCCGATTTCTGCCGTATTCTTAAAATCAGAGACAGAAAAACCGTGCTCCTCCAGAATCTGTTCCAGAATCATCCGGGTACCTGAGCCGGATTCCCGCAGGAGCAGCCGTTCTCCCAAAAGCTCATCCAGGGAGGAGGGGGAGCCGATAGAAAGCCCTGCCCCGCAGACGGGGATGAAAGGCTCTCTGAGGTAGGTGTGGTAGGAGTAGGCAGCCTTTGAAAAGTTTCCCTCCAGCACAGCGAAGTCCAGAGCTCCGCTGTCGATCTGGCTGAGGAGCTCCGCAGTGTTTTTGACTGTCACGGTCAGGGAAATGTCGGGCCATCTGCGGAAAATGCGCACAAGGGGCTCAGTCAGAAGAACGCTGCCTGCTGTCAGCGTGGCTCCGATCCGGAGAGGGTTCGTTCTGCCCGAAGATTCAGACAGAGCATTCTGAAGACTGTCCTCGTTATTTTTCATAATCAGAAGAGCATTTCTGAGAAGCTCTCCCTCCTGTGTGAGGGAGAGCTTTTTTCCTTCCAGGCGAAAGGCGCGTATATGGTAATAGTCTTCAATATACTGGATGTGCTGGGAAACAGCGGGCTGTGTAATGTGCAGCCTTTTTGCCGCCCGTGTGAAATTCATTTCCTGGCAGACAGCCAGAAAAGTGTGAATGCGGTTGTCCAGCATCGTTCTTCCTCCTTTTCTCATACATTGACCGTTCTCATACGGTTGCCGGCTAAAATGATTATATCAATAATAATTTATTATTGAAAGATAAATAAATATAATTTTACTTTATCTTATGAATCCTTTAGTATAGAGTAATAGAAGTATACCTGAGAGAAGTCAGAGGATGGCAGGCTGCATGTGAGCGTTTTGCCTGAAACACGGCAGCAGGGAGCAGAAAAGGAGATAAAGTATGGGAAATGAAGCGTGGAAGCAGGATTTAGCGGAGTTTAAGAAGGTAACAGAGCAGTTTTACAACAAGGAAGTGGCAGTAAAGGATTACAAAGGCTTTTCCGGCGGCTTTGGAAGCTATGCACAGAGAGGGGCTGAGGCCAGCATGCTGCGCCTTCGCCTGGCAGGCGGCCGCATGACGAAGGATCAGCTGAAATTTATCGCCGACAGCATTGAGGCGTATCAGATCGACAAGGTTCATTTGACGACCTGTCAGTCTGTTCAGCTTCACAACCTGAGCGGACAGGCTGTCTGTGAGATTATGGAGGAGGCCCTTGACCACGGGATCAACACCAGAGGAGGCGGAGGAGATTTCCCGAGAAATGTGATGGTTTCCCCGCTTTCCGGCGTGGAGGAGGGCGAGCGGTTTGACGTGCTGCCCTATGCCCTCAGGGCGGCTGACTATCTGATGGGCTTTATCAAGACAGTAAAGCTGCCGAGAAAGCTGAAAGTATGTTTCTCCAACTCGCCTAAGAACCTGTCCCATGCAACCTTCCGCGATCTGGGCTTTGCGGCCAGGGAGGACGGACTGTTTGACGTCTACAGCGCAGGAGGCCTGGGGGCAAATCCAAAGATGGGAGCTCTGGTGGCGGGCGCAGTGGAACCGGAGGATATTCTCTACTATATAAAGGCTATGGTAAAGACCTTCATGGCTTACGGAAACTATGAAAACCGCGCAAAGGCGAGGACACGCTACATGCAGGACACTCTCGGCAAAGAGGGCTACATTGAGGCCTACGGTGAAAAACTCAGAGAGGTGATGGACGAGGAGAAGGACAATCTGAAGATAAAGAAGGAGGAGCTGATTTCATTTCATCCCGAGGAGAAGGCCAGGAAGGCAGCCGCCTGCACGGAGCTGTCGGATCGGGCAAGGGAGGCTGTGAAGAGCTTTCGTGTGACAGCCCAGAAGCAGAGAGGGCTCTATGCGGTAGAATATCACCCCATTGGGGGAACACCGGAACCTTCTGTATTCAGAAAGCTCTACGAGACTGTGAAGGATATGGAGGAGGTGGAGATGCGCGTGGCGCCTGATGAGGCCATGTTCATTCTCAACCTGACGGCAGAGGAGGCCGCTGAGGTATTGGAGGTGACGCAGGACAGTGCTGCCAGCCTTTTTGAAACCTCTGTGGCATGCATCGGCGCCTCCATCTGCCAGGTGGGAGTGCGGGACTCCCAGGCCTTAATCCGCACACTGGTGGAGGAGATGAGAAAGCACAGCTTTAAGGACGGCACACTTCCGAAGATTCATATTTCCGGCTGCCCGTCTTCCTGCGGAACCCACCAGATTGGAACCATCGGCTTCCAGGGAGGCGTAAAGGTCATCGACAAGGCTGCCAATCCGGCTTTTGTGCTCCATGTAAACGGAAGCGATCGTGAGGGAGACGAGCGCTTCGGCGAAAACTGGGGCACGATGCTTGAAAAGGACATTCCGCCTTTCCTGGCAGAGGTCGGAGAGACTGTGGAAAGAACAGGAAAGAACTTTGACGAATGGCTGGCAGAAAATGCCGGGGAATTCAGAGCCATTGCCGACAGATACCTCTGCTGATGGGCTGAGCGGCGCCGACAGAGGGCGGGCACTTATTCTGTCGAAAAGTGCTTGCATAAAATTAGGCTCTGTGATATAGTATAAAAGTTGAAAAATCACGCACGGCGGATTCTCAAGGACGGTGCCTGATATCAGGTCCCAAAGGAAGCATAAGATGCCGGCGGAAGAAAAACCAAAATGGAGGAAAGAAATATGAGCGTTATTTCAATGAAGCAGTTACTGGAAGCTGGCGTACATTTCGGTCACCAGACAAGAAGATGGAACCCTAAGATGGCTCCATACATCTACACAGAGAGAAACGGAATCCACATCATCGACTTACAGAAGTCTGTAGGCAAGGTAGATGAGGCTTACAAGGCAGTTTCCGATATCGCAGCAGAGGGCGGCACAATCCTTTTCGTAGGTACAAAGAAGCAGGCTCAGGAGGCTATCAGGGTTGAGGCTGAGAGATGCGGAATGTTCTATGTAAACGAGAGATGGTTAGGCGGAATGCTGACAAACTTCAAGACCATCCAGAGCCGTATCAACCGCTTAAAAGAGATCGAGACCATGGCTGAGGACGGAACATTTGATGTTCTTCCAAAGAAGGAAGTTATCGCTCTTAAGAAGGAGTGGGAGAAGCTTGAGAAGAACCTTGGCGGTATCAAGGAGATGAAGAGAATCCCGGACGCTATCTTCGTAGTAGATCCGAAGAAGGAGAGAATCTGCGTCCAGGAGGCACACACACTGGGTATTCCGTTAATCGGCATCGTTGATACAAACTGCGATCCGGAGGAGCTTGACTATGTGATCCCAGGAAACGACGACGCTATCAGAGCCGTTAAGCTTATCGTGTCCAGAATGGCAGATGCTGTTATCGAGGCTAACCAGGGTGAGGCTGAGGCTCCTGCAGAGGGCGAGGAGTTCGCTGAGGAAGCTGCAGAGGCTTAATTCCAGATAAGAGGAAATCAAAGTCCGCGAGGCGGAGAGGGGAAACCCTTCCCGCTTTGCGGAATTTTCCGCATAGGCAGTCTGTTGTCTGTGCGGCTATAGGAAAGAACATGGAGGTATGGTAAGATGGCAGTTACAGCCGCAATGGTAAAGGAATTACGTGAAATGACAGGTGCCGGAATGATGGACTGCAAGAAGGCTCTTGCAGCTACAGACGGCGACATGGACAAGGCAGTTGAGTTCTTAAGAGAAAAGGGACTTGCCGGAGCAGCTAAGAAGGCAGGACGTATCGCAGCAGAGGGTATCGTTGCCACAAAGCTGGCAGAGGACGGAAAGACAGCCGTTGTCGTTGAGGTTAACGCAGAGACAGACTTCGTTGCAAAGAATGAGAAGTTCCAGAGCTACGTTGCAGATGTTGCCGCACAGGCACTTGCTTCTGACGCAGCAGATATGGATGCATTCATGGCTGAGAAGTGGGCAAAGGATGAGAGCCTGACAGTTGCAGAGGCGCTTTCTTCCCAGATCTCCATCATCGGCGAGAACATGAAGATCAGAAGATTCGAGAAGCTGACAGAGGCTAACGGCTTCGTTGCTTCCTATATTCATGCAGGCGGAAAGATCGGCGTTTTAGTAGACGTTGAGACAGACGTTGTAAACGATGAAATCAAGGAGATGGCTAAGAACGTAGCTATGCAGGCTGCCGCATTAAAGCCATTATATACAAACAGAGATGAAGTTGACGCAGAGTACATTGAGAAAGAGAAAGAGATCTTAACTGTAGCTGCCAAGAACGAGAAACCGGACGCAAATGACAAGATCATCAGCGGAATGGTTATGGGACGCATCAACAAGGAGTTAAAGGAAATCTGCTTATTAGATCAGGTTTATGTAAAGGCTGAGGATGGCAAGCAGTCCGTAGCTCAGTATGTTGCCCAGGTTGCCAAAGCTAACAACGCAAAGGTAACAGTTAAGAAGTTCGTTCGTTTTGAGACTGGCGAGGGTATCGAGAAGAAGGAAGAGAACTTCGCTGAGGAAGTAGCAAAACAGATGGGAATGTAATCTGGATTGAAGGGGCTGCCGCAAAATAAATAGTTTCCGCAGAAAGTGACAGATGCTTACGGGCGATTTGTCTTTCTGCGGGATGTGATATTTTGCGGCGGCTCTTTTCTTTTAGCAGAGATGTCCGCACCTGGCCTACATATGTGTTTTTTATATAACAGGAAACTTCGTTCCCTGTTATATAAAAATGTTCCGCGGGGATCGCACTGCGGCGGAGAGGAAATGCCGCTTTCGCGACCCGCCGCAGGCGGAGAATCCTGCTTCGCAGGATTCTTTCTTATCCGGCTTTCAGATACGTTCTTTGCTGTTTTGGGCTGTCCAGGCCGCCGGGAAAACTGTCAGATTTCCCCGGCGGCCTGGACAGAGGAAACAGAGCATGCAGCGATGCGTCAGAAAGACGGTCTGAAAAAGCGGATAGACGACACATGATGGCTTTAATATGGCAGTGCGGGAAAGGAGATAAGCTATGGCAAAATACATTTTAAAGCGTATTGGTCTGGCGGTTGTTACAGCCTGGCTGGTTGCTACTCTTACATTCTTCCTGATGAACCTGGTGCCAGGCGGCCCATTTATGGCTGAAAAGGCGCTCACGCCACAGGCTCAGGCTGCAATGGAGCAGAAATACGGTTTGGATAAGCCGCTGGGAGAGCAGTATATCATCTATATGGACAAAGTTATCCATGGAGATTTGGGACCCAGCGTAAAACAGAGAGGACGTACAGTAAACACGATTATTCAGACGAAGTTCCCGGTTTCCGCAAGGATCGGCGGTCTGGCAATCCTGCTGGCTGTCTGTATCGGAGTTCCCTTAGGAAGTATTGCGGCGTTCAACAGAGGAAAGCTGATTGACAATATTATTATTCTGTTTACCACCTGCGGAATCGCCATACCCAGTTTCGTTATCTGTACGGTGCTCATGCAGATTTTAAGCAACTGGCTGGGACTGCTTCCTACCTACGGACTGACGTCCTGGAAGCACTACATCATGCCGGTCATCGCTCTGGCCCTGTATCCGTCTTCCTATATCGCAAGACTGATGCGTTCCTCCATGCTGGACGTTCTGGGACAGGACTATATGAGAACAGCCAGGGCGAAGGGCGTTTCATGGGTAGCGAGCGTATTCAAGCATGCCCTGAGAAACGCAATTCTTCCGGTTGTCACCTATCTGGGACCGCTGTTAGCCTATACAGTTACAGGAAGCTTTATTGTTGAGAAGATCTTCACCATTCCGGGACTTGGCTCTGAGTTCATCGGCGCTATCACGGGACGTGATTATCCGCTGATCATGGGTACTACCATTTTCCTGGCCGTTCTGATTATTGTGATGAACGTGATCGTGGATATTGCGTACACGCTGATTGATCCGCGTATTAAACTGAAATAGGGAGGAGCGTAATCATGGAGAAAAATAAACTGTCATTTCAGCTTAAGGCAGAAGACTTCCTCCCTGCAGGAGATGACGAGAAAAAAAGCCTTGTAGTAATGAGGGAGAGCGTCAGCTTCTGGAAGGATGGTCTGCGCCGTTTTAAGAGAAACAAAATAGCCATGACAAGCCTTGTGGTTGTCATTCTCATCTTTATACTATCCTTTATCGTGCCTCAGTTTTATCCGTACAAGTATGAGCAGCAGATAAAGGGAAGCAACAGCCTTGCGCCTTTCGAGTATTCTGAGGCAGAGCAGGAGGCAATCGCCAACGGCGAGGACGTGTTCCCCCACATTCTGGGAACGGATCAGCTGGGCCGCGACTATGCCATCCGTGTTATGATGGGAAGCCGTGTCTCTCTGACTGTAGGTCTGGTGGCCTCCGCCATTATTCTTTTGATAGGATCCATATACGGCTCCATAGCCGGATTCTTCGGAGGCTGGGTGGATATGGTGATGATGCGTATTGTAGACATCATATACACGGTCCCCGACGTTCTGATCGTAATTCTTCTGGCTACTGTGCTGAACTATCCGCTGAAGGAGCTGGCCATGAAGCCGGGATTTGAGTGGATTGGCCTGATCGGAGTCAATCTGATCAGTATTTTCGTGGTGTTCGCCCTCCTTTACTGGGTAGGTATGGCACGTATCGTGCGAAGCCAGATCATGATCTTGAAAGAACAGGAGTATGTGACTGCAGCCCGCGCTCTGGGCGCGTCAAACGGCCGCATTATCAAAAAGCACCTGCTCACCAACTGCATCGGAACCCTGATCGTTACGACTACCCTTCAGATCCCGTCCTCCATCTTTACGGAGAGCTTTTTAAGTTTCCTGGGACTGGGCGTAAACGCGCCGATGCCTTCTCTGGGAAGCCTTGCAAGTGCGGCCTTAAACGGACTTCAGAGCTATCCTTACCGCCTGTTTGCACCGGCTATCATGATTTCTGTCATCATCCTGAGCTTTAACCTCTTAGGTGACGGACTCCGTGATGCCTTTGATCCGAAGCTGAAGAACTAGGGAGGAAATGAGCATGAGTGAATATCTTGTAAATATTAAAAACGAGCGCCTTTCCTTCTTTACGCCGGCCGGAGAGGTGAAAGCTTTAAATGACGTATCCCTGCATTTAAAGGAGGGAGAGGTTCTGGGAATCGTAGGCGAGTCAGGCTCTGGAAAGTCTGTAACAGCGTACAGCCTCATGGGACTGACGGCCTATCCGGGACGTCTGATCGGCGGAAGCATCGAGTTTAACGGCCATGAGATTGACAAGATGAACGAGGCCCAGATGAGAAAGATCAGAGGAGAGGAGATTTCCCTGATTTTCCAGGATCCCATGACCAGCTTAAACCCTGTATACACCATTGGAAATCAGATCTGCGAGATGATCCTGCTCCACACAAAGAAGACAAAGCAGGAGGCCAGGGAGAGGGCCAAAGAGCTCCTCACTCTGGTTGGAATCAATGAGCCGGAGAAGCGGTTAAAGCAGTATCCCCATGAGCTGTCCGGCGGCATGCGCCAGCGTGTCATGATCGCCATTGCCCTGGCATGCGAGCCGAAGCTGCTGATTGCAGATGAGCCGACCACCGCCCTGGATGTTACGATTCAGGCCCAGATTCTGGAGCTGATGATGGAGCTCAAGAAAAAACTGGGTATGGCAATTATCATGATCACTCATGATCTGGGTGTAGTGGCCAGCATGTGTGACAGGATTGCCGTTATGTACGCAGGCAAGGTGGTGGAGTACGGTACCACAGACGATATTTTCTACCGTCCGTCCCACGAGTACACCAAGGGACTTCTCCGCAGTATTCCGCGTCTGGACGAGAAGGAAAAGACAAGGCTTGTACCTATCGAGGGCTCACCGGTAGACATGCTGAACCCTCCGGCAGGATGTCCCTTTGCGCCGCGCTGTGAATCCTGCATGAAGATCTGCTTAAGACAGATGCCGGAGTACACGGACCTGTCAGACATTCACTACAGCGCCTGCTGGCTGCTCCAGAAGGCCGAGTTCGAGAAAGCGCAGGGAGGTAACAACTGATGGAAAATAAGAAGCTGCTTGAAATCCAGAATCTGAAACAGTATTTCCCTGTGGCCAGCGGAAAGCTCTTTGAGAAAAAAGTGGTTAAGGCTGTTGATGATGTATCCTTCTATATTAATAAGGGAGAAACACTGGGTCTGGTAGGCGAGTCCGGCTGCGGAAAGACGACCACAGGACGTACCCTTCTGCGCCTCTATGAGCCTACCAGCGGCCGCATTATCTACGATGGCACCACGATTTTCGACAGCGGAGATCTTCCCCTCAGGGATGAAAGCGGGAATCCGGTGATCGGAGAGGATGGAAAACCTGTATACGGGAAAAAGACAAAGGTTGATATGCTTCCCTACAGAAGAAAGATGCAGATCGTTTTCCAGGATCCTTACGCCAGCCTGGATCCGCGTATGACGGTGGGCGACATTGTAGGCGAGGCCATCGATATTCATAAGCTGGCTGCAAACCGCAAGGAGCGCCAGGAGAGGATCATCCGCATGCTGGAACGGGTGGGGTTAAACTCGGAGCATGCAAACCGTTATCCTCACGAGTTCTCCGGCGGCCAGAGGCAGCGTGTCGGCATTGCCCGCGCATTGGCTGTGGATCCGGAATTTATTGTCTGTGATGAGCCGGTATCTGCTCTGGATGTTTCCATTCAGGCTCAGGTTGTCAATATGTTTGAGGAGCTGCAGAACGAGATGGGGCTGACGTATCTGTTTATCGCCCATGATCTGTCTATCGTAAAGCATATTTCCAACCGAATCGGCGTTATGTACCTGGGAAAGATGGTGGAGCTTGCAGACAGCTACGAGCTGACCTTCCACAGCGTCCATCCCTACACCAAGAGTCTGATCTCAGCGATTCCGATTGCAGATCCGGAAACCAGCAGAAAGTCCAAGCGTATTGTGCTGAGCGGCGACGTGCCAAGCCCGGTAAATCCGCCCAGCGGCTGCCACTTCAGAACGAGATGCCCGTACGCCACAGAGCTGTGCGCACAGCAGGATCCGGAGTGGAGAGAGGTTTCCAAGGGACACTATGCAGCCTGTCACCACTTAGACAAGATCAATTAATAATAGCAGTCATAAACTTTGCCTCTCTGGAAACAGGGAGGCGAATTACTGCCTGCCTGCAGGGCTGCAGACGGCAGATAAATATTTATACTAACGTACCTATGAGGAGGAAACAAGATGAGAAAGAAATTTGCACTTCTTCTGGCAGCTGCGATGCTTACCACGACTGTGCTTTCCGGCTGCGGAGGAAGCGGCGGTGACGGCGCAGGCACAGGTGCTGCAGCAGAGGCAGGAAATAACCTGGTGGTTCAGATTGGACCAGATCCGGAGACCATGGATCCGGCATTAAACAGCGCCATTGACGCGTCCAATATGATCATCCACTTATTTGAGCCGCTGTTAAATATGGACAAGGACAACAATATCATCGGCGGAATGGCTGAGACCTGGGAGGTTTCTGAGGACGGCCTCACCTACACCTTCCACCTGCGCGACGGCTTAAAGTGGAGCGATGGATCTGACTTTACAGCCAATGATTTTGTATATACATTTAAGAGAATGGCAGATCCGATGACAGCTGCTCCTTACGCCTATGACCTTCTGTGCATGGTAAAGGGCTATGACGAGGCGGCAGGCGGAGACGTGGATGCTCTGGCAGTTTCCGCACCGGATGATCAGACCTTTGTGGTAGAGCTCTCCTATCCGTGCGTATACTTTGACAAGATCTGCGCATTTGCAGCCTTAAGTCCCGTTCAGCAGGCCACTGTAGAGGCAAACGGCGAGGCGTGGGCAGTAGATCCGTCCACTTATGTGAGCAACGGACCGATGAAGATCAAGGAGTGGGTTCCAGGCTCCCACATTCTTGTTGAGAAGAATGAGAATTACTGGAATGCGGACGCTGTTACAGCCGACACTATCAAGTTCGTTCTCATGGAGGACGCCAACGCATCCTTCAGCGCCTACAACACAGGCGAGATCATGTTCACAAGGGACGTGCCGACAGAGGAGGTTCCGAATCTCCGCGATAATCCGGAGTTTCATGTAGCTCCGATTCTTGGAACCTACTATGTGAGCCTGAATCTGGAAAGAGAGTATTTCCAGGATGTAAATGTGCGCCAGGCATTAAGCCTTGCCCTTGACCGTCAGTATATTGCAGATACTATTATGCAGGGAACCTACTCTGCGGCTACGAACTTTGTAGGCCCAGGTGTTTCTGACGCAGAGCCAGGCTCTTCCTTCGCTGACACAACAGTTGCCCAGTACGGGGAGTTCTTCCACACAGACGATTTCGAGGGAGATCTTGCCAAGGCAAAGGAGCTTATGGCAAAAGCAGGATATCCGGACGGAGAGGGCTTCCCGACCATCGAGTACATGACAAATGACGCCGGCTACCATAAGCCGCTGGCAGAGTATCTCCAGAGCGCATGGGGAGAGCTGGGAATCAACATGGACATCAAGATTGTTGAGTGGGCATCCTTTACGCCAACCCGCCGAAACGGAGATTATGACATTGCCCGCAACGGCTGGGTATACGACTACGACGATCCGTCCAATATGCTGAATCTGTTTGAGTCCACAAACGGAAATAATGACGGAAAATACAATAATCCTGAGTACGATGCCCTGATCGAGCAGGCCCGTACAACTGTGGATAAGACGGAACACTATGCCCTTCTCCATGAGGCAGAGCAGATGCTGTTAAACGACATGGCTATGATTCCTGTGGCTTACAATAATGACTTCTGGCTGCAGAGCTCTGATCTTCAGGGAATCTGGCACTCTCCGTACGGATACTGGTATTTCATGTACGGCTATATTGGTGATGCGCCAGAGGCCGACGATGATGCAGAGGCCAAGGTGAGTACAGAGGCTGCTGAGGCTGCCGCAGAGAGCACAGCCCAGGCTGAGTAAAGATAAGAGCGCATTCCTGCAAAAAGCAGAAAAGAAAAGGCTTCGGAGAGCTTCTCCGGGGCCTTTTTTCGATTCTGAATACGAAAACTGCCGCAGTCGGCAGTGCAGCGTCAATCTAAAACGTCAGATTATGGGAGAAATAACCACAGGGAATAAAAGACTTACAATTCAGCAATTTTGGATATTTTCTGACTTTTTTCCATCATTTTTGCGGCATAAACGGGTATATTAAAAAAAATAGCTTGCATATTTTTTTTTCTGTGGTATTATAGATGTAACTTTTCCGTTTCGTGCTTTATCAAAGAAAAGTGTTTAAAGGGCAGATGATGCACTAGGGGAGCATCTGGCTGAAAAATGTCTGAGGCACGCTCTGACAGCGTTTCTCATAGAAACCTTTAAAGGAGGAATATTATGAAAAAGAAATTTGCACTTCTTGTAGCGGCAGCGATGCTTTCCACGACAGTGCTGTCCGGCTGCGGCGGTGGCGGCGGTACCGAGACGACAGCGGCATCCGGAGGCGGCGATGCCCAGGCAGTGGATACGGCGTCTGGCGGCAACAATCTGGTAGTGGAGATAGGGCCAGATCCGGAGACCATCGATCCGGCGTTAAACAGCGCTATTGACGGCGCAAATATGATCATCCATTTATTTGAGCCGCTCCTCAACTTTGACAAAGACAACAATATCATCGGCGGAATGGCTGAAACCTGGGAGGTTTCCGATGACGGTCTTACATATACCTTCCATCTGCGCGACGGTTTAAAATGGAGCGACGGCACTCCGCTGACAGCAAATGATTTCGTATATACCTTCAAGAGAGTGGCAGATCCGCTGACAGCTGCTCCTTATGGCTATGATCTGCTGTGCATGGTCAAGGGCTATGATGAGGCGTCAAACGGAAATGTGGATGCTCTGGGCGTTTCCGCACCGGATGATCAGACCTTTGTGGTAGAGCTCTCCTATCCGTGCGTATACTTTGACAAGATTTGTGCATTTGCAACCATGAGCCCTGTTCAGCAGGCAACCATCGATGCAAACGGCGAGGCATGGGCAGTCGATCCGTCCACTTATGTCTGCAACGGTCCGATGAAGATCAAAGAGTGGGTTCCAGGCTCCCATATCCTGATGGAGAAAAATGAGAACTACTGGAATGCAGATGCAGTTACAGCAGACACGATCAAGTTTGTTCTGATGGAGGATGTAAACGCAGCATACAGCGCCTATAATTCCGGCGAGGTTATGATGATTAAGGATGTTCCGACAGAGGAGGTTCCGAATCTTCGCGACAATCCTGAGTTCAACGTAGATCCGATCCTTGGAACCTACTATATCAGCCTGAACTTAAACAGAGAGTATTTACAGGATGTGAGAGTACGCCAGGCATTAAGCCTTGCTCTTGACAGAGCCTACATTGCAGATACCATCATGCAGGGAACCTATTCCGCAGCTAAGAATTTTGTGGGCCCGGGCGTTTCCGATGTAGAGCCAGGCTCCTCTTTTGCAGATGTGACCCTCGAGCAGTACGGTGAGTTCTTCCACACAGACGACTTTGAGGGAGACCTTGCGAAGGCTAAAGAGCTGATGGCTGAGGCAGGCTACCCGAACGGAGAGGGATTCCCGGCTATCGAGTATATGACGAACGATGCCGGCTATCATAAACCGCTGGCAGAGTATCTCCAGAGCGCATGGGGCGAGCTCGGAATCAACATGGATATCAAGATTGTTGAGTGGGCATCCTTCACACCAACCCGCCGCAACGGCGACTATGATATTGCCCGCAACGGCTGGGTATACGATTACGATGATCCGTCCAACATGCTGAATCTGTTTGAGACAGAGAACGGCAATAATGACGGCAAGTACAGCAATCCTGAGTACGATGCCCTCATTGATCAGGCACGCACAACGGCCGACAAGACAGAGCACTACGCACTTCTGCATGAGGCAGAGCAGATGCTGTTAAATGATATGGCTATGATACCGATTGCCTACCAGAATGACTTCTGGTTACAGAAGCCAGAGCTTCAGGGAACCTGGCATTCTCCATACGGCTACTGGTACTTCATGTACGGCTATATCGGTGACGGAACAGAGGCTCCGGCAGACGGCGAGGCAGCAGCCGCCGCAGAGACGGAGGCAGCAGCCGAATAAGCGGCAAAGCTGCAGAATCTGATTATAACAGACAGATGCAGAGCATCCATCTGTTTCAGGGCAGGCGCCGGGTGACCGAAAGACTGGCTCACCCGGCGGAAAGGAAAATGCCGCCTTCACGACCCGCCGCAGGCGGAGAATCCTGCGAAGCAGGATTCTTTTTAAAATTGAAAATAGAAAACCGTAATGAGCCCCCGCGGCTGCCGTCCAGGCAGCAGGCGGGGGCTTTTGCTGTATAAAATTCTGTCAGACTTGCGGACAAAAAAATACCCTGGCAGGCAGAAATTTACAGAAGAAAGGCGGCTGAGAACAGGACGGACGGCAGGTCAGGCTGTTTTGACAGACAGATATAAACATGATAAAATAACAGCTCAGCGCCTAAGCGCATGGACGCGCGAGGCAGAAAATAAGAGTGAGAAGCCGGGGCATTCTGTTTCAGAGAGGGATGGAAATGCAGGCAGCCAGAAAGGGAGAGAGCGGACAGATGACAGTTGAGAGGATAAAAAGAGACAGGGTTTTGGAGGATGACGGGAAAAAGGCCATCCTTGTAGTCAGCTTTGGCACAAGCTATGAGGGACAGAGAAGAGATGCGATCGGAGCCGTGGAGAGGGCAGTGGGACGGGCTTTTCCGGGGTGGGAGATCCGCCGCGCCTTTACAAGCCAGATGATTATCAATCATCTGAGAGAAAAAGGGGAGGATCAGACAGACAATGTAGAGGAAGCTCTGAAACGCCTGTTAAGGGACGGATACCGGGTGGCGGCCGTCCAGCCCACTCATGTGATGAACGGGCTGGAGTATGACAAGATGATGGCAGCCGTGAGAGCGCACGAGGCTCAGTTTGACGCAATATACTGCGGAAGCCCTCTTTTAAACAGTATCAGCGACTACGAGAAGACCGCAGAGGCCCTGGCCCGGGTGACCGGGGAATTTCAGGACGGCCGGACAGCCATTGTCTGCATGGGACACGGCACGGAGCATGAGGCAAACCAGGTGTATGGCAGGATGGAATCCTGTTTCAAAAAGCTGGGCATGGAGAATTTCTTCATCGGGACAGTGGAGGCGAGGCCCTCGCTGGAGGATGTTATGGCAAAGGTTCAGAGGCAGGATTATGAGCGGGTGATTCTTCTGCCGCTCATGATTGTGGCAGGAGACCATGCCAACAACGACATGGCCGGCGGGGAGGATTCCTGGAAAAGAGCTTTTGAGAAAAGTGGATGCAGAGTGGAATGTGTACTTCGGGGGATGGGAGAGTACGGTGATATCCAGCAGATTTTCGTGGAGCATGTACACCAGGCAATAAGAGGGGGGCTGTGAGAAAAAAAGGGAATGATTTGACCTGAGTTCTATTTTCTTTATCTCATTCATATGGTGTGAAAAGGCCAAAGCCTTGTCCGGCGGGAGCTGTTCAGGGGAGAGGGACAGACGGTTCGGTGTGTTCATAAGGCCTGTGTCAGAAGGAGGGGACGCCATGTATGAGAAAAAGACCATAGAGGAAACGCTTCAGAAGCTGAATGCGGATGGGAAAGAGGGGCTTAAATTAGGCGATGTGGAGGAACGCCAGCGCCACTATGGAAGAAATGTGCTGGAGGAGAAAAAACACAGAACCCTGCTTCAGAGGTTTGTGGGACAACTCTGCGATTCCCTGATTTTTGTGCTGTTTGCAGCGGCAGGGATTTCAGTGCTTCTCGGAGAGTACAGCGATGCGGTGATCATTCTTACGGTGGTGGTACTGAATGCGGCTGTGGGAGTAGTTCAGGAGGGGAAGGCGCAGAAGGCGCTGGAAGCCCTCAGAAATATGACCAGACTTGAGGCAGTTGTCATCCGGGAGGGGGTGGAGCAGGAAATCGACGCCCAGGAGCTGGTGCCGGGGGATCTGGTGGTCCTAGATACAGGCTGTCAGGTGCCGGCGGATATACGCCTGATCCAGTCGGCCGGACTCAAGATAGAGGAGTCGGCCCTCACAGGGGAGTCTGAGCCGGTAACAAAAGAGGCCGGATTCATCGCTGAGGGAAAGGTGGCTGCCGGCGACAGAAAAAACATGGCATTTATGACCTCCTATGTCACCTCCGGCCGCGGCAGGGGAATTGTGACGGCCACGGGAATGGGAACGGAAATTGGAAGAATTGCCGCCATGATCCATGAGGCTCCGGAGGAGGAGACACCGCTTCAGAAGCGTCTGGGAGAACTGGGAAAAATACTGAGCCTCACTGCCGTAGCTCTGTGCGCAGTTCTGTTCGTCCTGGCAGTGGTTCAGAAGCGCGATGTGATGGAAATGCTGATTACCGCAATTTCCCTGGCAGTGGCGGCCGTACCGGAGGGACTTCCCGCCGTGGTTACCATTGTGCTGGCCTTGAGCGTTACCAGGATGGCAAAGGCGGGGACCATTGTGAGAAAGCTGCCGTCTGTGGAGACACTGGGGGCTGTCAGTGTGGTGTGTACGGATAAAACAGGAACGCTGACTAAGAATCAGATGACGGTGACAGAGTGGTATGAAAACGGAAGGGTCTGTGAGGTAGGAGAAAATGGGACGGACAGTAAGCCCTGCCTTCCGTCTGAGCGGCTGGCAGAGTGCTTTGCCCTGTGCAGCGATGCAGTGCTGGAGAGCCGGACGGGTGATCCCACGGAGCTGGCTCTTCAGGAGTTCGCTCTTCTGGCCGGTGTCAGCAGGGAGAGTGCAAATGCCAGAAAGAAACGGTGCGGGGAGATCCCCTTTGATTCGGATCGGAGGATGATGACTACCCTTCACAGGGAAAAAGGAGGGTATGTTTCTTACACAAAGGGAGCGCCGGACGAAGTGATCCTGCACTGCACAAAGATATGGAAAAATGGAGAAGCAGTTCCCATGACGCCTGCTGATCAGAAGCGGGTCAGACAGGCGGCGGAGACCATGTCCGGGAAGGCTCTGCGGGTTTTGGCGGCTGCTATGCGGGAGGGAGTCTCTAAGCCTGCAGAGAGAGGGCTCACCTTTATTGGAATGGCCGGTATGATGGATCCTCCCAGAGATGAGGCCAGAGAAGCGGTGGAGCTGTTTAAAGAGGCCTCCGTCCGCACGGTGATGATTACAGGAGATCATGTAAAGACGGCAGGCGCCATCGCAAGGCAGCTGGGAATTGCAGAATCCGGAGAGGAGTGCATGACGGGGGAAGAGTTAGACAGGACGGATGATGAAACTCTCCGAAAAAAGATAGGGACCCTGTCGGTGTTTGCCAGAGTATCACCGGAGCACAAGGTCAGGATTGTGAACGCATTCCGGTCCGCCGGAATGATTACGGCTATGACAGGGGACGGAGTCAATGACGCCCCCTCCCTGAAAAACGCAGATATTGGAATAGCCATGGGACGCTCCGGCACAGATGTAGCCAAGCAGGCAGCTGATATGATTCTGACAGATGACAATTTCTCGACTATTGAGAAGGCGATTGAGGAGGGGAGAGGGATCTATGAAAATATTAAAAAATCCGTGATTTTCCTTCTGTCGTCGAATTTTGGGGAGATAGCTACCATGTTTGCCGCCATAGCGGCAGGGGTAGCCTCCCCGCTGAAGCCCAGTCATATCCTGTGGATTAATCTGATCACAGATTCTCTTCCGGCTCTGGCGCTGGGAGTGGATCAGAATGATAACCGGAGACTGATGCGGCGTCCGCCGAGAAAGGCAGGAGAAAGCCTGTTTTCCGGGGGAGGATGGTTTTACACGCTGTTTTATGGACTGCTGATTGCAGGAATCAGCCTGCTTGCATTTTTCCGGCTTCCGCTGGAGATGGCGGCAGCCGCAGGAAAGGAGCTGTCTGTGGATGCTGTCAGACAGATGCTTCAAAACCCGGAGATTCTTCTGCACTCCCAGACTTATGCCTTTACCGTGCTAGGGCTTTCACAGCTGTTCCACGCTGTCGGCATGAGGGATGTAAATGCATCAGTTTTTGGCAGCAGGCTTTTTTCCAACCGCCTGATGCTGCTTGCGTTCGGAGCCGGACTGCTGCTGCAGGCGGCTGTGACAGAGCTGCCGTTTCTTTCTGAGATGTTTGGAACCAGTATTCTGTCCATTTCAGAATGGGGATTTCTGCTGTCTCTGGCGTCTGCCCCTCTCATTGCCCATGAGATACTGGCCATGGTCACAGCCGGAAAGGACAGATAACCGTACAGGGGAAAAACTTTTCAGAGCTTACAGCCTGGAAAAGGCCAGCAGAATCAGGAGAAGCCCTCCAATCCACGAGAGGTCAAAATTCAGCTTTTCTGCCGCCAGGTTTCCGAGGAGACTTCCGCCGGCAACTGCAGCAGCTCCCGCTAAGAGAGACAGAAACAACGCCGGGATAAGAGAGAAATCCAGCATTCCTGCCCCGAAGCCTGCGGCAGCGCTGTCCAGGGAGAGGGCGATCCCGAGGGAAAATGCCTCAGCCGGTGAGAGGACAGATACATCCTCGGCATTGGCTTTTTCCGGATCTGCATACACCGTCATAATGAAATGCAGGCCGGAAAAGGAGAGGGAGAGGTGACGGGAGCACAGGCGCAGCCTTCGGATCAGGGCTTTTACAGAGCTGTCGAAGAGCTTGAGAAGGCCCAGGAGAAAGAGCAGCAGGAAGCTGAGAAAGGCGGAGAAGCCTTCCGGCAGAAGCTGCTGCATCAGCCCTCCCAGGAGCAGAAAAGCCAGCAGGACAGCAGAGGACACCCCTGTGATAATACAGGCAGACAGCAGAGGGATCTTTACCCTGTCTGCCCCGTAGATGAAGCAGGCGGCAAAAGCGTCCACAGAGAGGGCTGTGACAAGCAGCAGTATATCATAAACAGAAGCGCTCATAAGCACCACCAGAATTTGTACCATTACTCTATCTTATTCCGCAGAGGGCAGAGCGGTTCAGAAAAAGAGAACCGGGAGTAAAGGTTAGAATCTGTCATACATAAGGTTGTATTATAGAAGAAAAAGCGGTAAAATAGACAAAAAGTTTTCGGCGGAGCAATGCCGGAAGAGAGAACAGCAAAAAGGGACCAGAAATGATGCACGGAGTAAAACCGGTACAGGCAGAAAAAGGAGCGGTATGGATAGAGAGAGAGTAGAAAAAAACAGCAGAGGTGAAAACGCTTCCGGAGCGTCAGAACCGGTAAACGCGCAGAAAAAGCCGGAAACAGGCAGGCAGGAGGAGATCATAAGGGAGCTTCAGGAGGAAGAGGCAGTACAGAGAGAGCTGTGCGACAGCATGCGCAGGATTCTTGGGGAAGAGCAGGACGGACAAGAGAAGGAAGAGAGCCTGCAGCCTGAAAAGCCGGATTTAAGAAAACAGGAAGAGGAAGGTACAGAGGAAGAAAAAACCAGTGCCGGAGGGCAGGGGGAGAAAGGTCCGGGAACAGGCAGTCCGGACATGGAAAAACCGGCTCCCATGAGGCCGGAAAAGAAGACAGGGAAAGGCAGACAGGGCAGAAAAAGAAAAAAACACCGCCTGCTGCGGCGCTTTCTTTCAGTCTTCTTTCTCCTGCTTTTCATCGCCCTCGCAGGAGGCGGGATTTTTGCCTGGAAGTTTTACACTGTCTGCAGGGACGAGGTGGCAGGCCTGGTAGAGAACAGTACGGAGAGCGATTTCCTTCCCAGCCAGGCATCCTATGTTTACGACTCAGCCGGAGAGGTTATGGCGAAGCTGGCCCAAGATGTGGATTC
Organism: Clostridium sp. AM29-11AC; assembly: GCF_003480545.1. Taxonomy (NCBI): domain Bacteria; kingdom Bacillati; phylum Bacillota; class Clostridia; order Eubacteriales; family Clostridiaceae; genus Clostridium; species Clostridium sp. AM29-11AC. The sequence continues at coordinate 28,309 of NZ_QUJI01000002.1, forward strand.
CCAGTATCTGTCCTACGAGGAGATACCAAAAGCTGCAGTAAATGCCTTCGTGGCGGTGGAGGACCGCACTTTCTGGGAAAACTGCGGCGTGGACTTCAAGGGAATCGCCCGTGTGGGGATTCACTTCATACTGACAGGAGGGGAGGAGGTCCACGGGGCCAGCACTATCACCCAACAGCTTGCCAGAAACCAGTATCTCACAAGGGATGTTTCCATCAGGCGAAAGGTAAAGGAAATAATCATTGCCATGGATCTGACAGAGAAGTACACGAAAGAGCAGATCATGGAATTTTATATTAATGACATTAACTTTGCCAATACATATTATGGGCTTCAGGCGGCTGCCAGAGGCTATTTTGGAAAAGATGCCGATGAGCTGAGCCTGAGCCAGACGGCTTATCTGTGCGCAATACCCAACTCCCCGTCCTATTATAACCCATACCGCCACCCGGAAAACGCCCTGAAAAGAAGGGATAAGATTCTTGGCGACATGCTGGAGATGGGGTATATCACACAGGAGGAGCACGATGCGGCGGTCAGCGAGGAGATTTCAGTTTCCAGAACCTCCTATGAGATGAAGAATTATGAAACCACCTATGCCATTGACTGTGCGGTGCGCTGGCTGATGAGGGAGGACGGTTTCACGTTTGAATACGGCTTTACAAACTATGATGATTACCGGGCTTACCAGGAGGCTTATGAGGAAAGCTATGACAGGGCAAAGGATGAACTGTACACAGGAGGATACAGGATTTATACCTCTCTGGACCCTGCCAAACAGTCAATTCTGCAGTCGGCGGTGGATCAGGGGCTGTCCTTCGACGCAGAGACAGCGGAAAACGGAATCTATGCCCTTCAGGGAGCTGCGGTAGCTGTCAATAATGATACCGGAAAGGTGGAGGCCATCGTGGGCGGAAGGAGCCAGGAAACGGATACCTACACGCTGAACCGGGCATTTCAGAGTTTCAGGCAGCCGGGCAGCAGCATTAAACCTCTGATTGTCTATGCTCCGGCTCTTGAGGATGGCTATGCCTCCTTCTCCCGGGTGAAGGACATCAGTGTGGATGCGGCAAAAAAACCGGGAGCCGATGTGTTCTCCCTTCCCGGAAACTGGATTACCATGCGGCAGGCGGTGGAGAGGAGCAGAAATGGAGCTGCCTGGTGGCTGTTTAATGAGGTGACTCCCGAGGAAGGGCTCTCCTATCTGACGAAGATGAGGTTTGACAATATTGTGCCGGATGACTACAATATGGCGGCCTCTCTGGGAGGCTTTACCTACGGGGTGACAGCAGAGGAGATGGCAGGCGCTTTCTGTGCTCTGGAAAACGGGGGAGTATACAGAGAGCCGGACTGCATTCTGCGGATGGAGAATCTGGAAGGGGATGATATTTACACGGAGAGGGAGCCAAAGGAGGTGTACTCCAGACAGACGGCTGCCGTTATGGTCGATATGATGAAGGGCGTAATCACAAGAGGAACGGCCCGCGGCATGGGATGGAACAGCAGTATTGAGGCCGCGGGAAAGACGGGAACTACCAACAACAGCAAGGACGGATGGTTCTGCGGAGTGACACCCTACTATACCGTAACAGTGTGGGTGGGCTACGATACTCCAAGGACCCTTTCCTCCCTTTACGGTTCTACTTATCCGGCGGCTATCTGGAAGCAGGCGATGGAAGGGCTGACAGCCGGACTGCCGGAAGCATCCTTCTCTGCGCCGGAGGCGGAGAAGGAGAATATCCACAAGGAGGGCAGGGGTACCTACCTGGAAGGATACGATGACGCCTATGTGCTGTCTCCGGGCTATACGGTGGGGGATTACAGAAAGGATCACGCCCTGGCAGATGAAGCGCAGAAGTATATTGACCAGATGACCGGGGCAAGCCCTGAGGAGCAGGAGCGGCTGAGAAAGAAAGCGGAGAGCGCCATCAACCGCATTTACGGACAGACTTTAAAGGGACAGATGCTCCAGGTGCTGGAGGGGGCCGGAAAGTCATAGGCTGTACCCTGATTTGAAATAAGAGAGAGACAGGAAAAAATGAGCTGTATCCAGAGTGAACCATTCTGGGTGCAGCTTTTTTTTAAAAAGTGCTTTACAAAAACAGAAAGTTAGTATATACTAACTGACATGAAAAGTTAGCATATACTAACTTCAAAAACGGCCTTTCAGACAGGGCGAAAAAAGGAGGTTAAAGCCGGATGAATCAGCAGGATGTCCAGGTGAAAGAAGCAGGGGACTTTGAGAGTGAAAACAGGCACAGGCGAATCCGCAGACAGGCCGCGCTCCACTGCGCGCAGGTGCTGGCAGGAATGAAGGCCTCCAATATTTTTATCATGTCAGAGGGGACGGGACAGGATTTGGATGCAGTCCTTGCGGGAACGGGAATAGAGCACAGAAAGCTCTGCCAGGACGGAAAAAGAAAGGTGTATCTACTGTACAGGAGAGGGCGGGCGGAGCGCATTCTCTCAGATCCGGCAGTGAGAGGATTTTTTGAGAGGTACGGATACGCTTCCTTTGAGCTTGAGCAGGTACTGGAACGTCTGGCAGAAAGGTATGGAGCCTATGCAGGAGGGGAAGAGGAATTTCCCCATGAAATCGGCCTGATCCTGGAATATCCGCTCTGTGATGTGGAAGGTTTTATCGAGCACAGGGGAAAAGATTTCCTGTTTTCAGGATACTGGAAGGTTTACGGAAACCCGGAGGAGACAAAGAAGCTGTTCGCCGCCTACAGAGCCGTTCAGAAGAAGGTGATGGAAGAGGTGGAGAGAGGGTACATGTTCTGGCAGCTCTCCTCTGTTCTTGGCGGTCAGACAGCTGCGGCCTGAATATGAAAAACATCCGGCGGATATACGGCCGGTTGTCAAATAAATCAAGTATTTACAGGAGGAATTTATCATGGAACAGGTTTTAATTGTTTACTGGAGCGGCACAGGAAATACGGCTGCAATGGCAGAAATGGTTGCCGAGGGAATAAAAGAAGCAGGCAGGGAGGCTGTCATCCTTCCGGCAGAAGAGGCATCTGTGGCAGATGTGGAAAAATACAGAGCAATCGCCATGGGCTGCCCGTCCATGGGAGATGAGGTTTTAGAGGAGAGCACGATGGAGCCGTTCGTTGAGGAGATAGAGGGCTCCGTTTCCGGAAAAACACTGGGCCTTTTCGGCTCCTACGGATGGGGAGACGGACAGTGGATGCGCGACTGGACGGACAGAATGAAACAGGCAGGTGCATCTGTTATCGGAGGTGAGGACGCGATCTGCAACGGCGCTCCGGATGCAGACGCAGAGGCTGCATTAAAGGAACTTGGAAAACGGCTGGCAGCCATTTAAGGCTCGCTCAGACACAGGGCAAATAAACTCCGGGCAAGAGCAGCTTCAGGCAGCAGCTCTTTGCCCGGAACGAAAAAAAGACTGCGGCGAACCGGCAGCTGCAGCTATTGGAATCAGAAAAGGAGGCGTTTATGAGCGTTGTGATTGTAGGGGGACATGACAGAATGGTCTGTCAGTATAAACAGATTTGCAAGAATTTCAGATGCAAGGCAAAGGTTTTTACACAGATGACTGCTGATTTTAATAAACAGATAGGAACTCCTGACCTCTTGGTCCTGTTTACAAACACCGTGTCTCATAAGATGATCCGGGCAGCTGTGGACGGCACGAGAGGAAAAAAGACAGAGATCGTCCGCTGTCATACGAGCAGTCAGAATGCGCTTTCAGAAATTCTCCAGGAAAGATGTGTATAGTGACAAACTGCATGATACATTCCAAATATCTCATACAAGAATCTCTTACATCTCTGTAAGGGGAGGGCTAAGCTCTCCCCTTATACGCATGTCAGTCATCTCAGATATGTCTTTTTATTTCAGGCTGCCTTATATTAGGCTGCTATTTCAGGCTGTCTTCCGCTGCCTGAACAGGCTGGGCCTGTACCCCGTCTGAATCTGCACTCTGCCCAGGGTGGTGGTGTGCCAGCTCATTTCTGGCAAAGGTTTTGATCGCCTCGAAGCTTTCCGGGCTTATCACGTGTTCCATCCGGCAGGCATCCTCTGCAGCTGTTTCTGGGGAAACGCCGAGGAAGGTCAGAAGCTTTGTGAGAAGTGTGTGCCGCTCGTAGATGGTTTCCGCAATTTTTCGTCCCGATTCCTCCAGCGTGATATAGCCTTCCCTGTCCATGGAAATGTAGCCGTTTTCCCGCAGATTCTTCATGGCGACGCTGACGCTTGGCTTGGAATAACCCAGCTCATTGGCGATGTCGATGGAACGAATCTGAGGCTTTCTTAAGCCGAGCACAAGGATTGTCTCCAGATAGTCTTCCGCTGACTGTTGAATTTTCAATGTAACCGCTCCTTTAACCGTTTTATATCTTTTGCTGCTCTGCGCTTCGGCGTGTGACAGGAAAACGACGGCGCAGACCTTCAGTTCCTTATAGGATACCATAATTTGTGCGCTAATTCAAACAGTAAAAGCCTGGGCCGGAGAAATTCCGATGAAATCCAGCCTGCCCGGGAAATTCGGAACTTCTGAAAAAACAGTTGACAAATGAGTTAGAAGGTGCTAACCTATAAGACGTTAGGAGACACTAACTTAAATTAGCTAAAGTTAACTGCAAGTGCTGAAGGGGTGATTTATGATGCCTTTAACAATGGCTGTGCCTGGAGAGATAAACTCCATCAAACGCGTGGGAGGAAAAGAGGAAGTCCGGAGATTTCTGGAAACCCTGGGCTTTGTCCCCGGAGGAGCGGTAACGGTCATCTCGCAGAATGCGGGAAATGTGATTGTCAATATCAGGGAATCGAGAGTGGCCATCAGCAGCGAGATGGCCAACAAAATTTTAGTTTAAGGAGAAAACTATGACACTGAAGGATGTAAAGGTAGGGCAGACCGTTTCAGTCGTTAAGCTGAGCGGGGAAGGAGCTGTCAAGCGCCGTATCATGGACATGGGAATTACAAAGGGGACAGAGCTGTATATCAGGAAAGTAGCTCCCCTGGGCGATCCGGTTGAGCTTACAGTACGGGGATATGAGCTGTCTGTCCGCAAAGCTGACGCTGAGATGATTGAAGTCCAGTAGGAGCAGGCAGGAACAGCCTGTGACGGTAAAGGGGCCTGCGCCGGAAGGTGCAGAGACAGAATGGGAGGAAAGGAACTATGTCAGTAAAAATTGCACTTGCCGGAAACCCAAACTGCGGCAAGACAACACTGTTTAATGCTTTGACCGGCTCCAACCAGTTTGTGGGAAACTGGCCTGGAGTTACGGTGGAAAAAAAGGAAGGAAGGCTGAAGGGACAGAAGGATGTTATTATTACAGACCTTCCGGGTATCTACTCTCTGTCGCCATATACGCTGGAAGAGGTCGTGGCCAGAAACTATCTGCTGGCAGAAAGGCCGGATGCCATCATCAATATTGTGGACGGAACAAACCTGGAGAGAAACCTCTATCTGTCCACACAGCTGATGGAGCTGGGAATTCCGGTTATCATGGCTGTCAATATGATGGATGTTGTGAAGAAAAACGGGGATCGGATCAACACGGAAGCCCTCGCAAAGGAGTTTGGCTGCGACGTAGTTGAAATTTCCGCTCTTAAGGGCAACGGAATCACGGATGCGGCTGAAAAGGCTGTGGCTCTCGCGAAGGACGGTCATGGAACTGCACCGATTCACCGCTATGGGGAAGAGGTAGAGGCTGCCCTCAGGGACATTGAAGCCCTGCTGGGAAGCGATATTCCTGAGGCTCAGAGGAGATTCTATTCCATCAAGCTGTTCGAGCGGGATGAAAAGATCCTTGCCCGAATGACGAAGGTGCCTGATGTGGAGGATATAATCAAGAAGGTGGAAAACGCCATGGATGATGATGCGGAGAGCATCATAACCAACGAACGATATACATACATTACCTCCATCATCGGAAAATGCTGCCATAAGAACAGGAAACATTCCCTTACGGTTTCCGACAAGATTGACCGGATTGTGACAAACCGTATTCTGGCTCTTCCGATCTTTGCGGCTGTGATGTATATTGTCTACTATGTGTCAGTGACTACCATCGGCACTATGGCCACAGATTTCGTGAATGACGGACTGTTCGGAGAGAGCTTCAGCTTCTTCGGGGCAACTGTTCCGTCTATCCCGACCGCTATCGGCGGTGTTCTGGAGGCAGTAGGCTGTGCGGCATGGCTGCAGGATCTGATCTTAAACGGCATTGTGGCCGGCGTGGGTGCTGTTCTCGGCTTCGTGCCCCAGATGCTGGTGCTGTTCATTTTTCTTGCCTTCCTGGAGGGCTGCGGCTACATGGCGAGGATTGCTTTCATCATGGACAGAATCTTCCGCAGATTTGGCCTTTCCGGAAAGTCCTTTATCCCGATGCTGATCGGAACAGGCTGCGGAGTGCCGGGCGTAATGGCATCCCGTACCATTGAGAGCGAGCATGACAGAAGAATGACAGTTATGACTACAACTTTCATTCCATGCGGCGCCAAGCTGCCGATTATCGCTCTGTTCGCCGGCGCTATTTTCGGAGGCGCATCCTGGGTTGCCCCGAGCGCCTACTTTGTGGGGATTTTGGCAATCGTTGTCTCCGGAATCATTTTAAAGAAGACAAAGATGTTCGCGGGAGATCCGGCTCCGTTCGTTATGGAACTTCCAGCCTACCATCTTCCTACAGTCGGAAGCGTACTCCGAAGCATGTGGGAGAGAGGCTCCTCTTTCATTAAAAAGGCCGGTACGGTGATCCTTGTCTCCACAATCTTCGTCTGGTTTGCATCCGGCTACGGATTTATAGACGGACACTTCGGGGCTGTGGAGGATTTAAGTCAGGGCATCCTCGCAAATATTGGTCATGCGATTGCATGGATCTTCGCCCCGCTGGGATGGGGAGACTGGCAGGCAGCCGTTGCCACGATCACCGGGCTTGTGGCAAAGGAGAATGTGGTTGGAACCTTTGGCATCCTGTATGGATTTGCTGAGGTGGCCGAGGACGGTGCTGAGATTTGGGGAACTCTTTCCGGCAGCTTTACGGCGGCATCCGGCTACTCCTTCCTGGTGTTCAACCTTCTGTGCGCTCCATGCTTTGCTGCTATCGGCGCCATCAAGAGAGAGATGAACAATGCAAAGTGGACCTGGTTTGCCATCGGATACCAGTGCGGTTTCGCCTACTGCGTAGCCCTCTGCGTATATCAGTTCGGCAGCCTGATCACAGGCACCGGCTCCTTTGGAATCGGAACAGCTGCGGCGCTTGTGGTTCTTGCCTTCCTGATTTATATGATGGTCCGCCCATACAGCGAGAGCGCAGGATTAAAAGCAGATGTAAGGCTTGCAAAGAACTGATAGCAGTATATAATAAAAAAGAGCAGCTAAATGATTATTTTATCCAGAAAGGGTGATGGTATATGGAAATTTTCGTATCTGGACTTTCCACACTGGTGGTGGGGCTTATTGTGGCAGGAATTGTATTCCTGGCTGTCAGAAGTATTGTAAGAGATAAGAAGAACGGAAAATCGCTCTGCGGCGGAAACTGCGGAGGGTGCAGCTGTTCCGGCATGTGCCATCCTGCGAGGGATGAAAAGAATAAATAGCAGAGACAGCGGGGGAAGAGATAGGACTCTTCCCCCGCTGTCTGTTTATGATGAAACAAGCTGTACAGAGTAATCAGACGGGCCGCCCAGGATAGTCAGCATGTAGTAGCTTCCGCTCTGGAACTGAACCCGGTTGTTGATAATCGGAGCGCCTCCCGGATTTGTCCTTCTGTATACAGTCAGGAGATAATTGCCGGGCAGGATGTGGAGGTATCTGGTGTAATTCATGTAGTCCAGATCGGAGACAACCAGCCGTCCGTTCAGGTAAATGTCAAGAGGTTCCCGGATGGAGGCTGCGTTGTAAAAGCGGACATGGGAGACAGAGGACGGCGTGGCGGTAGGCGGAAAAGCGCCCCAGGACCAGAGGATTGTTCCCAGAAGCCCCGGGATAGTTCCCTGTCCGGGACCGCAGGAAACACAGTTGTTTCCTGAATTGGAGGGAAGCGATGGAGTAACCGGACCGATGGGACCAAAGCCTGGGCTGGCAGGCTCCGAGAAGGAGGGGGCCTGGGCAGAAGACGGAGCCGCCTGCACCTCCTGAACCATGTTTTCCGGTGCTGACATGACGAAGGCAGACTGGCCGTCACTGCCGGCCTCCCCTGATGTACGGCCAAGCTGCGGCGTTCGGATGTTCTGGGAGGCCTGGCTCATCTGAGATCCTGAAGCAGCCGGATTCTGTCCTGCTGCCTGCTGGGGAGCACAGGCCGTTTCCTGTACCGTCTGTGGGAAGGAAACAGCGGATTGTTCGTAATTATAAGTTTCCATATGGCATACCTCTCTTAGATTTTATACTCTATTATATGGCCTGTGCCTGTCAGCTTTTCACAGATTTTGAAAAGGCTTTCTCACATAAAGCGCAAAAAACGACGGTTTCCCTTGAAAGAGGTGAAAAAATGGGCTATAATCGGTTGTAACTAAATGCCAGGCAGATGAAGGGTGTGGATGCCAGGCGGTGAGGATGCTCGCCGGATGGCATCCACACCCTTCATCTGCCTGAAAGATAGGGGGAATTTAATTATGGAAGAGCAGAAAAACGGAAGAGCCTCTGCGCTGCTTCCCATTCTTGTATTTCTGCTGATTTTTCTAGGTTCCGGCCTGCTGACAGGGGATTTCTACAGTATGCCGGCTATCGTAGCCTTTCTTATTGCTCTGTTCGTGGCATTTATCCAGAACCGCAGTCTGTCGTTTGCTGACAAGATGAAGCTGGCCGCGAAGGGCGTAGGAGAGGAAAATATTATCACCATGTGCCTGATTTTCCTGGCAGCGGGAGCTTTCTCAGGCGCTGTCAAGGCTGCCGGAGGTGCAGAAAGCACGGTAAACTTAGGACTGTCCATTCTGCCGTCCAATGTGGCGGTGGCCGGACTGTTTGTCATCGGATGCTTTATTTCCATTTCCATGGGTACCTCGGTGGGCACGATCACAACTCTTGCCCCCATCGCGGTGGAGATCAGCGAAAAAACAGGCTTTTCCATGGCTGTCTGCGCAGGGGCAGTGGTGGGCGGAGCCATGTTTGGAGACAATCTGTCCATGATCTCCGACACGACGATTGCGGCAGTGAAGACGCAGGGATGTGAGATGAAGGACAAATTCAGGGAGAATTTTCTGATTGTCCTCCCGGCGGCAATTCTGACGGTGATTATTTTTCTCGTTATTGCCCAGGATGCCGATTTCCAGATGGATGAGCCTCTGCCCTACAATATTTTTAAGGTGCTTCCTTATCTCGTGGTGCTGATCGGAGCCCTGGCGGGAGTCAATGTTTTTATTATCCTTTTAGTGGGAACGGTGCTTTCTCTGATAGTGGGAGTGGCTGCAGGGGCTTTTGGAATTGCCGAGATGTTCACCTTTGTAGGCGAGGGAGTCACAGGCATGTATGATATTACAGTGATTTCCCTCGTGGTGGCCTGCATTGTAGCTCTGGTCAGGGAGTACGGGGGAATTGATTTCGTACTTTCTTTTATCAGGAAGCGGATCAGCGATGAAAAGGGCGGAGAGCTGGGAATTGCGGCCCTGTCTCTTCTGGTCGATATGTGCACGGCCAACAATACGGTGGCGATTGTCATGGCAGGCCCCATTGCCAAGGAAATAAGCGATGACTTTGGAGTGACACCCAGGCGTTCGGCCTCCCTGCTTGATATGTTCAGCTCCATGGGACAGGGACTGATTCCCTATGGTGCCCAGCTTCTCGCTGCAGCCAGCCTGACAGGTCTTACTCCGTTTGATATTATCCCGTACTGCTATTATCCGATTCTGATGGGAATCAGCGGACTTATATTCATTTTTATCAAAAAGAGAAAATAGGGGGAAAAGGTATGAAAGCTTATAATCAGTGGGCCAGCAAGCTGGGATTTATCATGGCCACGGCGGGAGCGGCAGTCGGGCTTGGGAACCTCTGGAAGTTTCCCTATCTGATGGGCAGAAACGGCGGTTTTCCCTTCCTGATTGCCTATCTTATCTTTGTGTGTGTGCTGGGAGTGCCTGTCATGATTACAGAGATGTCCCTGGGCAGAAAGACGCGTCATGATCCGGTGCAGGCCTACGCAGACATTCATCCCCACGCCAGAATTGTGGGAGTGTTCGGCATACTGGCCGCCTTTATTATTCTTTCCTACTACAGTGTCATCGGAGGATGGATTTTAAAGTATATTGTAAGCTATGCCACTACGCTCCATGCTCCGGCTGATTTCAATGGCTTTATTGCGAACGGTACGGAGCCGGTAGTCTGGCATCTGATCTTCATGGTGGCCACAACGGCGATCTGTTTTTTCGGAATCAGAGGAATTGAGAAGGCTTCGAAATTTATGATGCCCATGCTCTTTGTACTGCTGCTCATCATCATTGCCAGAAGTGTGACGCTTCCAAACGCGGGGGAAGGGCTTAAATTTATCTTTTCCCCGGCAGGTTCCTCCTTCAGCATCACCTCTGTCAGCGCTGCTGTGGGGCAGGTGTTCTACTCCCTGAGCCTCTGCATGGGGATCACAATTACATATGGAAGCTACCTCAGTGATCAGGAGAGTATCCCCAAAAGCTGCGCCAGCGTGGCGGGGCTTGACACGGCAGTAGCAGTTCTGGCGGGGCTTGCCATCTTTCCGGCTGTATTTTCCTTTGGACTGGAGCCGGGACAGGGACCGGGACTTATTTTTGGAACACTTCCAAAGGTATTCTCAAGCATTGCCGGAGGCGCGGTGTTTGCGCTGGCCTTTTTTATCCTGGTCTTTTTCGCGGCAGTGACAAGCGCCATCGCTCTTCTGGAGGTGGTGATTTCTTTTGCCATTGATACCCTGGGATGGGAGCGGAAAAAGGCTACGCTCATTCTGGGAACCCTGGTGTTTCTGACAGGTATTCCGAGTGCCCTGTCCTACGGAGTGCTGGGGGATTTGACGATTGCCAATTACAGCGTCTTTGACTTTGTGGGAATGCTTACTGACAATATTCTGCTGCCGTGCGGCGGAATTACCATGTGCTATTACATCGGATGGAAATGGAAGCCTGAGTATCTGGTGGAGGAAATGGAGAAAGGAGGAAACGTGTTCAGACTGAAACGGCTGTGGATTCTGTGCATCCGTTTCCTGACTCCGGTATTAGTGGGAATTGTTACCATCTCAGGTCTGATCAGCGTGTATGGAGTGGTGTTTCAGTAAAGTGTGACGGCACGCCTGCCAGTGATCTGCCCTCTCTGCGGCAGTTCACCGGCAGGGTGCCGTTTTTCTTTTTTTGCGGCCTGCAGTCCATTGAATTGTAAGAGAATTGTAAATATTGTTAGCTGGAAATAGCAAAACTCTGTGTTATAATAGGGATCAAATGGAAAATGGGGGAATATCTGAGAGACAGACACAGAGAATGATAAGCTCAGTTTTATAAGACCTGAAGGAATGACAGCGTAAAGACAGGAGGAAGATATGAGAAAATTGAGATGGTTAAAGACAATTCTTTCTGCAGGGGCCATGGCCCTCGCCTTTGCGGGGACGGCTTTTGCTTCAGATACAGCCAATATTTCATCCTGCACGGTGAATGGAGGCGAGATCCGGATTACAGGAACGGCCCAGCACACGGAAGACGGGGTGACGGACGATGGAAACTATTATCTGTTCGACCTGATGCCCTATGAAGGCTCCATAGGGGGAAGGACAGATTATGTGGCTTCGTCTGGAAAGACAGACAGCTTTACCTTCACCCTTCCCTTCGACAAAATTCAGGATGAAGATCCGCTGTTTGCAAGATATGTGGTTGCGGTGAATAAGGGAGGAGTCTATGAGGCGGTCAGCAACGAGGCCTATGTGACAAACCCGGAAGTGACGGCCGACTATCAGGAGCCGTTTCCCGAGGCACAGACGAAGAAGGGGCTTAATATCGAGCTTTCCATGCTGGATGACGCCATGTCTCTGGGAGTGAAGCACACGGCTGTCAATATATCAGTCCGGGAATTTCTGGATCCCAACGGGTCCATGACATATACTTACAATGGAAAGACATATCATTTTAACAAGAGCCGTGTGGAGGAGTACGATAAGACAATCAGGATGTTTTCCAATAAGGGAATCATCATTACAGGCATTATCTTAAACGGATGGAACACAGCGAATCCCGAGCTTCTCTATCCGGGAGTGAAGGAGACAGGAACTTCCCAGTACTATATGTTCAACACTGCCACGCTGGAGGGATTTGAGACCTGCCGTGCCGTAATGGCCTTCTTTGCTGAGCGGTACAATGGAAGCAATCCGAACTACGGCCAGGTGTCAAACTGGATTATCGGAAATGAGATTAACAACCAGGCGATCTGGAATTACACAGGCCCCATGCCTCTGGAACAGTATGTGGAGATCTACGAGAGGATGTTCCGTGTCATGTATACCTCCATCCGAAGCGAGAATGCAAACGCCAGAGTTTATTTTTCCACGGATTACAACTGGGTTCAGCCAAACGGCGATACCAGCTACGGAGCCAGGGATCTCATCGACTGCTTTAACAATCAGATCAAGAAGGGCGGACAGATTGACTGGAATCTGGCTTACCACCCATACCCGCTGAACCTTCAGGAACCGGAATTCTGGCTGGAGGATGCAAGGGTGACAGACAGTGTGGATTCGCCGGTAGTCAACTTTAAAAACCTGCATGTGCTGACAGATTACTTTACCCGCCCGGAGCTTTTAAACAGTCAGGGACAGGTGCGCCACATTATCCTGTCAGAGCAGGGATTCACTTCCCAGAGTCCTTCCAGAGGAAATGTGGAGAAGGAGCAGGCTGCGGCCTTTGCCTATGCCTACTTCCTTGTTGACAGCAATCCGTACATCGATTCCTTTATCCTGAGCCGCCAGGTGGATAATCCCTATGAAGCGCAGCAGAGCATGGCTTTCGGCCTGTGGACGGTAAATCCCAGTTCCCAGGTGATTGCGGGCTTTGACAGGAAGAGGATTTACCCGATCTTCAGGGTAATTGATACAAATAAGGCGGTAGAGGAGACGGAATACCTGAAGTCTGTTATCGGAATTTCCAAGTGGAGCGATGTCATTCCTGATTTCAGATGGGGTACAAACAACTAAGAGTGAAGGGGAAGGTGCTGTCCTTTTCCTTGGCTTCCGGCAGTTTTGGAGAAGCTGTATTTTGTGCGACTGAATGATTGAAAATACAGAGGAAAGAGTGAGGCAATTTTCGCGTTTAGTTGACAAAACGGAAAAATAGGCTTATAATTCCTTTCAATTAAGGCATCATAGGATTTTCATAAGGCAGAATAATCAGGAAGTTGTTATAGGAGGATAGGAAAAATGGCAGCACCTAGAAAGAAAACTGCAGCAAAGACTACAGCCGCGAAGGAAGTGAAGGCAATGGAGCCTGCAGCTGAGGTGGAAGTGAAGGCAGAGGCAGCAGGATCTCAGGCGGAGGCTAAGGCTCCGGCGAAGAAGACGGCAGCCAGAAAGACAGCAGCTCCAAAGAAGGAAGCGGCAAAGAAGGCTGAGCCGAAGAAGGAGGCTAAGTCCCGCGTATTTGTTCAGTATCTTGGCAAGGAAATCTCCACCGATGCTCTCGCTGCAGAGGCCAAGAAGGCATTTGTGGCAGCAGGACACAAAGAGGAAGAAATTGAGACGATCGATATCTATGTAAAGCCGGAGGAGAATGCCGCATACTACGCAGTAAACGGCATAGGCTCTGAAGCGTACAGGATTCAGTTATAAGTCCCTCTGAAAAGCAAGTTTGAGGCAGAAATGTGCATCCTGCGTTCTCAGGGGTACAGAAGAGACAACATTCAGAAGTGGCGCTTTCTGATGGCTGAGCAGGCCGTGAGGGCGCCGCTTTCTTTATATAACAGGAAACTTCGTCCCCTGTTATATAAAAACGCTCCGCGGGGATCGCACTTATGAGGGGCAGGACATTCCTGTTCAGAGCCGTTTGGGTGAAGGAGCGGAGAAAAACAGGTGGAGCCTGTTGGCCACGGTACAGCAGGTCAGAGTGTACACAATTTCCATGGCGCTGTTTACAATCCCTGTAATCAGGTAGGAGGAAGCGCAGAAGGCGGCAGCTGCTGTAAGAAGGCAGAACAGCACCCGTCCCTCCTTTTGGCGGTGGAAATAAACTGGAAGGACGGCCAGTACAAGAAAGAAAAAGAAACTGACAGCTGACCAGACGGAAGCGTATACGTGAATCTGGGAGAGAAAAGGTTCTTCTCTCGGCAGGTAGGGGGTAAATACCGACGTCAGGAGAAGGAGGCCGCAGCCCAGGAAAAGAAGCAGCATACCGTCCCATTTTCTGCGGCGCGGAAGGCTTCTTCTGTAAAAAAATGGCAGGAAGCAGAAGAGCAGGTAGATGAGGAGAAAAAAGCTCCAGACGAGAAATTCTCCCTGCCTGTGGTTTGCGGTGCGGATGGAAGAAAAATTAGTGGAAAACAGGGCTGTTTCCCGGCTCAGAGCAACGGTGAGAAAGGGGACAGCAAAATATCCGATAAAATCAAATGCCATATATAGCCCTCCTGACAGCGATTAGTATTTCCCGGGTATCAGTTTGTCCATACTGGAACTGCCAGGTATTTTTGCATGAAATCCGCTGAAATTCCAAAAAACAGCACAGGACTCCCGCTTTTTAGATTTACAGAAACTTTGAGTTGGACAGCGGCAGGAAAAGCTCAGTCTGCAGTATGGAAATAAAAAAGATGCCGGAAAAGAAACAGACAAAACAAAACAGGAAAAGAGAGGAACGAAGATGGAGCTTCCGCAGGTATTTAGAAAAAAAATGAAAAACCTTCTGGGAGAGGAATATGAGGCGTTTCTGGAAAGCTACGACAGGGAGAGAGAGCAGGGCCTGAGGCTGAACCTTCTGAAAACAGACAGAGAGAGGTTCAGGGAAGAAACAGAATTTTCTCTGAAACCGATTCCCTGGGCGGAGGAAGGATACTATTACGGAGCAAAGGACAGGCCAGGCCGCCATCCCTACCATGAGGCAGGGGTGTACTACATTCAGGAGCCAAGCGCCATGGCGGTGGTTTCTCTGCTGGATCCGAAGCCGGGAGATCGGGTGCTCGATCTGTGCGCAGCGCCGGGGGGAAAGACAAGCCATATTGCATCGAGACTCCAGGGAAAAGGTTTTCTTCTGAGCAATGAGATTCACCCGGCCAGGGCCAGGATTCTCTCCCAGAACGCAGAGCGCATGGGGATAGCCAATGGGGCTGTATTCAACGAGGATTCTGCGAGACTGTCCGCTGCCTTTCCCGAGTATTTTGACAAGATTGTGGTGGACGCCCCGTGCTCCGGAGAAGGAATGTTCCGAAAGGACGAGGGAGCCAGGGCTGAGTGGAGTCCCGACAAGGTAAGGCTGTGCGCCCAGCGCCAGGCAGAGATTCTGGAAAACGCGTCGGCAATGCTGAAGCCGGGGGGAACTATGGCTTACTCCACCTGCACCTTTTCTCCTGAGGAGGACGAGCAGGCGGTGGAGGCATTTTTAAAAGCCCATCCGGAGTTTAAAATAAAAAAGGTGAAAAAGTATCCGGGAATGTCAGACGGAGTACCCGGGTGGACCCTGGAGGGCCGGGAAGAGCTCTCCTGCGCTGTCCGAATCTGGCCTCACCGGACAGGGGGAGAGGGACATTTCATTGCGATTCTGGAAAAAGAGGGACGGGATGAGAGGGAAAGAAAGAGAAGATTTCCCGTGTATGTAAAGGACAAAAGACTTTTTAAGGACTGGGAGGACTTTCTGAGGGAAAATCTTTCTGCCGGAAATACGGGGCAGGGAGAGCTCCTGAGCTCCGAAAGGAGAAGGGAATTTATGCTCTTTGGGGATCAGCTTTATCTTCTGCCGCCGGAGCTTCCTTCCTTTGACGGGCTTCGGGTGCTGAGGCCGGGCCTCCATCTGGGAACCTTAAAAAAGAACCGTTTTGAACCCTCTCATGCCCTTGCTCTGTGGATGAGGGAGGAGGACGCAGCAGGTTTCTGCCGCCTTTTCCCCGAAAGCCCCGCCATGGGAGCCTACCTGAGAGGGGAGGCCCTTTCCCTTTCTGCAATTTCAGAAAAGGAGGCCGGGGCTGTCAGAATTCCTCCGGAGAGAAAGAAGGGGTGGATTCTCATGAGCACGGGAAACGGAAAAAGCGGCTACAGCATCGGCTGGGCCAAGCTGTCAGGCGGAATTCTGAAAAATCATTATCCCAAAGGGCTCCGCATCCAGGGGTATGAGGAATAAAAACCATGGAAGCAGACAGAGGCGTAAGGCGGGCAAAAGCCTTGCAAATACTGTAAAAATGCAATAAAATATTTGACTTTTGGGATAATACATATTAAACTGATACGTAATGGCTTATCTGAAGCCTTGGAGAGAGCTTTACCAGTTAAGGAGGAAATAGTTTGAGCGATATAAATAAGACAAACGGCGGCGCAGAGAACACAGAGGCTGCGGAGAAGACAGCTGCGAAAAAGACAGCGGCAAAAAAGACTTCTGAAAAGAAGACGGCCGAGAAAAAGACAGCCACAAGAAAGACGGCTGAAAAGAAAACCACAGCTAAGAAGACAGCGGAAAAACCGGCTGAGAAGAGCACGGCCAAGAAGGCGGCAAAGAAGGAGCCGGAGAAAAAGCGCGTGAATGAGAAGCTCATTGGGGCTCTTGAGAAGTGGGAAAAGAATCCTTCCCGTGAAAATCTGAACGCGGTGATGGAGGAAGTTGTCATGACAGGAAAGTTCCTGGTTCCGGCAGTTACTGCAGAGCTGACAGAGGATGAATCCAGAAGAGTCGGTTCCGGTCAGGGAAGAAAGATGCGCTTTACTGCTTTCTCCAATGCCAAGGGACAGAAGTATTTTCCGGCTTTCACCTCCCCGGATCAGCTTCTGCGCTGGAATAAGGAATACAAGGGAGAGACAGCAGTTCTGACCTTCGACGATCTCTGTTCTGTCGTGGGCTGGAATCCGGAGATGATGGGCTTTGTCGTAGATCCTTTTGGCGCAAACCTGTCAATCGGAGGAGAGCTTTGCGGACAGCTGAAGCACAAGAAAGATGCCCTCAGAAGGAAATACGCCGAACTTGTCAGAAGGAATATGAAGAGGCCATAAAATAACCATAGAATAGACAGGACGCGAAAGAAGAAAAATAAGAGAGCCATGGACATGCCGGAGTGGGCGGGCCCGTGGCTCTCATTTTTATTCTGCAGGAAACGCTGCCAGGTTTTCGCAGATGGAAACTTTGCCGCCCAGGGCAGAGCAAAAATCCGGCGGAAGGGGAGCAGAAAAATTCAGGCTTTCTCCTGTCAGAGGGTGGGTAAAGGACAGGAGGAAGGAGTGGAGTGACTGGCGCCTGAACAGGCGGTAGTCGGGATTGTAGAGGAAATCACCAAGGAGGGGATGCCCGATGTGCTTCATATGCACCCGAATCTGGTGAGTGCGGCCGGTATCCAGAGTCAGAAGGAGAAGGGAGCAGTCATTTTCTGAAGAGTAGACCAGTCTTCTGTAATGGGTGCAGG
Source organism: Clostridium sp. AM29-11AC (assembly GCF_003480545.1). NCBI lineage: Bacteria > Bacillati > Bacillota > Clostridia > Eubacteriales > Clostridiaceae > Clostridium > Clostridium sp. AM29-11AC. The sequence goes on from NZ_QUJI01000002.1 coordinate 45,801, forward strand.
CGTATTCTCCTCTCGTTTCGTCAACGCATCTTTCGATTGTGGAGCCGTCGGTTCTGGCGATGGGAGCGCAGATGGTTCCCTCTTCGTCAGTTTTTCCCGAAGCGATGGCCAGATACTGCCGTCTGACCTCTTTTCTGGCGACCATTTCGGATAGGAGAGCGGCGCACAGTCCATGTTTGGCGATGATCAGAAGCCCGGTTGTGTCCCGGTCCAGCCGGTTGACAGCCCGGAAGGTAAACGGTTCTCCTCTCTCGCTGAAGTACCAGGCAATCCCGTTTGCCAGCGTGTTGTAAAAGTTTCCCTGGGAAGGATGGACCGGCATTCCGGCAGGCTTGTCGATGACCATCAGATCCCTGTCCTCATAGATAATGTCAAAGTTCTGGCGGACGGGTACGATGTGTTCAGAGGGGGCGTCATCAGGCAGGCGGACCGTCAGCAGATCTCCCTCGGTCAGAAGTTTCGTGGTATAGACAGGAAGCTCGCCGTCTGCTCCCAGGCACAGCCCGTTTTCTGTTTTCCTGAGACGGATAAGGAGGCGGCGGGAGAAGCCGCGGCAGCGCAGATAATGCTCCACGCTTTTTCCGGCGTCCTGTCTTGTAATATGGTAGGTAAATGTCTGTTTCATGGGAATGATTGTACCATGGACAAACGGGAATTGACAAGCCAAAGCTTCCATGGGATAATCGAAAAAAGAAACGGATCATAAAGAAAAAGCGACAGAGAATGGAGAGGGAAGAAGGGTATGGAAAGGGATGCGAAACAGCGGCTTAAACAGAGGGTGAAGAAAATAGCAGATTTCCAGGCAGCGGCCGGGGGAATCTGCCTGGCGGCAGCCCTCGCGCTTCTCGCCCTCAGGCTTGGGACAAAGTATATTGGAGAACATGAACCGGCCTGGGCGGGTGAGATGGCCATGTATGTATTTGTGTGGGGGATCTTTCTTGAATCCGGAGCTCTGGTGTATGAAAAACGCCATTTTGCATTTGAAGCTCTGGCAGAGGGGATTAAAAACAGAAGAGCCAAGCAGCTGATTGTGCTGTTTGACAGTCTGGTAAAGCTGGCGTTTTCCCTGATGGCTGTCTATTACGGCTGCCGTCTTGCGGGAAGACTTCTGGCAGGCGGGGAGACGTACGGGCTGAGCCGCGGCTTTTTATGGCTCTGCCTGCCGTTTTGCGGAATGACATCTGTCCTGTATCTGCTGTTTCATCTGTGGGAGGATTGGGCAGAAAAAAGGGATGCAGATTCAGAAGAACCGGTAAAGGAGGAAGGAGAAAAATGCTGATAATAGGGATAAGCCTGGTCATCCTTCTGGTTTTAGGCGTTCCGGTATCCTTCGCTGTGGGCGCGGTGTCCATTGCAGGAGCCATTTTGCTGACCGATATTCCAGGTGCAGAGATTTTTGCGGGTATGATTGAAAGCCTCTGCGATCCTCTGCTGTTAGCCGTGCCGCTCTTTATTCTGGCTGCCAACCTGATGAATGAGGGGAAGGCGACAGATCGTCTGATTGATGTGGGAACAGCCCTTCTGGGTCACAGGAGGGGAGGACTCGCCTATGTAAATATTCTGGTCTCCATGATCTTTGCCGGAGTGACGGGATCCTCCCAGGAGGACACAGTCAGCGTGGGAAAGAACATGATTCCCTCCATGATACGTCAGGGATACGACAGAAAAACGGCGGTGGGCGTCACAGCCGCCTCCTCGACAATCGGCTCTGTGATTCCGCCCAGTGTATCGATGGTGGTCTTTTCCACACTGGTGCATGTGGACACAGCAGAGCTCTTTCTCTGCGGCCTGCTGCCGGGAATCCTGTTTGGCCTCTTTATGATGGCTGCTGTATGGATTCTGAACAGAAAAAAACAGTTTCCCTCCGGTGAGAGGGCGGAGGGGGAGACGGTAAAGCATCTGGTTATGGAATCGCTTCCGGCTCTTTTAACTCCCGTCATCCTGATAGGAGGAATTGTTTCAGGCTGGTTTACGGTTACGGAGGCCGCTATGTTTGCCTGTCTTTACAGCCTGGTGACAGGGATTTTCTTTTACGGGGAGATAAAGCCTTCAAGGCTGCCGGGAATTTTTGTAGATACCATGAAGGCAGCGGCGCTTCCTCTGTTCGCCTTCGCCACCGCCGGCTCCCTCGGAAAGCTGGTGGCATACTACAATCTGGACGGGCAGGTGCTGGAAGTGTTTTCAGGGATGGAGGGAGGAGCGTTCTTCTTCCTTCTGGCAGTGGAAATTCTGCTGCTGATAGTGGGAATGTTTGTGGATGCCTCCCCTGCCATGATCCTGCTGGTTCCCATTCTGCAGCCTGCATCCGCTGCTCTGGGAATACCGGTTTTGGCTCTGGGGCTTGCGGTTGTCATCACGCTGTCCCTGGGCCTTGTGACTCCCCCCTATGGCCCCTGTCTTCTGATAGCGTCGGGAATCGGAGGCCTGTCCATGGAGGAGGGCTTCAGGGGAACACTTCCGTATTTTCTGTCTTCTGTGCTGGTTCTTCTCCTCCTGGCGGCAGCCCCCCATCTCTTTGCAGAGCTTCCGGTCATGCTCTTTCCCGGAAGATTTTAGGCTGCCTGGCACTCCTGCTCAGGATAAGAGCGCAGCTGAAATTGAAAGGCCGGGGAAGCCGGTTTCTTCCCCCGGCCCGTCAGAATATTGAAACACCAGACAGCATATAGTTTGGTAAAATGGAAGCAGGGGGCAGCCCAGGTGAGACGCAGAGAAGGGGAAAGGGGGCGCCTGAGGAAGGGCGGAACAAAACCAGAGAAAAAAAATAGGGAAGAGCAGAGGAAAGTGCTCAAAGGACGGAAAGAAAAGGAAAGTAATGCAGGAGGAAGGCAAGGAAAAGTCAGGGTGAAAGCCTTCGGCCGGAAGGCAGAACAGGGTTTCCTCGGTATGCTTGGCGGGATTTTCCTAGCTGTTTCGGTAACATTGCTTCCGGCAGGCCAGGACGGAAAGTCAGAGACGGCCGGCGGCTCTGCTCTGGCTTCCCCGGAGACAGTGTCCTCAGAGAGGGCGTCATTTTCTGCGGAACCAGCCAGCCAGAGCCTTTCAGGAATATTGGACGAGACTTTGCCTGCCCAGGCTAAGCCCGAAGAGGATTTTAAGCTGTACGCCCAGTCGGCTGTCCTGATGGACGCCGGTACGGGGCGTATTTTGTATGAGAAGGATGGAAAAACGAAGCGGCCCATGGCCAGCACAACGAAGATTATGACCTGTATACTGGCCCTGGAGGAGGGGAGCCCGGAGGATCTGGTGACTGTCTCCTCCTATGCAGCTTCCATGCCCGATGTGCAGCTGAATATTCGCGAGGGGGAGCAGTATTATCTGAAGGATCTGCTGTACTCCCTGATGCTGGAATCGCACAATGACACGGCAGTTGCGGTGGCAGAGCATATCGCCGGCTCAGTGGAGGAGTTTGCCGTCCTTATGAACCAGAAGGCCAGGGACATCGGGTGTACTGACACCTGGTTTGTCACTCCAAACGGGCTGGACGGGGCAGGCGGCCCCCAGCAGACGCCTCACTCAACTACAGCGGAGGACCTGGCCCGCATCATGAGTTACTGCATCACTCAGTCCCCGAAGCGGGAAGAATTTATTGAGCTGACTAGAACGGCATCTCACTCCTTTGCGGACAGGGAGGGAAAGCGCTCTTTCTACTGCGCAAACCACAATGCCTTTCTGACCATGATGCCGGAGGCCCTGACGGGAAAAACAGGCTTTACAGGGGCGGCGGGCTACTGCTATGTGGGAGCCGTGCAGGACGAAGGCAGAACTTTTGTGGTTTCCCTTCTGGGCTGCGGATGGCCGCCCCACAAAACTTACAAGTGGTCGGATATGAAAACGCTCTCTTCCTACGCGCTCAGGGAGTACGGATGGAGAGAAGTCTTTGAGTCAGGGAAAACGTTTCCGGACGCGGCTGTAAAAGACGGCGTTGCAGAAAAGACAGGTCTGGTTCTGGCAGTGCCGAAGGAGGAGCAGACGCTCCGGGTGCTGATGCGCGAGGGGGAGGAGGCTGACATCCGCTACCGGTACCCTTCAGAGCTTGAGGCGCCTGTGGCGGCCGGGACTCCGGTTGGAAGCGCGGATTACTATATAGAAGGGGAGCTTTTAAAAAGCTATCCCATCTGTACCAGGGACAATGTGGAGCGCATCAGCTATCTCTACTGTCTGAGACAATGCGTCAGACAGATTTTTTCTTTCTGATCCTGGCTGCAAACTGTTACGAATTTCTTTCTTTTGATTTAAAATATGCAAAACAGCTTTATTTTAAGGGAATATTTTGATATAACTAAAGATAGCTGTATGCAGGGCGGCCGCATACGGAAAAACCGGCCGCCGAATGAAGGCCGGAAAACGGGCGAAGGACAGGGAGGAAGATGAAAATGGACGCAGGATTAAGCAGGGAGCAGGCGCTGGAATTTTTGAAAAAACATAACAAAGAGCCGTTTCATGTTCTGCACGGACTGACAGTTGAGGGAGTGATGCGCTGGTACGCCAGAGAGCTTGGCTACGGTGCAGACGAGGAATTCTGGGGGCTTGTGGGCCTTCTCCATGATATTGACTTTGAGGAGTATCCAGAGGAGCACTGCATCAAGGCGCCGGAGCTTTTGAGGGAGGCCGGAGCATCAGAGGAGCTGATCCACGGGGTAGTCTCCCACGGATATGGGCACCGGGTGGATACTAAGCCGGAGCATGAGATGGAGAAAGTGCTCTTTGCTGCTGATGAGCTGACAGGCCTTATCTGGGCGGCGGCAAAGATGAGACCTTCCAAAAGTGCCAAGGACATGGAAACTTCCAGCCTGAAGAAGAAATTTAAGGATAAACGATTTGCCGCAGGCTGTTCCAGGGATATTATACGGGAGGGAGCGGAACAGCTTGGCTGGGATTTGGATATACTGTTTGAGCGCACGATTCTGGCTATGCGGGACTGCGAGGATTCAGTAGCCCGTGAAATGGAGAATGCATAAAAAAGGAGGATAAACCTTTGAAACTTCTGACGATTGCGATACCGTGCTATAATTCTGCCGCCTATATGGACAGATGCATCAGGTCCCTGCTTCCCGGCGGGGACGAAGTGGAGATTCTCATAGTAGATGACGGCTCTGAGAAGGACAACACGGCGGAGATTGCCGACCGGTATGAGCGGGAGTATCCAGGCATCTGCCGGGCCATCCATCAGGAAAATGGCGGCCATGGAGAGGCGGTAAATGCCGGGCTTCGCAATGCTGCAGGCATTTTTTTCAAGGTGGTGGACAGCGATGACTGGGTGAACGGGGAGGCCTACAGAGAAGTGCTGGATACTCTTCGCCGCTTTGCTCACGAAAACCAGAGGCTGGATATGCTCCTCACCAACTTTGTCTATGAAAAGCAGGGAGCAAAGCGCAAAAAGGTCATGAATTACAGGACGGCCATCCCAAAAGGCGAGCTGATCGACTGGAGAGGAGTGCGCATGTTTATGCTGGGACAGTATATTCTGATGCACTCTGTAGTATACAGGACAGAGCTCCTTCGGGAATGCGGCCTGGAGCTGCCAAAGCATACCTTCTATGTGGACAACATCTTTGTGTATCAGCCGCTGCCGCATGTGAAGTCCATGTATTACCTGGATGTGAACTTTTACCGCTACTATATAGGGAGAGAGGATCAGTCGGTCAATGAAGCGGTGATGATCGGGCGCATTGACCAGCAGATCCGAGTCACAAAGCTGATGCTGGGCTACTACGATGTGATGAAAATTTCCAATAAAAAGCTGCGCCGATATATGATCCGCTATCTGGAAATTATGATGACCGTGTCATCCATTCTGGCTATCCGCTCGGAAACAGAAGAAAATCTGGCGAAGAAAAAGGAGCTGTGGCAGTATCTGAAAAAACAGAATTTCGCTCTTTTCCTTCGGCTGAGATGGGGATTTTTGGGCCAGGGCGTCAACCTTCCGGGAAAGGGCGGCAGAAAAGTTTCCATCGCCTGCTATAAGATCAGCCAGAAATTTTATGGATTTAATTAGCCTGTGCTGCATATGGGAATAGGACAGATGTGAGAGAAAGTCAGAAAGCCGCCGCTTCCGGCAGGGAAGCGGCGGCTTTCTGCATAAAAGATTAAGATGTTCTTTCGGAACGTCTATCCGGCTACCGGATCAGTACGCTCTCCTGATCCTTTTCGCCGGCCCGTGAAGCCCCCGGTGCATAGACAAGAGGATACACGGCAGCACACAGCAGCATGGCTCCCGCCACATCGATGACGGAATGCTGTTTTAAGAATACTGTGGACATACAGATGGAAACCATAATAATTCCCGATATCCAGTGCATAAGGCGGCAGTTTTTAAACTGTTCGCTTCTGACAATGCCGATATGTACGGCCAGGGAATTGTAAACGTGGATGCTGGGAAACACGTTGGTGCAGGTGTCCGCCGCATATAAATAGGAAACAAGCCTTGTAAAAATATTTTTGTCGGGATCAACAGCCGGCCTGAAATCGGTTCCGTTGGGAAACAGAGTACAGACCAGAAGGCTTAAAGTCATTCCGGTAAAGAGGAAGATGCAGAGTCTGTAATAGTCCTCCCGGTTAGTAAAGAAAAACCACACCACTGCCAGGGCAATGTAGGCGAACCAGAAGAAGTAGGGGATGACAAAATATTCATTGAAGGGTATCAGGTCATCCAGTGAGCTGTGCATCACGTGATATCGGGTCGTCACATGCTTTTCCAGATAGATAAACCATGGAAGATAAATGGCGAAATAAAGCAGTATCCATGCGTGACCATACTTTTTGATCAAATTTTTTAATGTATTCATTTTATACGCTCCATCTACGCAGAAAATGAGAAATAAAGCGGAAGCTGCCAGATATCTCTTTGCAGGCTTCCAGCCGTATTAACAATTTTGTAACAACTTTTGGAGATTATAGCACATTCCGCCAGGGGCTTCAAGGGGATTTTGAAAAGGTTAATAAAAACGTAAGTTGGGCTTTGGAATTCCTGAAGATTCTTTAGAAGTTATTCGAAATTGAGAAAATAAATACCAGAATACGTTCCGGAATTTCGGCTGAAAGTCATTCGTGGGAGGAGATCCTGCCCCGGCAGCAGGAGAAAATCGGAGCAGAAAAAGTAAAAGGCTTCTGAAAACCAGAAGCCTCAAATAGAAGTAGCGGAAGGGAGATTCGAACTCTCGACACTACGGGTATGAACCGTATGCTCTAGCCAACTGAGCTATTCCGCCGTGTTTGCCTAATGCTCTAATAAGATACCACGTTTTTTGGCGTCTGTCAACAGAAAATTGCATATTTTGGCAATAAAATTTTTATATTCAGGAAAATCATGACGATTCAGGGAGAAACATCCAGTTTGCCAGATGCGGAGAGGAGCATATACGGCGATTATCATATGCGGCAGGTATCCTATGCGGAGAGTATGAAAATCGGTTCAGAGACAGAGAAAGGCCGGAACCGGGCATAGGAGAGCAGGAGCAGAGGGACAGGAAAAGGGAAGGCAGAAGGAAAGGAAAAGACAGAAGAAAAAGGGAATGAAAAAAGATATTGAAAAATGAAAAAGACTTCTGAGTAACCAGAAGTCTTAAATACAGAGTAGCGGAAGGGAGATTCGAACTCTCGACACTACGGGTATGAACCGTATGCTCTAGCCAACTGAGCTATTCCGCCATATTTATAGAATTTCAATGGGGCCTATAGGGCTCGAACCTATGACCCTCTGCTTGTAAGGCAGATGCTCTCCCAGCTGAGCTAAGACCCCATCGCTTTGCCGCTCACTCGCGACTGCTTAGACAGTATAATATACTTTCCAGGGATTGTCAATACTTTATTTTAGATTTTTTAATAGAAATTTTCTTAGTATTTTCCGGGAAGTATGCTATAATAATCAGAAAGAGCTTTACGGGCCTTTCTACCAAGGAGATAAACGGAGGCTGTCATGTATTATTTTATCGTAAATCCCCAATCCAGGCATGGGTATGGTTTGAAGATATGGAAAAAAATAGAACAGCAGCTAAAGCGTGAAGGGACTGAGTACAGAGCGTTTCTGACAGAGCGTCCCGGTCAGGCGTCGGAAATCGCTGACGACCTGACGAGAGGCAGGAAGGAAGAGCTGACGATCGTGGTTGTCGGAGGCGACGGGACGTTTGGAGAGGTACTGGACGGGATTAATTTCGCAGGCGCGCTGACCTTTGGCTATATTCCGGCGGGGCGGGGCAATGACCTGGCCAGAAGCCTGAGGCTTCCGAAAAGCCCTGCGAGAAGCCTCAGGAGGATTCTGCATCCGAGAAATTACAGATATCTGGATTATGGGCTTGTGACTTACGGAGAGGAGACGCTTCGGCACAGACGCTTCATGGTGAGCGCGGGAATTGGCCTGGATGCGGCTATATGCCACAGCCTTTTATATGAAAAATCAGGTTTTTTGAGAAGGCATTTTCCCTTACCCCACAGAGGTTATCTGACAGCTGGGCTGTGGCAGTTATTAAAGGCAAGGCCGTCAAAGGGCTACCTGCTTCTCGATGGGACGAGAAAAGTGGAATTTAACCATATCTATTTTATCTCTGCTCAAATTCATCCATCGGAGGGCGGCGGCTTTTATTTTGCGCCCAGGACAGAGCCGGGGGACGGAAAGCTGACGCTGTGTGCAGTCAGCCAGGCGGGTAAGTTCAGCCTGCTTTTGCTGTTTCTGAGGACCCGCCTGCCCATTTTTCGGAAGAAAAAGGGCGTGCGCACCTACGAGTGCAGGGAAGCGCTGATTCACACAGAGCAGCCCATGGCAGTTCACACCGACGGAGAAAGCTGTCAGTATCAGAATGATCTGGAAATCCGGTGCATCGAGAGAAAAATCAGGATGATCGTGTAAGCTGTACAGAGATTTAAAATAAACGAAAAGACGGACACAGACAGATAGAGCTTGGAGGAAATGAATATGAGGATCGGACAGGGCTATGATGTCCACAGATTAGTGGAGGGCAGAGACTTGATTCTGGGAGGAGTGAAGATTCCTTATGAGAAAGGCCTTTTGGGCCATTCAGACGCAGATGTGCTGGTTCATGCGGTGATGGACGCGCTTTTAGGAGCTGCGGCTCTCGGAGATATCGGCCAGCATTTTCCGGATACGGATCCGGCTTATGCAGGTATATCCAGTATAGAGCTTCTGAGGCATGTGGGCAGGCTGCTGTCAGAGCACAGCTATATTATAGAAAACATTGACGCCACTGTGATTGCCCAGAGGCCTAAGCTGCTCTCATACAGGCCGAAGATGGCCGAGAATATAGCAGAGGCCCTGGGAATCAGCCCTGGGCAGGTGAGTGTGAAGGCTACCACGGAGGAGGGCCTGGGATTTACAGGAACCGGAGAGGGGATCTCGGCTCAGGCCATTACCCTGTTGACGGAAGTGGAAAATTACTGCTATGATAAAGAAATGATGGCGTCGCCCGGGTGCGGCGGCTGCTGCCCCGGCAGGGGCTGCGTTCAGTAAAAGAGGGCTGCGGGAAAAGGGGCGGGAGTCCAGGAAAAGTACAGGGAAGGCAGAAGCCCCTGACCTGCAGACATTGGCACGTCATGATTAAATAGTAAGGAGAAAAGCCATGAAAATTTTTAATACTCTGTCCAGACAGAAGGAGGAGTTTGTCCCGTTAGAGGAAGGAAAGGTAAAGATGTATGTGTGCGGTCCCACCGTATACAACTTTATCCACATTGGAAATGCAAGGCCGATGATTGTATTTGACACAGTCAGGCGCTATTTTGAATACAAGGGCTACGATGTAAATTATGTATCCAACTTTACCGACGTGGATGACAAGATCATCAGGAAAGCCATCGAGGAGGGCGTGGACGCCCGGACCATTTCCGAGCGCTACATTGCCGAGTGCAAAAAGGATATGGAGATGATGAATGTCAAGCCGGCTACGGTTCACCCGAAGGCCACCGAGGAGATCTGCGGCATGGAGGAGATGATACAGGAGCTGATCGACAAGGGCCATGCCTATGTGGCAAAGGACGGAACCGTTTATTTCCGCACGAAGTCCTTCAAGGAGTACGGAAAGCTGTCACACAAGAATCTGGAGGATCTCCAGTCTGGTTTCAGAGAGCTTAAGGTAACCGGCGAGGAGGATAAGGAGGATCCCACTGATTTCGTTCTCTGGAAGCCGAAAAAGGACGGAGAGCCGTTCTGGGAGTCTCCCTGGTGCGAGGGACGTCCCGGCTGGCATATTGAGTGCTCTGTGATGTCGAAAAAATATCTGGGGGATTCCATCGATATCCATGCCGGCGGTGAGGATCTGGTATTCCCACACCACGAGAATGAGATTGCCCAGAGCGAGGCGGCCAATGGAAAACCTTTCGCAAAATACTGGATGCACAATGCATTCCTGAACATTGATAATAAGAAGATGTCAAAGTCCCTGGGAAATTTCCGCACGGTGCGAGAGATTTCCGAGCAGTACGACTTACAGGTTCTGCGCTTCTTCATGCTGAGCGCCCACTACAGAAGCCCGCTGAATTTCAGCGCCGAGCTGATGGAGGCGTCCAGAAACGGCCTGGAGAGAATCCTGACCGGTGTTGAGAGGCTGAGAGATCTGCTGGCGAAAGCGGCGGAAAAGGAGATGAGCGGGGAGGAGAGAAGAAATCTGGAGACTGCAGCGGAGCTTGTGAAGAAGTTCGAGGCAGCCATGGACGACGATTTCAACACAGCCGACGCTATCTCAGCTATTTTCGAGATGGTTAAGCTGAGCAACTCCACAATCTCTGAGGAGAGCAGCAGGGCATACCTTGAGGAGTTAAAGGGAAGCATTGAGAGGCTCTGCGAGGTGCTGGGAATTATCACAGAGAAGAAGGCCGAGGTACTGGATGACGAGATCGAGGCGATGATTGAGGAGCGCCAGCAGGCCAGAAAGGCAAAGAATTTCGCTCTGGCTGACGAGATTCGCGGAAAGCTGCTTGACATGGGAATTGTGCTGGAGGATACCAGAGAGGGCGTTAAATGGAAACGGGTTTAGACTGTTTAAAGGAGGCGCTGAGGCTTAAGGAGGCGGATGCCGCCTCCTATTCTCCCCTTGTGCTGGCCTACCTGGGCGATGCAGTCTATGAGCTTGCGATCCGGACACTTGTGGTAAACGAGGGAAACAGGCAGGTAAACAAGATGCACAGGGAGACGGCTTCCCTGGTCAAGGCAGGCGCTCAGGCAGAGTTTCTCAAGCTCATCGAGGAGGCGCTGACGCCGGAGGAGCTGTCTGTCTACCGCAGGGGAAGAAATGCCAAGTCTGTAACCATGGCAAAACATGCCACCATGAAGGATTACCGGATGGCCACAGGCTTTGAGGCCCTGATGGGTTACCTCTATCTGACCGGACGCCTCGGGCGGATGGCAGAGCTCTTAGGCATGGGTCTTGAGAAGCTGGGAAAGCTCCGGGATGAGGAAGAATAAGATGACAGGCACAGGCAGCAGGGGCAGACTGCTGCAGGCAAAAAGGGAAGGATTAAAAACAGGAGTGCGTTTTAGAGAATGAGATACGAGGAACTTACCATTGAAGGGCGCAATGCCGTGCTTGAGGCATTCCGCTCTGGAAAAACCATTGACAGACTCTTTGTCCTGGACGGATGTCAGGACGGGCCGGTGAAGAGTATCACCAGAGAGGCCAGAAAGCAGGACACGATTATCAATTATGTGTCAAAAGAGAGGCTTGACCAGCTCTCAGAGACCGGAAAGCACCAGGGCGTGCTCGCCTACGCAGCCGCGTACAAATATGCCCAGGTGGAGGATATGCTGCGGGCCGCCGAGGAAAAGGGCGAGCCCCCGTTTCTGTTCCTGTTAGACGGGATTGAAGATCCACATAATCTGGGAGCGATCATCAGGACGGCAAACCTGGCCGGCGCTCACGGCGTGATTATTCCAAAAAGAAGAGCTGCAGGGCTTACTGCCACAGTGGCCAAAACCTCCGCAGGGGCGCTCAATTATACTCCGGTGGCCAAGGTGACGAATTTATCTGCCACCATCGAGGAGCTTAAAGAACGGGGACTCTGGTTTGTCTGCGCCGACATGGGAGGCGAGAGCATGTACCGCCTGAACCTGAAAGGGCCCATCGGCCTGGTGATTGGAAATGAGGGAGAGGGCGTGAGCAGGCTCGTGAAGGAAAAATGCGATATGGTGGCGTCCATTCCCATGAAGGGGGATATCGATTCTCTGAATGCCTCCGTGGCGGCCGGTGTGCTGGCGTATGAGATTGTAAGACAGAGAGAGGTTGGATAGCGTCAGGCACAGGAAAGCCGAAAGGAATGCCGATGTCTGGGCGGAAGCCTGATAACTGATAAGAGATAGGGAAAAATAAGAAACTCCTGAAAGCTGACAGAATAGCTGCCGGCTTTCAGGAGTTTTTTATATAACAGGAAACTTCGTCCCCTGTTATATGAAAACGCTTCGCGGGGATCGCACTGCGGCGGAAAGGAAAATGCCGCTTTTGCGGCCCGCCGCAGGCGGAGAATCCTGCGAGGCAGGATTCTTACTTATGATAATGCGGGTGACAGGACTTGAACCTGCACACTCTCGTACCAGAACCTAAATCTGGCGCGTCTGCCAATTCCGCCACACCCGCAAAGACTTATATCATTATAAGAGAGAACAGGGAAATTGTCAAATAGTTTATCGTCTGAAGCAGTGGGGGAAGCGGCAAGGCAGAATAAAAATCGAGAAGACGCAGCTATCGCAGAAAGCCGTAAAACAGGCAGATCCGGGGACTTTGTTCCGGTTTCTTGCAGTCTTTCGGAAGATTGTCCCCACTTCAGGAATATTTATTAAACAGATATGCATAAACTCGCAAAAAGGGAATGACTTTTCAACTGTTCTGTGCTAGAATACACAGGAATCTATATGTTTGTATATATTTGGGAAAGGAAGTGAAGCCATGAAGATTCTGATGACAGGTTTTGAACCCTTTGGCCTTCACAAATTAAATCCATCCTGGGAGGCGGTGAATGCTCTGCCGGACAGGATAGAGGGGGCAGAGATTATTAAGCTGCGCCTTCCGGTTTCCTTTGGAAGATTTACGTCTCCTCTCGAGGAGGCAGTGCGCAGAGAATGTCCTGACTGCCTGATTTCTGTGGGTTTAGCCGGAGGAGAAAGACAGATAAGCATAGAGCGCGTAGGTATCAATCTGGAGGAGGCCAGGATTCCGGACAATGACGGAGAGCAGCCATTTGACACTCCTGTGAGGAGGGACGGACAGAATGCCTATTTTTCCACCCTTCCTGTAAAGCGGATCGCAAAGGAGATCGAGAAGGAGGGAATCCCTGTCTGCGTGTCCTACTCTGCAGGCACATTTGTGTGCAATGCAGTGATGTATACAGGGCTTTATCTGGCAGAGCAGGAGAACCGGAATATGAGGTGCTGCTTTATCCATGTGCCCTACGACGAGACCATGGCGGAGGCCGGGAAGGGAGAGCCGTTTCTTCCAAGAGCAGAGATGGTGAAAGCGCTGAAAGCGGCTGTGCGTGTTGCTGTAAAGGCAGCCGGGGAGGGAGCCGGGGACCTGCGGGAAGCAGCCGGAACCATTTTTTAGGGGGAAAACAGGAAATAAGAAAATAAAAACAGATACAGGGGAAAGGAACTCCAATATGATTTTGATAAAGAATGCCCATCTGTACGGCCCTGAAGACATGGGAATCAGGGACGTTCTGATTGGAGGCGGAAAAATTTTAAGGATTGCGGAAAACCTTCCGGAAGAGGAGGCCTATGGGCTCACAGTGATCGACGGCACGGGGAAAGTTCTGATGCCCGGGCTGATTGACGCCCATGTGCATATCCTGGGGGGCGGCGGAGAGGGCGGTTACCATACAAGAACGCCGGAGCTGATGCTCACAGATGCCCTGGAGGGGGGAGTGACCACTATTGTGGGATGCCTCGGAACAGACGGGACCACGAGAACCATGACAAACCTGATTGCCAAGGCCAGAGGTCTTGAGGAGGAGGGAATTACCACGTATATTTATACAGGCTCCTACCAGGTTCCTGTCCGTACCCTCATGGGAAGCGTGATGGATGACCTGATTCTGATTGACAAGGTTGTGGGAACAGGGGAGATTGCCGTCTCCGATCACCGTTCCTCCCAGCCGACAAAAGAAGAATTTGCCAAAATCGTGGCTGATACCAGAGTGGGGGGAATCCTGTCCGGCAAGGCCGGAATTGTCAACATTCATCTGGGCGACGGCAAGGAGCAGCTCTCCTTTCTGCGCTATGTGCTGGAGGAAACACAGATTCCGCCGTCCAACATGCTTCCGACGCATATCAACAGAAGCCGTTCTCTGATGGAGGATGGCATCGACTATGCGAAACATATGGGAGGATACATTGACCTGACCACCAGCTCGGATCCCGATTTCCTGGATCCCGAGGAGGTAAAGGCCAGCACAGGGCTTAAAATGGCGCTGGATGCGGGAGTTCCCGCGGAGCATGTGACATTCTCCTCCGATGGCCAGGGAAGCCTGCCTGTGTTTGACAGCCAGGGAAAATTCCTGCATCTGGGGGTGGGAAAGGTTTCGTCAATCTACAGAGAGATGCGTGACGCAGTGCTGACGGACGGCGTTTCTCTTACGGATGCCCTGAGGACAGTGACTTCAAATCCTGCCTCCCTTCTGAAATTTTCCCACAAGGGCAGAATTGCCGAAAATGCAGACGCCGATCTGGTGCTGTCTGATTCGGATACATTGGAAATCCACACAGTTCTCGCCAAAGGCGAGCTGATGGTTTCCGAAAAAAGGGTTCTGAAAAGGGGGACCTTTGAATACTAAAAGGAGAGTATGATTATGGAGAAACAGAAGAAAACATTCCAGATGCCTCACACGTATATAATCATTTTCCTGGTTATCTGTGTGGCGGCTATTATGACACTGTTCATCCCGCTGGGGACGTATCAGCAGAAAGAGATTACGTACATCCAGAATGGGGAGGAAGTGACGAAGACAGTTCTCGATCCTGACAGCTTTGAGTATGTGCTGGATGAAAACGGAAATAAGGTAACTAAGGCAGCTCCGCTCTGGGGAACCGAGGATTTCGGCGGCCAGGGAATTCTGAACTTTGTGTTTGAGGGAATGACGGTAGGAGACAAAAACGGGACTGCTGTAGGAATTATCGCCTTTATTCTGGTGGTGGGCGGCGCATTCGGAATTGTGCTGAGGACCGGAGCAGTGGATGCAGGAATTATGAGGGTTATTGCCATCACCAAGGGGCGGGAGATTCTCCTGATACCGATTCTGATTACGCTGTTTTCCCTGGGAGGCGCAGTCTTTGGAATGGGAGAGGAGGCGATTCCCTTTGTCATGATCCTGGCGCCTATGTTTGTGGCCATGGGATATGACGGAATTGTGGGCATTCTCTGTTCCTATGTAGCAACCCAGATCGGCTTTGGCTCATCCTGGATGAATCCCTTCAGCCTTGCGGTTGCCCAGGGAATCGCGGGAATACCGGTTATGTCCGGCGCGCCGCTCCGTATTGTCCTGTGGATTCTGTTTACAGGACTTACCATCGTGTTTACCATGCGCTATGCGGCTAAAATCAAGAAAAATCCGAAGCTTTCTGTGGCATATGAATCAGACGCTTACTACAGAAATGAATTCAGGATGGACAGCAAGCAGGAGCTTCCCTTTACGCTGGGACACAAGCTGGTTCTGTTATCCATTCTGGCCACGATAATCTGGACAATCTGGGGCGTTATAACCCAGGGATATTATATTCCGGAGATTGCATCCCAGTTCTTCGTGATGGGATTTGTTTCCGGTATTATCGGCGTTGTGTTCAAATTAAATGACATGAGGCTCAACGATATTGCAAAAGCATTTGACAAGGGAGCAGCTGATCTTCTGGGAGCGGCTCTCTGCGTAGGTATGGCTCAGGGAATTATTATCGTCCTGGGAGGAACAAGCCCCACAGACGGAACGGTTCTGAATACGATTCTTCACACGATTGGCGAGGGAATGAAGAATTTCCCGCCGGTTATCTCCGCATGGCTGATGTACGTGTTCCAGTCTGTGTTCAACTTCTTCGTTGTATCTGGTTCAGGACAGGCTGCTCTGACTATGCCGATCATGGCGCCGCTGGCAGATATCGTGGGCGTTTCCAGACAGGTTGCTGTCCTTGCCTTCCAGCTGGGAGACGCATTTACGAATTTCATTGTTCCGACCTCAGGCTGTCTTCTCGGCGCTCTTGCCGCTGCGAAGCTTGATTGGGGAAAATGGGCAAAGTTCCAGATTAAATTCCAGGCTATCCTGTTTGTATGCTCATCCCTTGCTGTAATTATTGCAGTGATGATTGGATTCTCATAAAGGGGGATGCACAGGGGAAGTTCTTTTTAGTCCGCTCTTGACTTTCCCGAAAAAAGCCCTTATAATAGCACATAACCTGCAGGGGGCAGATTCAGCTGACAGGAGCTGAAGGCAAGGTTTGAACCGGCAGGAATGACAAACAGATACCAGGCGTTGACGGGAAAAAGTAGCCGCCCCGCACCCCATACAGAGAGCCGCCGGATGGTGAGAGGCGCATGGAGGAGAGGCAGACGAATACATCCCAGAGCCCTGCACCGAAGGGAAGAGAGCGGGAGAGCTTTTGATTTCAGCTTTACGATGTCAGCGGACCGGAAGGCTTCCTGTGTAGGCTGCAGCGGGGTCGCCGCACGTTACAGCGGCGGGAGTATAGCGGCAGGCTGAAAGCAGGTTTGATAATATGCCGATTGTACTCGGTGAGGCGGGACATGCGAGTGTTTCCGCGAAATAAGGTGGTACCACGGAAGTTTAAGGCTCCGTCCTTTTGAAGAAGTTCAGAGGGATGGAGCTTTTTGTAGTTTGAGCTTTTAAAGCGGTAAAAATTTCAGGCCAACGGTTCTGTCCCGGAACAGAAAATGCCTTAAATGCAGTCTGGGTTCATCCTGAAGCGGCATGAGACCGGAGGGGCGAAGCCAGACGATATGAAAAATGAAAAAGGAGAATCAGTATGAAAATCTACGAAGAGCTGGTTGCCCGCGGGCTGATTGCCCAGGTGACCAATGAGGAAGAAATCAAAAACATGGTGAACGAGGGAAAGGCCACCTTCTATATCGGCTTTGATCCCACTGCCGACAGCCTTCACGTAGGGCATTTCATGGCTCTCTGCCTGATGAAGCGTCTGCAGATGGCCGGCAACAAGCCGATTGCCCTGATTGGAGGGGGAACCGGATATATCGGCGATCCGTCCGGAAGAACAGACATGAGATCCATGATGACCCCGGAGATCATCCAGCACAACTGCGACTGCTTCAAAAAGCAGATGAGCCGTTTTATCGACTTCTCTGACGGAAAGGCCCTGATGGTAAACAATGCGGACTGGCTTTTAGGGCTCAATTATGTGGAGCTTCTCCGTGAGGTGGGCCCCCACTTCTCTGTAAACCGTATGCTGACAGCTGAGTGCTACAAGCAGAGGATGGAGAGAGGACTGAGCTTCCTGGAGTTTAACTACATGATCATGCAGAGCTACGACTTCTACATGCTGTTCCAGAAATACGGCTGCAATATGCAGTTTGGCGGCGATGATCAGTGGAGCAATATGTTAGGCGGAACTGAGCTTATCAGAAGGAAGCTTGGAAAGGATGCCCACGCCATGACCATCACCCTGCTTTTGAACTCTGAGGGAAAGAAGATGGGCAAGACACAGTCAGGCGCTGTGTGGCTGGATCCAAACAAGACATCTCCGTTCGAATTCTACCAGTACTGGAGAAATGTGGCGGATGCAGATGTCTTAAAATGCCTGCGCATGCTGACCTTCCTGCCTCTTGAGCAGATTGACGAGATGGATCAGTGGGAGGGAAGCCAGTTAAACAAGGCAAAGGAGATTCTGGCCTATGAGCTGACTGCCCTGGTTCACGGGGAAGAGGAGGCAGTTAAGGCGCAGGAAGCTTCCAGAGCCTTATTTACAAGCGGAAATGCTGCCAATATGCCTACGGCGAAGCTCAAAGAGGAGGATTTTGCGGACGGCTCGATTGACATCCTCTCCATCCTTCAGAAGTCGGGTCTGGCACCGTCCCGCTCTGAGGCGAGAAGAAATGTGGAGCAGGGAGGCGTCTCCGTGGACGGAGTTCAGGTGAAAGATATTAAGGCTGCATTCACGAAGGATCAGCTCTCCGGCGAGGGAGTCGTGGTAAAACGCGGAAAGAAGAATTTTAAGAGAGTTGTGCTGGAATAACGAGGGTGAACAGCAAAAAAAGACAGATTCTGAAAAAACGAAATATTCATACCAGTTCCGGTATGAGATAAACAGATCCAAAAACTGCGGCTCTGCTGAAGCGGGAAATATCCCGGTCCGGTAAAGCCGCAGTTTTTCGGCTTTTTCGCGCAAAATGTTAAACTTTACATGGTTGCCGTGAGGATTGTGAAATGATATGGTTGAAATATACAGTTTCGCAGGATAAGGGGAGTTTACGTGGTGGAAAAGGAAAAAAGGGTGGTGGAACAGGCCTTAATGAACCTGGCGGAGGAGTGTCTGGCACTGGGGAAAAAGGAGCGGCCTGAAAAGCAATGGTTGAAGCGGGTATATGACCGGTTCCGGGCAGAGAATGGACAGATGGGAAAAGCGGCGGCAGACGAGCTTCTTTTCAGGAGAATGTACGCCGCAGAGCCGGACAAACCGTCCGACACGCTGAAGATCCGCTACTGGAGAACCGGCAGGCATCTTCCTGTCAACAGAGAACAGTGCGAGATGTTTGGGCAGGCGCTGAATCTGTCAGAAGGGGAGAGGAGGTTTCTGATTCAGGGATACTGTGACCGGTGTGACCGGGTGTTTGAGGCTGGTACAGAGGAGGCGGTTTACAGGGAACGGCTGGCGATTCTGGAGGAACTCAGAAGGGAGTACCTGGATAAGGTGTATCCGGCCATGAAGAGACAGCTGTACCATGCCGGAGCGAAAATGGAACACAGTTTGCGCCACCTTTACTACACGGATGCCAGGAACTATATTCATTTTCGGCAGGAAGGGACTGCCTTCCAGGTAGGAAGACATATTTCCAGTATCAATTATATGTCGGAGTTTGGCCGGCAGATGAAGCTTCTGGGAGAAATCCCCAGAAAGACCATGATCCGGCATCTGCTGATTTTTTCCATTCCCTTCGTGAACGAAGAGCGGCTCAGCCGGTGGCTTAGGAAGCTGGGATATCTGGGACTTGATGAAAACCACACTCAGGCGGATGCGGGGCGGCTGGACCGGCTGCTGTTGGGATTTTTGAGACTTTATGAAGACTGCTGCGCCGGGAGAGAGCCGGCAGACTGCTGCGCCTGGCTTCGGGAATCCAGTCAGCTCCTGGACAGATATCTGGAGAAACGGCAGAATGTCAGTCTGCGAATTTTCTATTTTAAAGCATTAAAAGACTACGAGTGACGGATCGTTCGGAGCGGGGGGGGGGATGAAATGGTTCGATTTACAGAAAAAATTTCAGAGAGGGAGCTGGCACTTTTTCTGCTTCCGCTCATGTTTTCCAGTATTTTTCAGCAGCTTTACACACCCTTTGGAGCGGCTGCCGCGGGACGGTTCTTAAATGAGGAGGCAGTGGCTGTCATTGGCGCCTGCAGCGCGTGGGAATCCATCCTGGATGCACTGTTTGTGTCTATGACCACGGGTTTTGCCATTTCCATTAACCGGATGGCCGGTCTGGGGGAGGAAAAACGGCTCCGGGAGACTGCTCAGGGAGCCGTTTTTCTCTCTGGAATCCTGGCAGCTGGAAGCTTTTTCCTGGCGCTCTTTCCGGAACCCTTTATGGTGCTGGCCAATATTCCGGTGCAGATGCGTGAGATATCCAGGGAGTATCTGAGATTTCTCCTTCTCGGCGGCGGCTTTCAGGGGATCCAGAATCTGCTTATCTGCGTCATACAGGGAGGCGGTGAAAGCCGTTTCCCGTCTATGGTTTCTATTGGGGCAGCCATCGTCCAGACCGGTCTGTCCCTGACATTTCTGGGATATTTTCATATGGGAGTGGAATCTGTTTCCCTGGCGGTTTTGTTAAGTCAGGCAGGAAGCTCCCTTCTTTTGTCTGCTTATCTTTTGAGGAGTCAGTGGGGAAGGCTGCTGTTTTTGCCGTTTCAGGGCGGAAATCCTGCTGTATGGCGGGAGCTGTCAGCCAGCGGCATGGCCAAGACCATGATGACCATGCTGGCAAACACCGGGGCTTTCGTACTTCAGCGGGAGATTAACAATTTCTCTGTGGACACCATCGCCGGCTACACCTACGCCAATTCTCTGATGAACCTATTTATGCAGCCGCTCTGTGCCTATGCCGTCGCTGCCAATATTATGTCGGCTCAGAATGTGGGGAGGGGCAACTGGGAGCTGGCAGTTTTCTGCAACAGAAGAATGACGGTACACAGCATGGTATGGTGCGCCCTGTATGGAATAGCGGCGCCGGCAGCAGTTCCTGCCCTGATCAGGCTGATGGCGGGTGCAGGGGCCTGCGCGCAGCTTCTCGATGCGGGAACTGCCTGGCTTTTTGTGGCGGTCTATTCGTATCCGTTTCTGGTATTTCTGATGATCTGCCGCAATGCCCTGCAGGGGATGGGGCGGTATTCCAGCCTGATTCTGCTGGGATTTCTGGAGATGCTGGCAAAATTTGCAACGGCCTGGGTTTTGATTCCCCGGCTGGGCTATGGGGCAGTCTGCCTGAGTACAGCTTTCATCTGGGCGGTTCCGGGGCTTACGGGGCTTTGGCTGTATCGGCGCAGGCTGAGAACAGTGAGAAGGGGATAAAAATGGAGACGAGAAAGGATATGGAGTGGGAGCTTCTGGAGTGGAAAAAAAGAATGTTTGAACTCCGGAAAAAGTACACAGATACACCTCCTGGCTTTCGGGACAGCAGGGAGGAGGTGGTGTGCCGGACAGAACTTTTCCGTGCGCAGGAGGAGTACCGGAAAAAGAGGGAACACCGACTGGAGGCATGCTGGGAGCCTCAGGGGGCTCTGTTTGCCGGAAGAGAGGAGCAGATGGAGCAGATCGCAGAAATATTCAGGTGCGCCAAAGGTCCGGCAGTTTTATACGGGATCGGGGGAATTGGAAAGACGGCAATCGCCAGGGCTTACGCCCTTCGCCACAGGGAGGAATATGACACGGTACTTTTTTTATCCTGCAGCGGAGATTTTCAGATGCTGTTCGGCGACGATGTGCGGGTACCAGTTTCGAATCTGCACTATTCTCAGGATAAATATGGGAAAAAAGGCAGATATGTCCGTGAAAAGCTGAAAGTCCTTGCGGAAATAGGAAAAAAACAGCGTCTGCTGCTGATTCTGGATGACTGCAATATGGAAAAGGATCGCTATATGAAGAGGGTTTTTGCTCTTCCCTGCCATATACTGGTCACCACAAGAAGAAATCCGGCAGTCTGGGGCGGCTGCAGCGCCATACCTGTGGGAAAGCTGGGCCAGAGGGAATGGCAGGAATTTGTCCGCGTTTACCGGAGCGGAGAGCCGGGAACCGAGGAGTGGGAAGAACTTTCCAGGTATTGGGAACAGGTGGGCGGTCATACCCTTCTTATGATGCTGAAGCTTCGCGGTGTGGAGGCAGGAACCAGGCTGCCGGATGTTCCGGAAGACTTTGCAGAGGATCTGTTCCGGCGTTTTCCTTTGAAAAAGCAGGAAAAACAGATTCTGCGGGAGCTGTCCCTGATGCCGGTTCAGGGAATCCGTAAAAGCCTGTATTTTAAGGTGTCAGGAGCCGACAGTGCGGCTTTAAGGCGGCTGGAGAGCTGTCTGTTGGTCAGCAGGGAGAGCATAGAGGAGGGGCGTGACAGTCTGATTTCTCTTCATCCTGTCATCGCGGAGGCGGCCAGGAGGGCCTTTTCCCCTACCCAGTCCAACTGCCGCAGGATGCTTCACGGATTTTACGAGATTGCCAGAAATTCCTGGAACTGCACTTACCTGGAGAATCAGAAGATAGAGCCCTACGTATTTGCACTTTTTCAGGCGTTTCCGGAACCGGAGGCCTGGCTTGCCAGGGAGTTTGACGCCCTGTCTACCTGGCTGTGGATCCAGGGATATTTTAAGGAGGCGAAAGAAGCGTGTGGGAAGCTGACGGCTTCGGTGGAGCGTTATTATGGAACCTGCCATCAGATCACCGGAGAAATTTATCTTCGGATGGCGGCAGCCTGCTATAATGCCATGGATTTTGAGGAGTCTGAGCGCTGGTACTGTCAAGGCTTTGACTGTCTGAGCAGATGCTGTCCCTTCGATGACCTTTACTATCACGCCCGCAGCACGGCCTGCTCTAAAATTTCTCGCATTTACCGCTACAGAGGCGGAGAGGAAAATTTGAAAAAAGCTCTGGCAATGATCAGAAAGGCCCTGAAATATGAGAAGAAATACTGGGATTTCTGTAAAAAAAACAGTATCTGGCACGAGGAGAATGATCCGGAAAACACCTACCGTCACTGGCAGCTGAACGAAGCCAGAATCCTTTTTGATATGGGAAGAACAAAGGAAGCCCTGGCGCTGGGAAGGGAGGCCCGGGCGGGGATTCTCCGGGAAATTGGAGAGGGAAAAAATTACCGGTATGAGTTAAATGAATTTGACCGTTTTCTCATAAAAGCCATGGCGGCCCGGGGAGAATTTTCCACGGCAGAAGAGCTGGCCAGGCAGGTAGTGGAAATTGCCCGCCTTTACCGAAACGAGCAGTCGAAAGAAATGGTCAGCAGTGAAGAACAGCTGGCGGACGTGTGGCTGGCGGCGGGCCGGTTTGAGGAGGCGGCAGAGAGGTATGGCCAGATTCTTTGCCGGCTGGAGGAAGATTTTCCATATCAGAAAAAATGGATTGGAAAGATCCGTGAGAAATGGAGACGGGCAGTTCTTCAGGAAGGAAATGGTTAAAGGTTACCTTGTTGACAGGGGAAAAGGGGAGAGATAAGGTACAGGCAGAATGTAGGACTTTATTGTTTTGCTGTGCATTATCAAAAGGAGGAGACAGGTGAAAAAGTGTGTGGTTGGCGCGGTGTGCGCGGCGGTTTTGCTTGCACTTGTGCTGGTGCCCGAGTACCGTAAAGGAAAGGAGTCTGCGTCTCCGGTCAGATCCACCCAGACAAAGGACAGCGAGAAAAGTCAGAGGGCCATGGAAGCTCTCGCAAAGTCAGAAACTCTGGAGACGCAGACGGACGAGTACGGGCTTGTGGAAATGACGGCATCTGTGAAGATACCGGATTACAGCCAGTATTTTTCTCAGTGCTGGGAGGAGGCCGCAAGGGGTGCGAAGGATGAGGCAGATTTTGAGAGACGGCTCTTTTCTCTGGCAGAGGAGAAGCTCCAGGACGGAGAAGTCCAGTGGACTACAAGGGAGGTTTCTGTCAACCTCTCTCTGAAGGACGCGGCGAAGAAAACGTGGAAGGATGAGGAGCTGGAAGAACTGGCCGCAGGAGAGGCCTTTGAGCAGGAAATGTGGGAGTTCGCTCTGGAGATCATGGGGGATGTGATCAGTGAGTACACGAACTGGGAGACCCTGGCACAGACCGGAGAGGAGGAGCAGTAATATGAAAATGAGACGTTTCTTCCGGTCGGCAGCTGCTCTTTTGCTGGCAGTGGCCATGACGTTTCTTACGCCTGCCCAGACAGTCCTCGCTGCCGGGGAAAGTGAGCCGTCTGAGGAATATCTGGACGGACTTTTTGAGCGGTGCTCAGCTTATCTGGGACTGGAGGAAGTCAGCAGTTATGAGAATCTGCTGAATCCGGATAATTATCTCCACTGCATCTGGGCAGCTGAGATCAGACGAATGCTGGGGAGAGAAAGCTACGGGCTTGAAGATGGAGATGAGAAAAGCTTTTTAGAAAAAGCGTCGGAGTATGTGGATACGGCACTTCACAACATGTCTGCTGATGTAAAGATCGTGTTTACCTGGGCGGGTCATGCTCTCACGGATACGGAGCTTAATGAGGAATCGTATATCGATTATCTGTCTAAAATTATGGCCATGCAGGAAAAGGGCTTCCTAGAGACAGCCTGGTCCCAGGCGGACTACAGCATCCGCGTAAATGCCTGGACGGAGCTAAAGAGCGTGGGAAAAAAGAGTCTGAGTCTGGCTTTGAAGGATAAACAACTTCCAGGTTCTGTCACAGTGAAGCTCAACCAGGTGCTTGGGGAAGACACCGTGAAGGAGCTGGATAAATTATTTAAAAAGCTCAAAAAGACAAAAAAATTTGTGGATTTTGCCGACAAGGAGGTTATGAGCCTTGCAGAAGCCGGCGCACTGGGGATTTACGTAAGTCTCCATGAGGAACAGAAGGCATTCCTGGAGGCAATCAGGGACTATGCGGATCAGAAGGATCAGAAGGAGCTTCGCAAGGCGGCAGAAGACCTGATCGATGCCTCCAGCATGAGACTGGCAGGGTTAATCATGTCCGACGACGGCGAGATTGGCGATTTTGCCAAGATGGCTTCCTATCTGACCGGCGGAGAGCTGGATCTGGATAAGTGTGTGGACGATATGGCAGAGATGGTTTCCAAGAAAACGAAAGAGCTGGCAGCCAGTGTGGGGAATACAGCCGGCGCTTATCTGCTGAAGGGCGTCAGCGCCCTGGCATCCAATGCTGCCCTGATCAGCGCCGGATTTGAAATCGGCGGCCACCTGGGCCGGGTTTTGTTTGGAATGGGAGACGAGTATGAGCACTACCGGGAAATGATTATTATGGATGACATTGGAACAGCTCTGGCGGCGGCATTTCCGAAATACGCCGCACCGGCGGGAGATAAGCACGTGGTGGGAGACAGCCGCTATGACACCACCTTCCGCATGGTAGCAGCAGGAGAAGCGCTGTGCTACGTTCGTCTGAAGGGAGAGTACAGCATCCTGGAGTATGAGAAAGGAAAACAAGGAGCACCTGACGATAAGGAACTGGACCGTCTCTATGCAAGTGCTGCAGACAGAATGAATCTGTGCTATATGGCCCTGGCGTCGATCTTTCCGGAGCCGGCTCCCCGGGTATCTGTCTATGCTGACATTGAGCGGGAAAAGGTACCGGCAGGAAACAATAAGGTCAGCCGGGATCTTGCCATTCCTACGGTTTACATTGAAGGAAATGAAGAGGCGGCTGAAAAGATCAATGGCAGCGACAAGCTGAAAGAACTGGCAGACTCATCCATGAAAGTGTTTGAGAATGCTAAGAAGGGAGCAGAGAGAATGACCGGCCCTCTCTGGGTGAATATGGAAGGAGGCGTCCATCTGTGGCTGGAGGATGTCTTCTCCACGAAGCAGGCTGTCAGCATGCGGTTTAAGCAGGTCTCCTATGAGGTTGGCTCCGCCCACCCCAACCATGTGATTGTCTGCACGAATTATGACACTTCTACCGAAGCGTATCTGACCCTGGAAGATATTCTGGACGGGGAGAATACAGAGAAAGCCAGGGAAAAGCTTCAGGAGCTTTTGGGGAAGGCCCTGGAAAAGGCCTATCCGGAGTGGGATTTATGGTATATGGGACGGGTTGAGAGTACCGAAGAGATTGTAAAGACGGCATTTCTGGATGCCTCTGCGGAGCTGAAAAACCGCCACTGGTATTTCTCCTCAGACGGTTTCCACATTGCCTTTGATCCCTATGAGATCGCTCCTTATACTGCCGGCAGCATCACGGCAGCGGTGCCATACAGCCAGCTGAAAGGAGTGATCAAGGAGGAATATCTTCCGGAGGAGCTGCGGGGAACAGAGGTGTCGGGAACACCAAAGCTGATCAGGTGGGATGAACTGGAAAGAGGAGATAAGTCTAAGTTCACCGGCGGCCGTGTATACGGGATGCAGAATGAGAGCTACAAGGCGGTGGTTACGGATGAAACGCCTGCAATGTCAGAGTTCAGAAGGATTACAATGTAGTCTTCTACTCCAGCCGCATGATGCCTAATGATGTGGCATGGATGAATGATATGGAGGAGATCGACAGTCTGGGCGGTGAGGCAGAATATACCATCACCAGCGAGACAAATTTAATCAGATAAAAGAAGGGGGAAAACTATGATTTCACTGACGATACCTTACATACTGACTTTTATAGGAATCATCATCGGAGGCGTTCATGATTTTATGGCCATGGCTGTGTTTCTGACAGTGATCGGCGCTGTGTGGACGGCAATCGCCTGTACCGTTAAGGATTATTCTAAGCAGGGCCTTCTGATCGCAGAGGCGGTTCATGGAGCAATCTGGATTATCTGTAAATTTTTTCCCATGTTTGGGGCAAAGCTGTTAGGAGGCGCCGTTGGTCTTGCAGTGGCGGTTGTCCTGGTTCTTTTCGTTTACGCTTATTTCTTTGCTCCGTCCGATGAAGGAGGAGACAGGCGTTCAGACAATGGGGAGACGGAGAAAGCGCGGCAGCTTCCCAATCGAATTTATGATGAAGGAAATAATGCGTGGGAGTGCACCTGGCGCAGCAAAACCAGCCAGGAGGCGGATTATGTGAATAAAAATACAGGGGAAACAATGCGCATCTACAACTACAATATCAGCGGAAAAAGTGCTCTGACGGACAAGGGGACATTTCGCTGGCATTAAAAAAGGGAGGCAGTTATGAAAAAGGATGTATTTGGAAAAGGAAAGATGGCGGCAGCCGCCGCAGGTCTGGCACTGGCATTTGCTGTGGGAACAACCGGCTGCGCTGCGGGAAGCAAAGCTGAGAGCGGCTCTGCCAGGGAGGCTGCTGCCAATTCAGAAGAAGGCGGGGCGGATGTTCAGAAAAACAGTCAGGAGCCTGAAAACGGGGAAAGCCGGGAGGCAAAACTTTCAGAGTACACGCCGGTAGATCTGGCTTCCGTGGCGGATAGCGCCGAGGAGGATTTCATGTTTGAAGACCTGGGCGACGGTCTGATTTCTATTACCGGCTACCTGGGGGAGGGCGGTCAGGTGAAGATTCCGGAAAAGCTGGGAGGAGCGGAGAGGATAATCATCACATCCGATGCGTTTAAGACCAATGATACGATCACCTACATGTATATTCCGAAGACAGTGACCCTGATTGAGGAGTATTCCTTCCGTGACTGTACGGCTCTGGAGGAAGTTTATGTCGGAGGACAGGTTTCAACGATTGAGAAATCCACATTCCGGGGCTGTACTGCCCTTCGCCGGGTGGAGCTGGCGGGAGGGGTAAGCAGCATCAAAGGAGAGATGGACAGCGGAGCCTTTCAGGACTGCACTTCTCTGACAGAAGTGGTATTTCCCGATACTTTTAACGACCGCATTGATACGAATGCCTTCTACGGCTGCACAGCTCTGGAGACGGTTGATCTGTCGGGCACTCAGCTTCTGGGGATTGGCCAGCTGGCTTTCGGCTACTGCGAAAACTTAAAGACGGTAAAGCTCCCTGCTACCGTGCAGTGGGTGGAGAGCAATTCGTTTTTAGCTACTCCGTCTCTGGAAGAATTTACGATCGAGGATGGAAATTCTGTGCTGGAAACAGAAGACGGAGTTGTTTATACCATTGATTTCTGCGGCCCGGAATCGCCGAATGTGGCACTCTTTGGACTTGAGGGCGCAGCAGGGGAGGATGTGGCAATCCGGGAAGGCACGGAGAAAATTGCCGGACATTCTTTCTCACACAATCATACGATTCAGACGCTGAAACTTCCGGACAGTGTAAAAGAAATTGACAGCAGAGCCTTTTCTGACTGTGCCAGTCTGACGCAGGTAGACTTTGGAACTGGCCTGGAAGAGATCAAAGACCATGGATTTGAGAACTGCACCAGTCTGGAGGAAATTGAGCTCCCCGCATCCCTTACGAAGCTTGGAGACGGCAGCTTTTCCTTCTGCGGGCTGAAAAAGGCAGCGCTGCCTGACGGTGTGAAATATTCTTCCGGGAGCACTACTCAGAAATATGTTTTTGCGGGAAACGAGGACGCGGTTTTTACCTACCAGGGGCAGGAATATACCTACAATCAGGCCGCTCAGCTGGATTCTTTTTTAATGAAGTAAAGGAGAAACACGATGAAATTCCATAGAAATACAGCGTCAGCAATTATGTTTGCCGCAGCTCTTTCCCTGACAGCCTGCAGCGCGGGAGGAGAGAAGACGGATGTTACTCAGAGAGCACCGAAGGAGACGGAGGCAGGGATGGGGGAGCTGATTTCCGAATTAAAGGGAGAAGAGGCGAAGGAGCCCATGAAAGGGGATAATCAGGCTCTGGTAGAAATTGGGACAGCTCAGGAGCTGGAGCAGTTCCGTGACCGTGTCAATGAAGGCGAAGCAGCGCTGGACGCTGTGCTGACAGCAGATATTGACCTGTCGTCTGTATGCGGAGCGGATGCCGGGAACTGGGTTCCTTTTGAAGAGTACAATGGCGTGTTTGACGGCGGAGGGCACGAGATCAGCGGACTTTATATCGAAGCTGAAGAGGGAGACGGAGCACTGTTTCAGACTATCGGATATACCGGAATCGTGAAAGATCTTGGAATTGCCGGAGCCAGAATCCAGGTGCCGGGTACTGCTGCGGCTCTGGCCATCAGAAACGAAGGAATCGTTGAAAACTGCTACAGCAGAGACGGACAGCTCAAGGGCCATGAGGCAATGGGGCTGCTGCGGGAATCGGCAGAAGAAAGTTCGGTCTCAGGCTGCTATGTTACCGGCTCTGTGGAGGGCAAAGACCGGGCAGCCGGGATTGTGGGATTTACCTACAGCGCAGAGCTGTCCGGCTGCCGCAACGAAGCAGGCATTATCACAACAGAGCAGAGCGGGTGTGCTGCCGGAATTGCAGGCTCTGTGCAGAACTCCAGGGTGGAAAACTGCTCCAATTCAGGGACTGTCGACGGAGCCTGGGACACCGGCGGAGTGATCGGCGGGGCCTCGGAACAGAGCATGATTACTGGCTGCTGCAATACAGCCGCCGTAACCGGGAAAGGAAGGACAGCCGGCATTGCCGCCATGCTGGGGCAGTCCGTGATCGACCGCTGCTATAATACAGGTTCTGTAAGCGGTGTAAATGCAGTAGCCGGTATTCTCGCCATGACAAAGGGCAGCACGCCCCAGACCAAGTGCGTGGTGGCAAACTGTTTCAACCGCGGGGAAATCTCTGCCGATCAGCTCTGCGCGGGAATAAGCCTCGGGGGAAACTGCGTAATCGTAAACAATTACAGCAGAGGCTCTGTTCTCAGCGGGAATAACGGAATCTACGGCGCAGCCGGTCTGAGCGACCGGGGAGGCATTATGAGCGGAGACGAGGTGGAAACCTTCCTGTACAACAGCTATTCTGCCTGTACTCTGTCAGAGAAGGCAGGAGGCTTGAGTTACTCCGATACAATGACAGAGATGGATTCTGTTTTTTATCAGAGCGATACAGCGGTAGGGTACTATTTTAACCGGCGGGACGGAGTTCAGGATAAATCTTTCGCTGTTTCAGAGGAGCAGCTTACCGGCAGGGAAATATTAGATCAGCTGAACGCTTATGTGGACGGACACCCGGCTTTGCCCGAAGGCTGCGCCGAAGGAGCAGAAGAGGTTGTGCTGGATAAATGGAAAGCCGGAAATGACGGTTATCCTGTATTTGAATGGGAATAATCTGAAAAAATAACTGGGGAGAGCTGCGAAATACTTTGGAATTTTGCAGTTCTCCCTTTTCCTTTTTCCAGAAGGCTTTTCCGCCGGTATCTCCCTTTCAGATAAAAACAGGAGGCTTGAAGTTTCTTCCCGGCTGTGCTACTGTTAAAAAAACAGAATCTGCCGGATACCGGCAGCAGGAAAACGCATAAGGTTTTGCACAGTGACGGCTGAAACTGTATGGAGCGAATGTGTAAAAAGGCTTGTATTATGGGCCGGACAGGGGGAAAAATGAAAAAACGGGCGAGCACAGGAAAAGTGCAGACAAAAAAGCAGCTGGAACAGGCCATAGCCGCCTACCAGAAGCTGGCTGAGGAGGATTGGCTTACAGGCCTCTACAACAGAGGAGCCATTGAAAAGCGGGTGGATGAGCAGCTGAAAAAGAACAGAGCCGGAAGCATGATCGTGATGGATATTGATCAGTTTAAGAAGGTCAATGACACCTATGGCCACATCATCGGAGATCAGCTTCTCAGAGAGATTTCCTCTGTCCTTAAAAAGATGATGCCGCCTTTCTGCCTGTTAGGGAGAACCGGAGGGGATGAATTCGTTATTTTCTTTCCCCAGACCCTCGGGAAGGAGGAGCTGGAACGGCGGTGCAGCCAGATTCGGGAGAGATTTTCCAGGGTTGAGGTGAACAGCAGGGTGCTTCTGCGCCTTTCTCTGAGTATCTGCTCAGGAACCTACCATCCCGGTTTCGGGTACAGGGAGCTGTTTGACCTGGCCGACCAGCAGATGGTGAAGGAGAAGCGGAGCCGGGACGCGGGAAAATTCGGAAAGGGAACTGTGACGGATACAGAGGGAGACGAGATCCGGATTGACATGAAAATCCTGGCAAAGGAGATGCGTGAGGAGGATCCCCATCCAGGAGCCTACTGTCAGGACTATGAGACCTTCAAGAGTATCTACCGCTTTGTAGAGCGCCGGATGACGCGAAAGGATATGGGCGCCTTTCTGATTCTGTTTACGCTCACAGACACCTCCAATGAGTTTCCCACCCTGGAGAAAAGGGATTACCAGCTGGAAGTTCTGGGACAGGAGATACAGAATAATCTGCGCATGGGAGATCTCTATGCACAGTACAGCAGCTGTCAGTACCTTGTCATGCTGTCGGACACGACGGAGGAAAATGTGGAGATGATTGCAGAACGTATCTGCAGGGCATTTTACAGCGAAAACGGTACGGAGGAGGAGCTGATTCTCCACCACACCTACCCGCTGAAGCCTGCCGGAAAATAGCGGAGGCTTTCCCGGAACCTTGGATTTGCTGGACTGTTCAGGCATCAGGGACGGTTATATGAAAAAAGCATCTGTCTTATAAAAACAGATGCTCAATCAGAATTTTGGAGCCGATGAGAAGGAGAATCGTACCTCCTGCAAGCTCAGCCCGCGATTTGTATCGTATTCCAAATACATTTCCTGCCTTTACTCCCACGATGGACAGGGAGAAGGTGATGATGCCGATAAAGGACACTGCCGGAACGATGTCAACATTTAGGAAGGAGAGGGTGACTCCGATTGCCAGGGCATCGATGCTGGTAGCCAGGGCGAGGACGCACATGGTTTTGAAGTCAACGGATGCGTCCAGTGATTCCTCATCCTCGTCCTTGGAGCGTGATTCCCGAATCATGCTGAGTCCGATGGCTGCCAGGAGCACGAAAGCGATCCAGTGGTCCACCGAGGTGATGGCGTCCTTAAAATGCCAGCCCAGGAGATAGCCGATAAACGGCATTCCTGCCTGGAATCCACCGAAATAGACTCCGATTATAACGGCATGGCGCCAGTTCAACTGTTTCATGGAAAGTCCTTTACAGACTGCGACAGCGAAAGCATCCATGGAAACTCCCACTGCAAGAATAAAAAGCTCAGCTAAAGACATAGGTGAGCACCTCCTGAAGTTATTTTTATAATATCAGTGTTTGGCAGATGAATATGCCGAAACTGCCCTGACAGCGGATTAGAAAAGTCGGGACTTACTCCTCACCGTCCGTATCCCGGTTCAGGCGCAGGCGTTCCAGATATTCCTGCAGGGCCGGATCGGCGTAGTCGAACAGACGCATCTTATAGCTCTTGATCTTGTCGAGATGCTCTTTTTTGATAACAGCGTCCGTTTCACGTATCTCTTTTTCCAGGTCCCTGGCTGACATGCGGACGGCTCCCTTTCCGAGAATGATCACCTGCTCCAGGCGGTCTGAGGTGGCAACTCTCACATGGTACTGGCGTCCGATCTCCTGGGTGACCTTTTCTATGTACTGATCTGCCGTCTCCGCTTCTTTTGTGAATATTACGTGGATATTGTGGTATTTGATGACTGAGCCGGGATTGCCCTTCACCTTGTAGCCGTCAAACACCAGGATCACATTGCATTTTTTAAAGCCCTGATAATTGCAGAGAATATCCTGCAGCTTTGTGCGGGCCGAATCGATATTCTGTTCTGCAATTTTTTTTAAATCTGTCCATGCAAATATGATATTGTAGCCGTCCACCAGCAGATACTCTGAACTCATTGCGCAGGCCTCTTTTCTCTAGTCTATGGGATAGGGAAGGCTCCATATCCTTCGGATAGGGAGACTTAGGCGGGACGAAGTGCCGGGACTTATACAGCAGGAGCTGAAATCTGCCCCGGTAATAGGATCCGCTTCGGGTCATTATACCATTGATGGGAAAGCTGTGCAACGTAAAAAGGTATAAATCCACGGTCAAAAAGAGATTTAAAAGCAAAAGGAGCCTGCAAAAAAATCTTGTCAATAAAACTGCGTTTTGATATGATAAATAGGAAAGACTGAATTTTTTAGAATAAGATGGCCGAGAGAGCCTGATAACAAGGAGGATTTAGAGGGAATGAAGCCTTACAGCGAACTTACAAAGGAAGAATTAGTGGCACTCAGCCATGAACTGAACGCACAGTACCGGGCATTCCAGGCAAAGGGGTTAAAGCTTGATATGTCCCGCGGAAAGCCGTCTGCAGAGCAGTTAGACCTTTCCATGGGCATGATGGATGTGCTGAACAGCTCCACCGATCTCACCTGTGATGACGGCACAGACTGCCGCAATTACGGCGTGCTGGATGGAATCAGTGAGGCCAAGGAACTGATCGGAGATATGATCGAGGTGCCTGCATCTAATCTGATTATCTATGGAAACTCCAGCTTAAATGTAATGTACGATACGATTTCCCGTGCTATGACACATGGAATTATGGGAAATACTCCGTGGTGCAAGCTGGATAAGGTGAAATTCCTCTGTCCTGTTCCCGGTTACGACAGACACTTTGCGGTTACAGAATATTTTGGCATTGAGATGATCAATGTGCCGATGACAGAGGACGGTCCTGACATGGACATGGTGGAGGAGCTGGTTGCAAAGGATGAGGCAATCAAGGGAATCTGGTGTGTTCCCAAGTATTCCAATCCAAGCGGAGTCTCCTACTCCGATCAGACGGTACGCCGTCTGGCGAGATTAAAGCCGGCTGCAAAGGATTTCAGAATCTTCTGGGACAATGCATACGGAATCCATCATTTATATGAGGACAAGCAGGATCAGGTGACAGAGATTCTGGCAGAGTGCAAGAGAGCCGGAAACCCGGATCTGGTTTACAAGTTTGCATCTACTTCCAAAATCAGCTTCCCGGGCTCCGGAATTGCGGCTCTTGCCACATCCCAGAATAACCTGGAGGACATCAAGAAGCAGTTAAAAATCCAGACCATCGGACATGACAAGGTAAACCAGCTGCGCCATGTACGCTTCTTTAAGGACATTCATGGAATGGTAGAGCACATGAAGAAGCACGCTGATATTCTCCGCCCGAAGTTTGAGGCTGTTGAGGAGATCCTGGATCGGGAGCTGGGCGGTCTGGAGATTGGAAGCTGGACAAAACCCAGGGGAGGATACTTTATCTGCTTTGATTCCTTAGAGGGCTGCGCGAAGGCGATTGTGGCCAAGTGCAAGAAGGCAGGTGTGATCATGACAGATGCAGGCGCTACCTATCCATACGGAAAGGATCCGAAGGACAGCAACATCCGTATTGCTCCTTCCTATCCGCCGCTTCAGGATCTGATCACAGCAACAGAGCTCTTCACACTGTGCGTGAAGCTGGTGAGCGTGGAGAAGCTGTTAAGCGAGCTTTAATTCAGGCAGAAATTTGGCAGAGCTCTGCCAGAAATGCAGATGTGAAAGGCCGTACGGCCTGGGATGGAACAAGGGTGTTTGTTTATCCATCCGTTTGAAGGCGTGAAAATAGAAGGGCGGGAACATGTGAGAAAACAGGCTCCCGTCCTTGCTTTTTGCAGAAAAAAACATTACAATAAAAGGCGGCGTTCAGGCGCCGGACATACAGGCAGAGATAACAGAGATAAGACGAAAAGAAAAAAGAGAAAAAGAGAGCAGAGGAAGCAGAAAGTATATGATTAGAAAATTATGGGAAGCCTTGTGGTCAAAGTTTGTGAACAGGGAAACCGTGTCCTACTTTATCTTCGGTGTGCTGACCACAGCGGTAGACTGGGTGGGATATTTTGTCCTTTACTACATGGGATACTCCGTTGTATTTTCCCAGACCATATCGTTTGTGGCCGCTGTCCTGTTTGCATTTGTTACCAATAAGATTTATGTGTTTCAGAGCAAAACCTTACATCCGGCAAAGCTGCTGAATGAGCTGACGTCCTTCGTGGCATGCAGGCTCTTTACAGGAGTCATCACGATTGCCGGAATGGAGATCATGGTAAATGGCCTGGGATGGCCGAATCTGATCGGAAAGATCGCAGTATCTGCGGTATCTCTTGTTTTGAACTATGTGCTCAGCAAGCTGTTCATTTTCAGGAATAAGCAGGAAGCGAGATAGGAAATTTGGAGGTTCTATGAGAGAAGATGAGATAGCCGGAATTTCCAGGGAGTTTGACAGGGTTTTAAATCAGGTGGCTGCAGGGGCAGACAGGGAACCGGGACAGAACGAGGAGAGAGCGGCTGAAAGGAAAGATACCGGTCCGGACAGAGAAGAGGGACGGGTGGACGAAATGGAACCCGCCGGGATAAAAGAGGCTGCAGCCAGCCAGCGGCGGGTGAGAAAGCCGGAAAACGGCACAGAGGACAGACTGAGGCCTGGCAGAGGTCAGAGGGAAGGTCAGAAGGCGGCCGTTTTAGGCGCCAGGGAACGGTATCCGGAGAGAAGCCGGAAACAGGAAGAGGATCGCCCGGGACTTTTGAGGGCGAGAGACTGTTACGCAGCGGCCTTCCTGATCCCTGTGATAATCATGATTATTATTTTTGCCCAGCGCGGAATCTTCCCTTTTGGAGAACAGAGCTTTCTGAGGACGGATATGTACCACCAGTATGCTCCGTTCTTTTCAGAGTTTAAACACAAGCTGTCACAGGGAGGAAGCCTGCTCTACAGCTGGAATATAGGGCTGGGAGTTAATTTTGCGGCGCTTTATGCCTATTATCTGGCGAGCCCTTTGAACTGGCTGATCATTTTCTGCCCAAAGGAGTTTATCATCGAATTTATGACAGGCTCCATCGTGCTGAAGATCGGACTTGCAGGCCTTGCCTTTACCTGGTATCTGAGAAAGCACTGCAGAACTTCCGACTTTGGGACGTGTTTTTTCGGTATTTTTTATGCCCTATCCGGGTATATGGCGGCCTACAGCTGGAATATCATGTGGCTGGACTGCATTGTGCTGTTTCCGGTGATCCTGCTGGGGCTTGAGAGACTGGTCAGTGAAAAAAAGGGGCTTCTCTACTGCGTGGCCCTGGGACTTTCGATTCTGTCCAACTACTATATTTCCATCATGATCTGTATTTTCATGGTGCTGTATTTTATTGCCCTGGCGGTTCTCGACTGGGACAGCTTCAGGGACGGATGGGGGAAGACCATCGGACTGTTTGCCGGGTATTCCCTGCTGGCCGGAGGACTGGCAGCTTTTGTGCTTCTGCCTGAAATTTATGCTCTGCAGAGCACTGCCTCAGGAGAGATGAGCTTTCCGGAAACGGCGGAGAGCTACTTCTCCATCCTGGATATGCTGGCCCGCCATATCGGGAATGTACAGGTGGAAATCGGTCTTAATCACTGGCCGAACATCTACTGCGGCGTGGCTGTGCTTATGTTTTTTCTGCTGTATCTGGCCTGCAGGAAAATTGAACTTAAGGAAAAGGCAGTTTACTGTACGCTTCTGCTGTTTTTCCTTGCCAGCTTTTCCATCAATGTGCTGAATTTTATCTGGCATGGCTTTCACTATCCCAACAGCCTTCCTGCAAGACAGTCCTTTATCTACATTGCGCTGATGCTGACTGTCTGCTGCAGGGCCTATACCAATCTGGAAGGGATTTCTTCCAGGAGCGTGTCCGTGGCCTTCTGGGGCTCTGCGTCCTTTGTCCTCCTGGCACAGAAATTCACGGAAGGGGACGAGGCCTACCACTTTGCCGTATTTTACGGGGCGATCTTTTTCCTGGCGCTCTACACAGGGCTGATTTTCCTCTACAGGAGCAGCAGGGAGAGATGCGGCCAGAGATGGCGGGGCAGACAGGCCCTGATTATGCTTCTGGCTCTTCTTACAGTCAGTGTGGAGGCGGCGGTCAATACGACCTGCACCAGCGTCACCACTACCAGCAGAACTGCGTACACGCAGGACAATGAGGCGGTTGAGATTCTGGCTGACAGTCTTAAGGGGCAGGAGGGATTTTACAGAGTTGAAAAGACGGATCAGAGGACGAAAAATGACGGTGCGTGGATGCACTTTCCTTCAGTCTCTCTGTTTTCCTCGGTGGCCAGCGCGGATGTGACGGATTTCATGAGGCACATGGGCTGCGAGGCCTCCACGAATGCCTACAGCATTACGGGAAGCACGCCTCTGGTGGACTGCCTTCTGTCGGTGAAATATGCATTTTATCCGGAGGAGCAGAGAAATCCCCGGGTGGAGTATATTCAGGATTACAGAGGCGTGTACCTGTACGCCAACCGGTATACCCTGCCTCTGGGATTTCTGATCCCGGATATCATGGAAAATGAGTGGCAGCTTGACATGGTAAATCCCGCTGATGTGCAGAATTCCCTGTGCGGTCTGTTTGACGCGCCGGATGTGCTTATGGAAGTTGGCGGGCTCGGCAGCGGGCCCAGTTTAATCTATACACCGGAGGAGCCGGGAGAGTACTATGCTTACGTCTCCAACAGACAGGTGAAAGAGGTGTCTCTGAAAAAAGGAGAGAAAGAACAGACCTTTGACAATGTAAACAGAGGCTATCTGATTGAAGTGGGACTTGTAGATGAAGGCCAGACGCTGACCTTCCAGAATGAGGAGGGAAGTGAGGATCTGGGAATCCGCCTGTACCGCTACAATGAGGCTGCCCTGGAGCATGTCTACAGAAAGCTGGCCCAGAGTCCCCTTGAACTGACTGTCTGGGAGGACAGCAGACTCAAGGGAAGCGTGGAGACGGAGGCGGGAGGAACGCTGTTTCTGTCTATCCCCTATGACGAGGGATGGAGC
Source organism: Clostridium sp. AM29-11AC (assembly GCF_003480545.1). Taxonomy (NCBI): domain Bacteria; kingdom Bacillati; phylum Bacillota; class Clostridia; order Eubacteriales; family Clostridiaceae; genus Clostridium; species Clostridium sp. AM29-11AC. Next base: position 82,792 of record NZ_QUJI01000002.1, read on the forward strand.
ATAACTGTGGACGGCGAGAAAAAAACTGCTAAAAAGCTGTTTGACGCGTTTATGGGAATTGAGCTGTCCCCCGGAAGCCATGTGATTGAGATGCATTATATGCCCCAGGGACTTAAAATGGGGGCTGCAATTTCCCTCGGCTCCCTGGCCGTTCTGGCTGCTGCCTTTGGCATTTCCCATGCCAGAAAGCAGCGCGAGAGAAAGCAGATGTACGACAGAAAAAGAAGAGAAAGGGCCAGAAGCCAGAAATCTGGGCAGCGGCAGGAAAAAGAAAGCCAGCTCTCAGCTTTGCAGAGAGAGGGACAGACAAATACAGAGAAACATTCGCAGGAGGGCGCAGAGGCCCAGGAGCAGGGATAAAGGAGAGAATTGCCATGAAATTATGGGGAGGCCGTTTTACGAAGGAAGAAAACCAGCTGGTGCACAACTTTAATGCATCTATTTCCTTTGATCAGAAATTGTACCGTCAGGACATTGAGGGGAGCATCGCCCATGTGACGATGTTAGCCCGGCAGGAAATCATTTCAGAAGAGGACAGAGAAGCGATCACAGAGGGGCTGCAGGGAATTTTGAGGGATCTGGAGAGTGGAACCCTTACGGTTACGCCGGAGTACGAGGATATCCATTCCTTTGTGGAGAGTCAGCTGACTGAACGGATTGGAGAGGCGGGAAAGCGGCTTCACACGGGGCGCAGCAGGAATGATCAGGTGGCCCTTGATATGAAGCTCTACACAAGAGATGAGATTGACGAGCTGGACAGCCTTGTGCGGGGACTTTTAAAGGTGCTTGTAGATATGATGGAGAAAAATCTGGATACTTACATGCCGGGCTTTACCCATCTCCAGAAGGCCCAGCCCATCACCCTGGCTCACCATCTGGGAGCTTATGCGGAGATGTTTTTCCGGGATCTGTCAAGGCTTCATGACATCCGGGAGAGGATGAACTACTGCCCCCTCGGTGCAGGTGCTCTGGCGGGAACCACCTATCCCCTGGAACGGGAATACACGGCTTCTCTGCTGGGCTTTTACGGGGCAACCTTAAACAGCATGGATTCTGTGTCTGACAGAGATTACCTCATCGAACTGTTAAGCGCGCTTTCTGTCATTTCCATGCATCTGAGCCGGTTCTGTGAGGAGATCATTATCTGGAATACAAACGAGTACCGGTTTGTGGAGCTGGACGACTCCTACAGTACGGGAAGCAGCATTATGCCCCAGAAGAAGAATCCCGACATTGCGGAGCTGATCCGCGGAAAAACGGGGCGCGTATATGGTGCCCTGGTGAGCCTTCTCACAACGATGAAGGGGCTTCCCCTTGCGTACAACAAGGATATGCAGGAGGACAAGGAGCTGACCTTTGACGCCATCGACACGGTAAAGGGAAGTCTGGCTCTGTTTACAGGCATGATTTCCTCCATGTCATTCAGAAAAGACGTGATGGAGCAGAGTGCAAAGAACGGCTTTACCAACGCCACAGACGCTGCGGACTATCTGGTGAACAGAGGCGTTCCCTTCCGGGATGCCCACGGGATTATCGGGCGTCTGGTGCTTTTATGCATTGAGAGAGGATGCTCCCTGGATGAACTGCCTCTGGAGGAATACAGGAAGGTAAGCTCTGTGTTTGAGGAGGATGTCTACAGCGCCATCAGTATGGAAAACTGCGTAAGGAGAAGGGTGACTGTCGGAGCGCCGGGGCAGGATGCCATGAAGAGGGCCATAGCCGTGTACAGGCAAAGGCTCGCCGTTCAGGAAGACAGCCTGGAAAAAACGAAACAGCAGGCACAGGAGAGAGGCGCCTGCTCTGCAAAGAGGAATGATAAAACAGTTGATGTAATATAAAATAACAGATACAGGGAGGAAACAGACCATGAAAAAACTTGAAGAGTATGTAAGAAGCATTCCGGATTTTCCGGAGCCAGGGATTATTTTCAGGGACATTACCACGATCCTGCAGGATCCCGACGGACTTCATCTGGCTGTGGACGGCCTTTTGAAAACACTGGAGGGTGTGGACTACGACGTGGTAGTGGGACCGGAGTCCAGAGGATTTATCTTCGGAGTGCCGGTGGCCTATGCTGCCCGCAAGGGATTCGTGCCGGTGAGAAAGAAGGGAAAGCTGCCCTGCAAGACCGTTTCCATGGCATATGATCTGGAATACGGCAGCGCGGAGATTGAGATGCACGAGGATTCCATCAGGCCGGGCCAGAAGGTTGTCATCATCGACGATCTGATTGCCACAGGAGGAACCATGGAGGCGATCTGCAAGCTCATCGAGAGCCTTGGAGGAGAGGTTGTGAGGATCTGCTTTGTCATGGAGCTGGCAGGCCTTGAGGGAAGAAAGAAGCTGGAAAAATATCAGGTGGAATCCCTGATTGTGTACGAGGGTAAGTAGGCACAAAATGCCGGAATGCCAAAGAAATGAGGCATTCCGGCATTTTCCGTAAGGAAGACAAATCTTAAAGGAAAAATTTTAAAGAAAAGCAAAGTGCCGGCTCTGCTGTTATGACAGGCAGAAACAGACAGGATACGGCGAAACAGGAAAAGAAAGGAGCAGTGGAACCATGGGAGAGCAGAGGAGAACAGAAAGAAGAATTTTAGTGACGCTGCCGGTGACAGAGGGGCATAAAAGAAGGCTTGCAGAGGCTGCTGCGGGGGCTGAGCTTCTCTATGAGAGGGACATGGAAAAGATCAGGGAGCTGATAGAGACAGTGGACGGTGTGATCGGAAATCTTCCGCCTGAGCTTTTAAAGAGAAACAGGAACCTTGGCTGGGTACAGCTAAGCAGCGCCGGCACAGACGGGTATACGAAAGAGGGGGTGCTCCCGGAAGATACGGTTCTGACAAATGCCACGGGAGCATACGGGCTCGCCATCTCAGAGCACATGGTGGGAATGGTGTTAAGCCTTCTGAAAAAATTCCCCAAATATCTGGAAAACCAGAGGCAGCATCTGTGGAAGGATGAGGGGATGGTGAGGTCTGTCTACGGGAGCCGGGTCCTGATTGTAGGCCTTGGAGACATCGGGATGGAGTTTGCTGTGAGGATGAAAGCGTTCGGAAGCTATATTGTGGGAATCAGGAGAACGATCCACGAAAAGCCTGACTGTGTGGATGAGCTCTATACCATGGACGCGCTGAAGGAGGAGCTCGGAAAGGCCGATATAGTGGCGTCATGCCTTCCTGGTACGGAGGCTACCAGAGGGCTGTTCGGCAGCGCAATGCTTCACTCCATGAAGAGAGGAGCCGTCTTTCTCAATGTGGGGAGGGGAACGGCTGTGGATACAGACGCCCTGGCCGAGGCGCTGAGGGAGGGATACCTCCTGGGAGCAGGCGTGGATGTGACGGAACCTGAGCCGCTGCCGCCTGAGAGCCCTCTCTGGGACTGCGAAAACGTGATTATTACGCCCCATGTGTCAGGAGGATTCCATCTGGAATACACCCTGGACCGGATTGTGGAGATAAGCTGCAGAAATCTCAGAGCGTATCTGGGAGAGGGGGAGTATGTAAGCCCGGTGGACAGGAGCACAGGCTATAAGAGAGCCGATGCGGGAATAAAATGGGCGCCGTTTCAGGGAATTTCACACCAGAGTGAATAAATGAGATGAAATGGGGCAGGATCTGAAAAACAGCTGTTTGACCTTTGGCGGAAGCCGTACGCCGGAAGGGCAGAAACGTGTTTAAAATCGGGTTCAGATCCGGGAGAACAGAAAATAATTGCATTTTCCGACAAAAAAATTTATAATAGTGATAATTCTCTAACGGAGTCGGCGGCCGGTTCAGGTGCCGGCCGCCGTGAAAACCGCCCTGGATGCCTGGACGCGGCTCTGCGCCGGGTGACAGAAGGCTGGATTTTACGACACAAACGACAGAGGGAAAACGGGGCAGACACCTGAAGCTGGGAGGCAGAGTATGGAAAAGATGGATCAGATGAAAAAACTGGATAGGGAGCTGGAGCAGCCGGCAGACTTTACGAGCCCGGAGGAGCTGTATCAGGATCTGATTGCGAGCATCCAGAGGTATCATCCGTCCGATGATATTTCGATGGTGGAGAAGGCATACAGACTGGCCTTTGAAGCCCACAAGGATCAGAAGAGAAAATCGGGTGAACCATACATCATCCATCCCCTCTGCGTGGCTATTATCCTGGCTGACCTGGAGCTTGACAAGGAAACGATCGTGGCCGGAATCCTTCACGATGTGGTAGAGGATACGGTGATGACCACCGACGGATTGGCCAGGGAGTTCGGCGCCGAGGTAGCTCTTCTGGTGGACGGCGTCACAAAGCTGACCAATATTTCCTGGGACAAGGACAAGGTGGAGATGCAGGCGGAGAACCTGAGAAAGATGTTCCTGGCCATGGCCAAGGACATCCGCGTAATCCTTGTAAAGCTGGCCGACCGCCTTCACAATATGCGCACCCTTCAGTATATGAAGCCTGAAAAGCAGAGAGAAAAGGCCAGGGAAACCATGGACATTTACGCCCCCATCGCTGACAGGCTGGGAATTTCCAGGATCAAGACAGAGCTTGACGATCTGGCTCTCAAGTATCTGGAGCCGGAGGTCTACTATGAGCTGTCAGAAAAGATCTCCCTCAGGAAGGATGCCAGGGAGGCATTTGTGAAGGGGATTGTCGATGAGGTGAAGAGCCATATGGACGATGCCGGAATCGAGTGCAAGGTAGATGGGCGCGTGAAGCATTTCTTCAGCATCTACAAAAAGATGGTGAAGCAGAATAAAACCCTGGATCAGATCTACGATCTCTTCGCCGTGCGGATTATTGTGGATACGGTGAAGGACTGCTACGCGGCTCTGGGCGTCATCCACGAGCTGTATAAGCCGATACCGGGCCGGTTTAAGGACTATATCGCCATGCCGAAGATCAACAATTATCAGTCCTTACATACGACTCTGATCGGAAGCAGCGGCCAGCCCTTTGAGATTCAGATCCGCACCTATGAGATGCACCGTGTGGCTGAGTACGGTATTGCAGCCCACTGGAAGTATAAGGAGAGCGGAAGCACGAAGGCGGCCATGGACAGCGCGGAGGAGAAGCTGTCGTGGCTGCGCCAGATTCTGGAGTGGCAGAAGGATATGTCGGATAACAAGGAATTTCTGGATTCCCTGAAAAGCGATCTGGATCTGTTTTCTGACAGCGTATTCTGCTTTACCCCGTCCGGCGACGTGAAGAACCTTCCCAGCGGTTCCACCCCCATTGACTTCGCCTACTCCATCCACAGCGCGGTGGGAAACAAGATGGTGGGTGCCAAGGTCAACGGAATGTTAGTCAATATTGACTACGAGATCAAGAACGGCGACAGAATTGAGATTCTGACCTCCCAGAACAGCAAGGGACCCAGCCGCGACTGGCTCAAGATTGTCAAGAGCACGCAGGCCAAGAATAAGATTAACCAGTGGTTCAAGGCAGAGCTCAAGGAGGACAATATTATCCGGGGCCGCGACATGATCGACAAGTACTGCCGGAACAAGGGAATCAATTATTCTGAGATTAACAAGCCCGAGTTTATGGAAAAGGTCATGAAGCGGTATGCCTTCAAGGACTGGGATTCCGTCCTCGCCTCCATCGGCCACGGCGGCCTCAAGGAGGGCCAGGTAATCAACAAGATGCTCGAGGCCAGGACGAAGAAGCTGGAAAAGGAGAAAACAGACGCCACCATCCTCGATTCCATCGGGGACGGAAACAAGGTTCCCGTCATCGCTCCGGGCAAGTCCAAGAGCGGCATTGTGGTCAAGGGGATCGACGATCTGGCCGTGCGGTTTTCCAAGTGCTGCAGCCCGGTGCCGGGAGACGAGATTGTGGGCTTTGTGACGAGAGGCCGCGGCATTTCCATTCACAGGACAGACTGCATCAATGTGATCAACCTGCCGGAGGACGAGAAGGCAAGGCTTATCGAGGCAGAGTGGCAGCAGCCGGTTGGAAACGAGACAGGAAAAGAGCGGTACACCACGGAGATCAAGATTTTTGCAAACAACAGGATTGGCATGTTTGTGGATCTGTCCAAGGTGTTTACGGAACGGCAGATTGATATCAAATCCATGAATGTGAGAACCAGCAAGCAGGGGAAGGCCACGATTATGATGACCTTCGACATTCACGGAATAGAGGAACTGAATAAACTGGCCGACAAGCTGAGACAGATTGAAGGCGTAATAGACATTGAGAGAACTGCCGGATAAGCAGTTTTCTCTTTGTGTTTGTATAAAGAGTATGCCGTGCCCTCTGACCGGGAGCAGGGTTCAGAAGCGGCTTCCAGGGCCTGAGAGGCGGCAGAAGAAAATGGAGAGAGGGAAAAGGAGAGAACAGACAGATGCAGATTAAGAAGCTGACAGTCGGTTATGTGCAGACAAACTGCTATATTGTATCAAATGAGGAGACAAGGGAGGCTGTTGTCATTGATCCGGGAGATCAGGGGGAGCTGATTGCGGAGGCCTTAAAGCGTGATTCACTTCAGACAAGGGCCATTCTCCTGACACATGGCCATTCCGATCACATCGGAGGTCTGGAGGCAGTGAAAAAGGCTACCGGGGCGAAGGTGTATGCCCTGGATCAGGAGAGGGAGCTTCTGGCAGACGAGAACCTGAATCTGTCAAAGAGCCTTCTGGGAACCATCATCCGCGAAGAGGCAGATGTGTGGCTGAGAGACGGGGAGAAATTTTCCATGATCGGATATGAGTTTCAGGTGATTGGCACACCGGGCCATACCACAGGCTCCTGCTGCTACTATGTGGAGAGTGAAAAGGCTCTGTTTGCAGGCGATACTCTGTTTGAGGGCTCCTACGGGCGTGTGGATCTGCCGGGAGGCAGTTCCGTGCAGCTTCTCCACTCTGTGCTCGATAAGCTGTTTGAGCTTCCCGATGATGTGAATGTATATCCGGGACATCTGGGCTATACAACCATCGGGGATGAGAAAAAATATAATCCTCTGGCGCCCTACAAGGGAAAGCTGCTGGAATAGAGAAGGCGGCCTTCGGGCGGATGTGATATACAGGCAGAGGGATATTGGATGGTAGAAAAAATGATTGGAATACTGCTTAGCGATAATTCATTTGAACAGGATATAAGAGAGCTTCTGATGGCCTTCTGCCCGGGGAATAAGTTTACCCACGAGGAAGAGGAGGCCGTCTCAGAGGCAAAGCTGATTGTCCGAGGAGAGCGGGCGGGAGATGAATTCTGTCTCTGTGTGGAAACACGGGCAGACGAAAATGGGCAGTCCTTCGCGCCGCCGGCCGGAACAAAAGGGGACGGGGAGGACTGCATGGTACAGGAGGCAGCGGATCCTTCCTGGAAGACTGCCGGGAAAGGCAGCGTGCAGATACTTGACGGGGACCGCCTGGAGACGAAGAACCGGATCAAGAGGGAGCTCTACCGGCTGATGAGCGGGCTCACAGGAAGAACCCTTCCCTGGGGAACCCTTACAGGCATCCGCCCCACCAAGATTGCCCTCACAAGGCTTTACGAGGGGATGTCAGAGGAGGAGATCCGGGACTATATGCGGGAGACCTATCTGACCAGCAGGGAAAAAATCGAGCTGAGCCTGGACGTGGCCAGACGGGAGAAGGAGCTTCTTTCCGCTGTGGACTATGAAAACGGGTACAGCCTCTATATCGGCATCCCGTTCTGTCCCACCACCTGCCTTTACTGCTCCTTCACCTCATTTCCCATAGGAAAGTGGCAGGGCAGGACAGGGCTCTATCTGGATGCCCTGTTCCGGGAGATGGACTATGTGGCGGAGAAGATGAAGGGACGTCCCCTGGACACCGTCTACTTCGGAGGAGGGACGCCTACCTCCCTGAGCCCGGAGGATCTGGATGCCATTTTAGATAAGGTGGAGAGAACCTTCCCCATGGATCAGGTGAAGGAGTTTACGGTGGAGGCAGGAAGGCCGGACAGCATCACAGAGGAGAAGCTTCAGGTTCTGAGAAACCACGGGATCACCCGCATTTCCATCAATCCCCAGACCATGAAGCAGGAAACCCTGAATCTGATTGGGCGCCGCCATACGGTAGAGCAGGTGAAGGAAACCTTCCGCCTTGCCAGAAGGATGGGCTTTGACAACATCAACATGGATCTGATCGTGGGGCTTCCTGAGGAGGACGAGGAGGATGTGCGAAATACCATGGAGCAGATCAAGGAGCTTCGTCCGGACAGCCTGACAGTCCACTCCCTGGCTATCAAGAGGGCAGCTCGGCTCAACATGTTCAGAGAGCGGTACGGGAACCTGAAAATAACGGGGACCCAGGAGATGATCGACATGACGGCCCGCTATGCGAGGGAGATGGGAATGGAGCCCTACTACCTCTACCGCCAGAAGAACATGGCGGGGAATTTTGAGAATGTGGGCTACAGCGTTCCAGGCAAGGCCTGTATCTACAATATTCTTATCATGGAGGAGAAGCAGACCATTATGGCCTGCGGCGCCGGAACCACCACAAAGGTGGTATTTCCAAGAGAAAACCGCCTTGAGAGGGCGGAAAATGTGAAGGAAGTGGAGCAGTATATCGAGCGGGTGGACGAGATGCTTGAGAGGAAGGAAAAGCTGATCCGCCAGCTGGAGGGATGAGGGATTTGATAAAAAGACTTGCAATCCCTGAAATGTCTGCTACTATGTAACATAGACGGCCCTTTAGCCGGCCTGCCGCTGAAGAGACGGCCCTGTGGCGGACCGCTTTTTCGCGGCGCAGAAGAAAACCGCCCCCGCCGGGGCGTGCAGAATAGAAAACAGGAGTGAATACCATGGCTTTAAAGAAAAAACCAGTAACCGGAATGAAGGATATTTTACCGGCAGAAATGGAAATCCGCGACTACGTGCTCGCAAAGATCAAGGAAACCTACAGAAGCTTCGGCTTTTCAGCTATAGAAACTCCGTGCGTGGAGCACATTGAAAACCTGACCAGCAAGCAGGGAGGGGACAATGAGAAGCTTATTTTCAAAATTTTAAAGAGGGGCGAGAAGCTCAACCTGGAGACAGCCAGGGAGGAGAGCGACGTTGTGGACGGAGGTCTGCGCTATGACCTGACCCTTCCTCTGTCCCGTTACTATGCAAATAACTCCGCAAACCTGCCCAGTCCCTTCAAGGCTCTTCAGGTGGGAAGCGTCTGGCGTGCTGACCGCCCACAGAAGGGACGCTTCAGACAGTTTGTGCAGTGCGACATTGATATCTTAGGAGATCCCACCTCCCTGGCAGAGATTGAGCTTATCACAGCCACAACCACCGCCCTGTCCCGTATCTGCCCCGATAATTCTTTTACCGTGCGGCTCAATGACAGAGAGCTTCTGAAGGCCATGGCATCCTACTGCGGCTTCCCGGAGGATGACTGCGACAAGGTGTTTATCACCCTGGACAAGATGGATAAGATCGGCCTTGACGGGGTTGCCGCTGAGCTGATGGAGATGGGCTATGCAAAAGAGAGCGTAGACCGCTACAGAGAGCTCCTGGCATCTGTAAAAAATGATGCGGCAGGCGTGCGAGCCCTCGGAGAAACCCTGAAGGGGGTACTGAAGGAGGGAACCGCTGAGGGGCTGGCAAATATTATGGAGACAGTTTCATCCACAGCTGAGGCAGAGTTTGGCATTGAATTTGATCCGACTCTGGTGAGGGGAATGGGATACTATACAGGAACTATCTTCGAGGTGTCTATGGAGGGCTTCGGCGGCTCTGTAGCCGGCGGCGGCCGCTATGACAAGATGATCGGAAAGTTTACAGGCATGGATACTCCGGCCTGCGGATTCTCCATCGGCTTTGAGAGAATTGTCACCATCCTTCTCGACAATGGCTTTAAGGTTCCGGCTGCGTCAGGAAAGAAGGCATACCTCTTTGAGAAAAACATCGGAAGCGAGAAGCTTTCCCAGGTGTTAAAGGAGGCGTCTGAGGAGAGAAAGGCAGGCGTTCAGGTGCTGGTAGCCCAGATGAACAAAAACAAGAAGTTCCAGAAGGAGCAGCTCCAGAAGGACGGCTACACAGAGTTTAAGGAGTTTTACAGAGAAGCCTTAAAGTAAGAGGCAGACCAGGCATCCAATGAAATGAAACTTTAAAAAAGCAAAAACAGCATTCTGGTTAAGCAGAAGTTCAGGTATGCGGAAGGCCTGTGCCGGAGGGATGTGCCGGAAAGGCTTCTGCAGATGAATATAGATACACAAAGTTCAGGAGGAAACATATCATGGCAGAATCAATGCTGGGACTGAAGCGTTCCCACAGATGTACAGAGCTGTCCACAGAAAATATCGGTGAGAACGTCACCGTAATGGGATGGGTCCAGAAAAGCAGAAACAAGGGCGGAATTATCTTCGTAGATTTAAGAGACCGCTCCGGGCTGCTTCAGATTATTTTCGAGGAGGCAGACTGCGGCTCTGAGAGCTTTGCCAAGGCAGAAAAGCTCAGAAGTGAGTTTGTAATCGCAGTTACTGGAAAGGTGGAGGCCCGTTCCGGCGCTGTCAATGAGAATTTAAAGACAGGAGCCATCGAGATCCGCGCAAATGCCCTGCGGATCCTTTCCGAGTCTGAGACACCGCCATTCCCTATTGAGGAGAATTCCAAGACCAAGGAGGAGCTGAGATTAAAATACCGCTATCTGGATTTGAGAAGGCCGGATCTTCAGAAGAATCTGATGACAAGAAGCCGCGTCACAACGCTGACAAGAGCATTTCTGGCAGAGGAGGGCTTTCTGGAGATTGAAACTCCGACCCTTATCAAGAGCACACCTGAGGGAGCCAGAGACTACCTGGTTCCAAGCCGTGTGCATCCCGGCAGCTTCTATGCGCTGCCCCAGTCACCCCAGCTGTTCAAGCAGCTTCTGATGTGCTCCGGCTATGACCGTTACTTCCAGATCGCAAGGTGCTACAGGGATGAGGACCTGCGCGCCGACAGACAGCCGGAGTTTACACAGATCGATATGGAGCTGTCCTTTGTGGATGTGGACGATGTGCTGGATGTCAATGAGAGACTGCTTAAGAAGCTGTTCAAGGAAATCTGCGGCTTTGACTTACAGCTCCCGATTCAGAGAATGACCTGGCGCGAGGCCATGGACCGCTTTGGCTCCGACAAGCCGGATCTCCGCTTCGGAATGGAGCTTAAAAATGTGTCGGAAACAGTGAAGGACTGCCAGTTCGTGGTATTTAAGAGCGCCCTGGAAAACGGCGGCTCCGTGCGGGGTATCAACGCAGAGGGCCAGGCAGGAATGCCGAGGAAGAAGATTGACGCCCTGGTTGAGTTTGCCAAAGGCTTTGGCGCCAAGGGACTGGCTTATCTGGCTGTCCTTGAGGACGGCTCCTATAAGTCCTCCTTTGCAAAATTCATGACAGAGGAGGAGCTGGCAGCCCTGGTGAAGGCTATGGACGGAAAGCCCGGCGATCTGCTTTTATTTGCCGCAGATAAGGACAAGGTTGTGTTCGACGTACTCGGAAACCTGCGTCTGGAGCTGGCAAGACAGCTTGACCTGTTAAAGAAGGATGACTTTAAGTTCCTGTGGGTGACAGAGTTCCCGCTTCTCGAGTACTCGGAGGAGCAGGGCCGCTTCGTGGCCATGCATCATCCGTTCACGATGCCTATGGAGGAGGATCTGGCTCTGATCGACACCGATCCGGGAGCTGTCCGCGCAAAGGCCTACGACATCGTGTTAAACGGCACGGAGATGGGCGGCGGTTCCGTCCGTATCCACCAGAGCGACATTCAGTCCAAGATGTTCGAGGCGCTGGGCTTCACAAAGGAACAGGCAAACGAGCAGTTCGGCTTCCTGTTAGAGGCCTTTAAGTACGGAGTTCCGCCTCACGCCGGCCTTGCCTACGGCCTTGACCGTATGGTCATGCTCATGGTTGGTGCAGACAGCATCCGCGACGTGATCGCCTTCCCGAAGGTGAAGGATGCATCCTGTCTGATGACAGAGGCTCCGTCTCCGGTTGACGAAAAGCAGCTGAAAGAGCTCGGAATTGAGGTTTCCCAGGAAGAAGAGCAGAAAGCAGAAGAATAGGGAAACACAAGGGAAAAGAAAACAGCTCAGAAAATAAAAGAAAAGAAGATAAAAGAACAGAAGGAGGGGGCACAGGAAACGGGCCTCCTCCTTCTGTGTATGGGCAGGATTCTGAAAATTTTCCACAGCAGCTCCCTGGCATGGAGATTCCTCGCCTGCCTGGCAGAAGAAAATACAGTGTTTGCGTAAAATGTTAAAAATTTTCTGTATAATAAAACAAATATAAAAAATTATATTAAATAATTTTAAATTCTAACCATTTAATTCTAAAATAAGGTTGAAATATCATCCAAAAAGTGATAATATAAACGTAACTTCTGAGAGTGTTCACTCTCGATTAGTTCCGGCCAGATCTGGCCTAAAATTCAGAGTATCGAAACAGATGTTTTCCAACAGAGACATGGAAGAGCGTAAAAAAATTCCGGCAAAATTCTGCCGGGAGGGAGTGCAGTCAGCTTTGAATCTGCCTGCAGGCGCTGAGAAGCTGTGCTGGAAAACGGAAAATGGAGCAGAGAAGAGAGAGGAGGAAGAGAAGGCGGACATGAAATGTTTAAAGCTGCTCTCTGCTTTGAGGGCAGCGGTGAAAAATGAAACAGGAGACGTGAGAGAAAAAGCGGCCAGGGCAGTAGGGTGCATTGGGCTGACAGTGGTTCTGGGATTCATATGGAGCCCTCCATCAGCCGCAGAGGCGGCCCAGGCCCCCAGGGAGACGGCTTTGCTGACAGCAGACCTGAAGACAGGTGAAATCAGCACAGCCAGTCCGCAGAATGCGCTTTTTCAGGAGGAACGGAACATGGGGCCGATGGAGGAAGGTGATGAGTTTTCGGAGTTTCTGAAAAAGGCGAGGCAGTGCGAAAGTCTCATTACAGGAGAGAAGGCAGAGTCTGTGCCGGACACCCGGTTTATCGTTTCCGGACAGGAGGAGAATGACAGCCGGGTTATCAGCATTGCAGCCCAGATCGAGGAGGGGAAGGAGGCTGCCTTCTATGTATTCGGGAGAAATTTTTCGCCGAATGGAACAGCCCTGGCAGAATGGTTTGGAGAGGGCACGGTGTACTCGAACTGTGAGGAAGCAGAGCTGAGGACAGGCAAAGATGTGTGGCATATTGCCAGAATGAGCGTCTTGCGCGGGACGGACCGGGAAGATTCGGGAGGGGATAACTGGGAGCTGAGATGGAAAACAGAGGCGTCCTGTCTGTCCAGGGGAACTGCGCTGTACGTGGGACGGAGGACAGGGCAGGAGAGAAAAATTTATACCGCTCCTCTGGGCCACAGAGATGAAAATGGAGATTCTGTCTGCGACCGATGCAGGACAAGAGCCTTTTATCAGGAAGCAGGCTCAAAAATCAGGGTCAGCCTGGGAGGAAGGGAGCTGACCTTTACCTGTATTGATGAGGATTACAGGGAATATGTTCCGGAACTTAGAGATGGAGGAATGCTCTATCTGTCAGACCAGGCACTGGAGGCCGAATGGTTTGGAGGATATGGGGCAACGGAGTACAGAGACAGCCAGGTACGAAAGTATTTCAGGGACGGGATTCAGAATGGCATTTCCCTTCAGGGAAGTCTTGTGGGGATTGAGATACCGGAAAATGGAGAGACGGATTACGCTATGAGTCTGTCCAGAGAGGAATACCTGAAATACCGGGAGCGTATTTCAGGAGAAGCCTTTTTGCTGCGTGACAGCGGGGAGGGAAAAGTGTGGGGAGCTGGATTGGACGGTTCTCTAAAGCTTGTGGATCCCGATGGCAGTGATTATGGAATACGGCCCGCGATTGTGCTCAAAAAGCCGGATGCGGGGAGAACGGAAAGAATTCACTGGGAGACAGGAGACCTGCAGGAGTGTGAACTGCAGGGCGGGAAATATCTGTTCAGCTGCGTTGACCGAAATTATACAGGAGGACAGACGGGTGAGGCCGGAGCCCTGTTCTTATGCACAGCTGTAATTCCTGCCAATTATGGCTCAGATTACGTTCTGGAGGAACAGGCAGACGGAAGCCACGCATATGTATTCCAGCCGGGGCCGCTTGTAAATTTTGGGGACAGCAGTGATTACAAATATTCCAGAGTAAGAAAGTGGCTGGATGAGGCCGGACAGGAGCTCTATCTGGCAAAGACGGTTCAGGTGGGAAACGACACGGCGTATATGGGAGAAACACCGGAGGGCGAATTTGGAGATTTCCGGTCAAACAGTATTGCGCCCTATTCCATTGGAGATCAGAAGCTCTCGGGGAAGCTCTTCCTGCTCTCTGTAGACGAGGCGCTGAAATACAGGGATTTTCTGTGGAAATTTCAGGGAGAGAGCAGGGACAATCCGGAAAGTCAGATCTCGGCCTTTTCTAAGGGATACTGGCTCAGAAGCCCTATGGGGGATGGAAAAAATCCTGACACGGGCTTCGTCTATGGGGTGGATTTGGAACGGGGGAATATTCACCCTCAGAGGGTGAAGCCGGAGGGAGGAACCGGAGACGAGGAGCTGGATGTGACGGCGGCGTTCGGGGTGAGGCCTGCATTTGTCATGCCGCAGGATTAAAGGAAAGAAAGGGACAAAAGAGCAGGCAGCAGGAAGGACACAGAACAGGGAGAAGAGGAGGAATGAGAGATTGAGAAAACGATGGTTTGCAAAGAGAGGACTTGCCTGGATGCTTACGGCTGCCATGGCAGCAGGAATGGCAGTACCGGCACAGGCAGATGAAAACAGGAAAGAGGCTTCTGCGCTTATGCTGAACAGGGAGGAGGCTGGAGGAGGAGAAGTATTTTTGACAGCTTCGCCTTCTGATGCAGCGGATGAACAGATGAAGCAGAAACCACTGCCTGAGAGGGGGGAGGCGGAAACTGGCAAAAACCAGGAAGAGCGTGAGGATGCGTCGCCATCAGACGCGGAAAAAGATACAGAGAAAGAAGAGGAAACAGGGAAAGAGGGTGAGGAAGAGAGTGATCTGAAAGAGGAGGAAACTGACGGGCCAGAAACTATGCCCGAGATCGGAAGCCTGGACTTTGATAAATGGTTTGAGGAAAACTGTGAGGAAGAGGCACTCTGGCAGCAGATACTGGATATTCTAAAGAACAGTAAAGGGGAGGAGCAGGAGAGACAGAGGGAACAGCTTCTCCTATGGATCTCTGAGCATGAAGAGATGTTTCTTAAGGCCTGCAGCGAATTTTTCGGACAGGAATTTTCTCCTTCTCTGCTCAGCCTTGCCACAGGGGATCTCTGGGACGAGTGGATAGGGGCTGACATGGACTGGGAAGGCCTGGGGACAAAAGAAAATCCATTTATGATAAGGGATCTTTCCGGGCTTATGGGGCTGTCCGAGGCAGTGGCCCGGGGAAACAGTTTTTCCGGCGTTTATTTTGAACTGCAGGAGGATATTCATATCGAAAATTTAGAGCTGAACGGAGGAAGCTGGAATCCCATCGGATGGTTCAGGAGCCGTACAGAGCTGGGAGGAAAGCCGGGAACTGCCTTTATGGGAAACTTTGACGGGGCGGGATATACGATAACCGGGCTGAAATTTGCAAAGCCTGGTCAGGAATATTCCTATCTTGGGCTGTTCGGACGGATAGAGGACGCCCAGATCCGCAATCTGAATCTGGAAGCCGAGGAGATCTCCGGAGGCGATAATGTAGCAGTGCTTACAGGCTGTGCTGAGGGTCAGTCGGTGATCTGCAATGTTTCCGTGTCGGGCTCCGTCTATGCCGACGGGGACGCCGGAGGAATAGCAGGTGAAGTAACGGGCAAAACGAAAAGGGCAGTGCTTGAAAACTGCAGAGCGGACAATGTGATCATCAATTCTGAAGGGAGGAACAGCTTTGTCGGAGGAATTGCCGGCAATGTCCAGAAGGCAGTGATAGCGGATTCAGAGGCCGTCACCCTTGACGGAGACAGCAGCCGGATTCAGGGAAAGGGATATGTGGGAGGAATCGCCGGAAGGCAGAACGATACGGATATATACAATGTCTGTGCAGCGGGAACCATAGGCGGAAGCGGGTCCAGGGCAGCAGGAGGCATGACAGGACTCTATGAATCAGGAAATCTGATCGGCGCCAGATTCGAGGGCGACATAGGGAGAACGGGAAACGGTGCTGCCTCCCATGAGGGAACCTTTATCGGAACCAGGGATCCAAAAAATGGTTTCCGGTATGGCACGGGACGCCAGGACAATGTGGCATTTCTCTTTGCCGGAACTCCGGCTCAGGCAAAGCATGTGATTGGCTCCTCCATTGCAGATGACAATTCCTGGACAATGGATGCCCATATCGGATACTTTACAGACTATCAGAGGAGGTACTGTCTGGTAGCCGGAACCAGGGAGGAGGACGGAAAGGATCGCTTCTTTTACGAGGAGCTGGAGGATGCGGTTCAGCATATTATCACACAGAAGCTGGGGGAGAGCCTGGATGAATTCTGGAAGGACAGAGCCTTTAACCTGGATCACTATGCACCGGGAAACAGCGGAGAGCCGGTGAGAGGCTATCTCGTCTCCATTCCCAGAATAGATGCCCGAAATGCCAATGGAACGTATGACAGTGATGTGGCAGTTATGACGGCCATCTCCTCCACGAACAACAGCTATTACAGGCAGATAGACAAGGAGCACCCGTCCGCCGTGGCGCCCGGATGTACGGTGACCGTTGCCACAGCAGCCAAAAACCAGGCCGGGAACAGGTACCAGATGGTATACGATGAGAATGAGCCGGGAAAGGTTAAGCCCCCTACCTACACAGACGAAAACGGGAAGAGACAGCCTATGACCTACATAAACGGCGGCTCCTACTCCTTTGAGATGCCAGAAGCCAATACGGAGCTGAATGCAGAGTACGTTAAGGTGACGACACAGCTGGCCATGACGCCGAAGGAGACAGAGATCTCCATCAGACAGATCCGTTCCGGCGACAGGAAGAATCCGGATATTACGACAGAGGTAAGAAACCAGGAGGGCACGCTGATAGCAAAATACATAAACGGCAGTGATATTTCTCAGGTGCAGGTACTTCCGGTGTCAGTCCATGCAGAGCACAATGGACAGGGCTCTTCGGCTGATCGGACGGTGCTGTGGTCGATTGACAATACGGATCTGCTTAAGTTTGCTGACGGGTGGGAAGGCGGATACACCGAAGAGGACGCCAGAGTGCTTCCGAATATGGACTCTGACTTTATTGAAACCATTCTGGCCAGAGAGACGAAGGCCCAGGCAGACAGCGGCTACCGGGAGCCGATCAGAAATACCATATATACAGACTCAGCCGTTGTGACGGCGTCCACAAACCCGGCAACGAGCGCTGACAACCAGGCAGTGACGGGAACCTGCCGGATAAAGGTTTCTTTCCAGATTTCCGATCAGACTACACTTCGGGTGGAAGGGCTGACGCTGAACCAGACCAGCCTGACCCTCGATATAACCAGAAGGCTGACGGGAGATCGAAAAAATCCCACGGAAACCTATGTGGCTGATTCGCCGTATGTTCTGGATGCTAGTCTGAACCCACCGCAGCCGTTTTACCAAAATGTGACATGGAAGACCAGAGAAGGAGAAAAAATACTTTCTCTTACCCCTCAGGGGCAGAATGGGCAGAGCTGTGAGGTGACGGCAGTTTTCGATTCAGAGGGAAAGAACCACCCGGCCTGGATTCAGAACATTGTCAATGAGGACAATGGAAGGAAGGCTGCAGACGGAGGATATCTGAAGCTGTCTGGAAGCGGAGCCGTGACAGAAACGGTCACGGCAATCCCAGAGGATCAGACTCATGGGGTGGTAACTGCGGACTGTCAGGTGACAGTCCGGTTCAAAACAGATGATCAGACAGTAATTCACCCGGAGGGAATCAGTCTCGACCGGACACAGCTGGATTATCCCCTCTCCTATGCGTTTGAAGGGGATATCCGTTCCGGAATACGCGAAAAGTCGGGATTCGGGGTAAGAGATACGCTGAGAGCTTCTGTACTTCCTGAGCTTGCGGCAGGCGGGGAGCATGAGCCGTATAACAAAACCGTCCTGTGGACTTCCAGCGATCCGGAAGCGGTATCTGTGAAAGACGGAACACTGACTGTCCATGAGGATGCCGGTTGGATCAAGGAAGCGCTGGAGAAGGCTCCATACCGGGCAGAAAAAACAGTGACAGTCACGGCAGAGACAGAGGACGGAAAAAAGGCTGCAGTCTGTCAGGTAGCGCTCCATTTTCAGGCAGAGGCCGTAGAAGCAGATCGGGAGAAGGAAGATTTTGAGATTATTCTGACCAGGAAAGGACGCCGGTCCAATCCTGTGCTGACCTGGAGCGGGACGGAGGGAAAACAGGTTGCAGCCGCAGTCTACACGGCACAGGGACAGAAAAAGCCCGTATGGACCAGCAGTGATCCTTCAATTCTGACTGTGACAGAGGGAGGGATGGCAGTTCCTGCCGCTGTAAATGAAGATGGTTCAGTGAGTGCAGAATGGATCAGGGAAGCTCTGAAAAAATACCCGCCGGCAGCGGAGACAAGCGCGGAGATTATCGCCTCAAGCCCGGATGGGACAATGGCCGACCGGGTCGGCGTAAAGCTGACATTCCGCGTAGACGATCAGACGTATTCCTCAGGCAGTTCGTCATCCGGAGGAAGTTCGTCATCCGGAGGAAGCTCCTCATCCGGCAAAGGAGGCTCATCATCCGGAGGCGGTTCATCATCAGGACCTTCTGGTTCGGGAGATATTTCGGGTCTTCCGGCAGACTCTGCATCCGGGCCGGCTGCGGCGGCGGAAGGTATTTCGGGAAGCTGGGAGTATACGGAAGACGGATACTGGACATTCGCATCAGGAAACCACAGCTTCAGAAACGAGTGGGCCTATATCTATAATCCCTATGCGGCTCCAGGGCAGAGCACAGTGGATTGGTTTCGGTTTGATGAGGCAGGACATATGATGACGGGCTGGTTTAAAGATACAGATGGAGGCGTCTACTACCTCTGGCCCTATTCAGATGGAAGCAGAGGCCGCATGGTGACCGGCTGGCAGTGGATCGATCGGGATGGAGACAGAAGAGAGGAATGTTATTTCTTCCATACCGAGTCCGATGGCACGAAAGGGCGGATGGCAGAAGGGACAGTGACGCCGGATGGATACGAGGTAAATCAGGACGGCGCATGGACAGCAGGCGGGATCATTCAGACAAGAGAAAAGAAGGCGGAGCCGGCAGGTGAAGAAAGGGAAAGATAGGGACAAGATAAGATAAAACAAGAAAAAATAAGAAAAAGATAAGAAGGTGGAGAAGGAAAAGGGGGAAGGATTTCAGATGGGAAAGAGATAGAGGAGGAGCCAGGAGAAACTTGAAAACGGAACAGACAGAGCCAGAACAGCACAGGCGGCAAAAGAGAGAAGGGAGAGCGGATACGTGAGCTGGACCGTCAGCCGGCGTAATGAAGAGAGCGCCGGCTGCGGTTTTCTGGTACAAAGAAGGAGGGGTGTAGTGGGAACGTTTCATTTGGATTTTTTCAGAGGAAAAAATAAAAAAACAATATCACTGCTTTTGTCGGCTGTACTGGCGCTTATGGTTTTCTTGCCATATTTGCCGCCTTTGCAGCTGGAAGCAGCAGAAAATGATAATCTGGTAACTCTGACGACCGCCCATGGCGATTTCGGAGGGGATCATAGGCTCTACTGCATCGATAAGGGCGGGCTTGCGATCTGGGGTATAGCAGATGACGGAGATCAATACCAAAAGCATTCTGTGAGCAGCATGAGAATTCCACTGTCAGAGAAAGAGCAGGAGTATATATTCTGGGGAATTCTGACGCTTCAGGCATCGCTGGGGATTCCTGAAGCCGCTTCTGCCGTTAAAAATATAAATGCAGAGGCCTTGAAACAGGGGAAAGAGGGGATCAGCAATTTAATTACGGAAGAGGATTTAAAAGCCCTCATCTATCGTTCTGACGTCCGGGCAAAGTACCCCTGGCTGGATACTGCGGCGGCAAATACAGAGGACTATCTGAAAATGGCAGGCCTGATTGGAGGCGGAAGCGGAACAACCCAGAGCGGAAAAAAGATTCCCGATGTGATTGCAGGCAGCACTTCCGAGTCATCTGCTTACCAGATCAGCCGTTCTGATTTTACCATCCATTTCGATGAGAGCGGGGCAGATGCAGATTTTATTGCGTCAGTTCCCATTCAGTTTTCCAGTGACAGTGGCGCAACCTTTACAGATGTACCTCCGGATGGATGGACCTACAGTAAGACAGATACAGGCATTACCTTTTATAATCCAAATCCCAGGCCGCCAAAGGTGCTGATCAAGTTTGCAGTAAGCGGAACAGATTATGCCGCAACTGGTGGGGGATATGCATCAGAGAGGGAGTTATTCGAACACTGCCTCCAGCTCTGGGAGTGTGTCAGATGTTCTGGAACCCATACAGGCGGCACGCCGGCAGTCAGCCCGACGGAGATCCACCAGCGCATGGTCTGGCTGGATTTGGATATGCCTCAAACGGAGTTTTACGCGGTTTTGGGAAGTGATCCGGTTCCCTCCCAGGGAGGGGCAGATCTGACATTTAACGTGTTCCGTCACGCCGAGGATTTTACATCCACCTATAATGTCCAGATGTATAAATACGATCATGAAACCGGGAAGCCTTTGGAGGGAGCCCGCTTTGTTCTGTATGAACGCTTTGACGATCTGGGCAAGATTGACAGGGAAAAGGATGGTCCGGTGCATATCTATGAGGGAGGGGAGCCATATGCCAGCTTCCACATGGATGATCCGGTGATCTGGGATGGATTCCGGCAGATTGGAACCATTGTAACCGGGGAGGACGGTTATGCGGCAAAGACAGTCACCCACGGCTATCACTATGACAAGACCTTCTGCGACGGACACCCGGCTCCTTCATTTGCGGCGGTGCCGGAGCCGGAGGAAGATGAGGAATCAGGGGAAACACTTAATTCAGAGGCCATTGCTGCAGCGAAGGCCGCCAACCAGGCTGCGGCGAAAAAGTGGCTTGACACCGTGGCCGACTGTGAGGAAAAGGCAGGAGGCGATTTCGAGGGAGTTCATTTCCACTGGCTTACAGAGGAAGTCAGCCGGGAGGAAATCGAGAATATTGCAGGTTCCGGAGGAGAGGAGGGAACCACACCGGACGGCGGCTCTTCAGAGGAGCCGTCTGCGGATACGGCCTATGAGAAATCCGGCTGCTATCAGGACATGCTGGATACCTATGAGAAGTTTATTTCTCTGAAATACAGCTATGCACTGACTGAGTTCCAGGCAAAGGACGGCTATATTCGCCATGACATTCACTCAGATGATCTGCCCATTGAGATTATTACAACGGACGCTTCGGAAAATGGAGCCAATGCGTCTTTTTCCGGGGAATACAGCGATCATGAAGCGCTGGAGTCTGAGTCTGCCCGCGGCAGTGCTGCCCTGCCGGAAAAAGCGGTGAAGGGGCAGCAGAAAGGGCAGTCAGTAAATACAGGCGGGGAAGAGACTGGCGGGGAAACCGAAGAGCAGCCCATTTTATTCCAGAAAATCAAAGAAATCAGCCAGGAGATCCTTTCCTATTTCTTCTCAGAGGAAGACGAGCAGGAGGAGACAGAAGAAATGGAAGAGGAGGAAGAAACAAAAGAACAGACGCCTGAAAAGGAAAAATCAGAAGCAGAAGCAGAAGGACAGCTGTCTGAAGAGGCAGAAGAGGAAAAGGGAGAACAGGAGAACGGCTATTCTGAACAGGAGAAACAGGAGGATTCGGCAGAGCTGGTGGACAGTGAGGAGGACAGACGCCGTGAGAATGAGGAGGGAACAGAGGAAGACAAAGAGGCGTCTGCCCCTGCTCAGGAAGCTGCAGAGCCGGAAACAGAGGAAGAGAAGTCAGAGGAGCCTGAAAAGGAAACAGAGGAAAATTCCAAAGCGGAGATTTCCTCCCGCCCTCCGCTTCTCGTTCAGGCAGGTTTCCGTCTGGCGACACCGTCCGGGGCAGATAGCACAGACCGGTCAGAATCGGAAGACGGGGATAAAAAAGAGATAAGACAGAAAAAGCGTACATACCCGGCAACCACATCGAATGCAGTTTTCCGGTGGAGCAGGCACAACTCTGCCTTCCGGTCTCCTCTTGACAGAGAAGAGGGGGAAACAGGAAGGGAGGGCGTCAGCCTCTTCCCGTCTGCCTATGAGGAGGCTCTGACCTCAGACAGCATAGGTTCCCAGGCGGAGCCGGGGCCGGATGACAACTACAGTCACTGCAGCGATAAGGACGGAGAGGGCAATGCCTGGCGGATTTACGACCACCGGACGGAGGCAGAATTTCACATCAACAAAAAAGACCTGGATCTGGCCGCCGGAGAGTCTGAGGCTTTTGACGCCTATGGCGAGACCCAGGGAGACACCACACTGGAAGGAGCCATATACGGTCTGTTTGCAGCAGAGGATATCGTTCATCCGGACGGAAAGACGGGAACCGTCTACAGGGCTAATAACCTGGTGGCTGTGGCAGCCACGGATCGAAATGGCGATGCCTCTTTTCTGGTCAATACGGAGGCACCGGGCCGCACTTACGATTATGAAACAGGAAGGATCGCGGAGACTTCGGACGGATGGGCCAATGAGGCACCGGAAAACCTGTACGTGGCCGATATATCCTGCGATGACTACAGAGAAGATGGAGTCTATGAGCGCGTATACCGGGACAATGAGACAAAAAACGGGAATTGCTGGATCGGCCGTCCCCTTCTTCTGGGAGACTACTATATTAAAGAGCTGTCCCGTTCTGAGGGCTATGAGCTGTCTGTGGGAAATAAGAGCCATAATCTGACGAACCGGGGGCAGGATCTGAGAGCAGAGGCGCCGGAGGGAGGGAAAGGCTGGGCGGTGATTTCTGAGCCAATGTATGCAGAGGAGCAGACCTCCGGGGACGGGGAAGGAGCCGGGCCAAACGAGCTGTATTTCTCTGCCCGCTCCAGAGATACAGAAAATCAGAGGTATGACCTGCTCCTGTCTAATCTCCCGGAAGGGGTTCAGATATACAGGAAAGAGATTGGCACAAAGCAGGTGGAGGTTACGGTGGGAACCGGAGACTATGAGAAGATACTCTTAACGAATCCAGATGGAACCCCCAGGTACCTGACTGCTGAGCACGATTACCAGTATCTGAAATATAATGAGGACGGAAGCCTTATGACAAGGGAGGTTCCAATGAACGTCGAAGCCCATGACATCCGCCAGGTTTCTGTGCGGAGGCTGGAGGAAGGGGCGGCAGACGAAGCCATCCGTCAGGCAGAGGAGGGCATGACAGAGGAAGAGATCCAGGCAGAGTTGGCAAAACCTTTTAAAACAGCCGCTCTTCCGTTCGTTAAGGGGAAGGTGGAAAAGGCTCTCAGAAGGAACGGGAAGTCCACACCCCGGAGCCGGCTTAAAGGAGGCAGGTACGGCTACTCCAGTATCCGGGAGGGTGTGTTTGACAGGGGTGTCAGAGAGGGAGAGACTGACAGCTTCGGTCTGTCCGGCGTGGAGCCGGGAAACCCTGCGGCCTATACAGTTTACGGTTCGCCGGTACAGACGCTTCTGATAGAAAAGACGAAGGAGGACGGAACTGCTCTGACTGTGGGGGATGCCATTCTCTCGGTGCTAGACTATTACGACAGCCATCCGTACTACAGCTACGGAGGAATTGACGCTGTGGAGGAGGACAGGGAACACTACCGGTTTACCGTCTATGCCAGTGTGGACGGAAATCCGGATCACTTTATGGTGCTGGGAAGCGACGCCGTAACAGACAGTATCATCTGCCGCGCTGTGGATTATCTGCCGGCAGACACTTCCAGGCCGCCCCGCCGGATCTATGCAGTCTATTCCAACAATCCGGATTATGGGGCCTTTGGAACTTATGAGGATTACTCAGAGCAGGCTGCAGGTTCTTCCGTTCTGGCATCGGCTACCCTGGTGACAGATGCGGTCGCTGACGCAGAGGGGAATCTTAGGTCAAGGACGAGGCAGGAAAATGTCTATTATAAGACCGGGGAGCTGGTGAGGGATCCTAATGGAAACCTGATCCAGGCCTGCGAGTACCGGGAGATTATGAAAACAGAAATCCAGGAAGCAGAAGAGGTGAAATGGCAGAAGATTCCGTCTGAGCGCCGTGAGGATGGAACGTATATCATTCCGGTGGAGGCGGCCTATACCGACGCCTTTGGAGTGTCCCATACCAATGACGGAATAGATCAGACCATCTCCTTCAAGGCAGTACTGAAGGAAACACAGGTGATTCTCTCAGAGGAGGATGCAAAGAAGCTGAACCATGAGCTGATGGGCGGTTTTTCGGCGGGTTCTCCTATGGGCAGCGCCAGCTACTATATCCATGCAAAGAAGGCCAGAGCCAAGGCATATCTGGACTGCCGAAACCAGAAACTGACAGGGGAGGATGCATATACGATTCCAGTCTCCCTGACATATCCTGGGCAGAAGCAGATATATGCGGACGGAGGGACAAGAAGTCTCCCGGCCCAGGTCTATGAACGCCCTATCCGCCAGCGCATCAAAGTGGTGAAGGATATCCACACCAATCGGGACGGAAGCTATGGGAACAATACCTATGACTATCCAGAAACTGCCAGAGAGAAAAATTTCCGCTTCAAGGCATATCTGAAGAGTAACCTGGAGCGGCTTTACCGGGCAGAGGACGGAACGGTTGTGTGGATGGATCGGAATGGAAATGAGATTTCCTATGAGGAACTGCTTGACTTTGCATACCCGGAAACTCTGCTTCAGGAATCAGAAAACAGGCGGCGGGAAAATGGGAAAAACGGGCAGAACCCTATAAAAATCAACGTGCCGAAGCTGTTTACAAAGGCTCTTCACGACACCGCCTCCACCCTGACCAGTATCAGCGGAAACAATATTCTCTCCTCCTATCAGGATCCGGAAACGGCAGATCAAAACGCGGCCCGGAGAATTCCCTTTGATACTTCTATTGCCCCGGGAGGCATCGGTGTTCTGGTCAATGCTTCCCTTTACAGCTACCGGGGCCAAAATATCAACACCGGGAAAACTCCTCAGATCCGCAGAGAAGCCAACAAAGGGTATACCCGGCTTCTGGAGACAGAGGAACGGCAGGAAAAGAGCGGGAAGGAGCCGGTGACCATCCAGGTCTACAACTATGACAAGTTCTTTGACGCTGTCCGGGTGGCCAATACGGACAAATGGGATGAGAAGCATCAGACCTACACCTCATGGAAGCCTCTTGGAAATGCAGTAAAACGGACAGAGTATGCAGAAAATAACGCCAGAGCCTCTGACATGGTGCGTCAGTTTGCCATTACCTGGTATCTGGACGATGAAGCGGCAAAGCTGTTAAAGGACAACGGGGAAGAGGAGGATGAAGCAAAGAAGGAAGAAGCAGAAAACCTTTCTTCAGAAATGCTCTATGACGAAGCCCTGAACGCAGCCCTTTCTAAAGCATACGACTACCTTAAACCCTTCTTCCTGTATGATCTGGATGAGCTGTACGCTGTTTGCTGGGACGGAGAGGAAGGCGGAGGGGAGGACAAAGATCCCACAACAGTATGCGCAGACAGGGAGGCAGAGGGGAATGGAGCAGAATACTGCTATGGCCTGTCCGCCTATCTTCCCTACGGGACTTATGTGATCGCGGAGCAGCAGCCGACGAAAGAACTGGCAAATAAACACTACCAGATGGATGGGCCAAAGGAGATCCAGGTCCCCAGTGTCTATGAGCCGGGAACCAGCCATGAACCGGGGGCTGAACTAAGCCATGCATACCGGTATGATGCGGATCAGTCTCTGGACGCTCAGGCTGCTGAAGAAAATTATCTGATCCGGTTTGGGGAGGAGTGGGATAAGAACGCTTCCGACCAGAGGGAGTATGTAATCCACGCCCACAGCCACGATGGGGATTTCGAGGTGTATAAGTATGGTTTGGAGCCGGATAAGCTGACAGGAGCGATTTCCTATGGCGGAGAAAGTTATGAGTATAAAGGCTTTTCCATCACCCAGGAGGAATACGATCCCCTGAAGGACTACTATCATCCGGTTCATAAAGCAGGAGGGAGAAATCTGACAAAAGAGGAGGGGGCCAATGAAAACAGCCACTATTTTGCAGACGACGGAAATAAAGGCCAGACGGCAGAGAATGGAAAACCGTATGAAGATGATGCAATAGAAGCCCGATACAGCTACGGCTCCATCTCAGAGCAGGCCGGAAAAGCTGGCAGCATCCGGTTTGAGCATGAGGCCGGAAGCACGGAAGAAAACGGGGCAGGGGCTGTCTACCGTAGCGCCCGGGCCATGCAGGGTGTGCAGACAGCCTACGACGGTCTGTATGCTCCCATGCTGGTTCCCTACTCTGTGCTGGAGCCGGAACAGGAAGGAGCCTATGACCCTGTTTCCTTCAAAGGATATGCTGACGGGAAATTCCGGAATACTTTCTACTCTGCCAGACTGAGGATTGATAAACTGGACAGTGAAACCCATGAAAATCTGCTTCACGACGGGGCTCTGTTTATGATTTACAAAGCGTCCCGGGATAAAAAAACAGGGGAGGTGAAGTTTTACGAGGAGGATACGGTTCTGACGGGAAGCGAGGAGTTTCTAAAAGCTATGGGAGCTTCCGGCATCCAGCCGCTTCACAGAAAAAAGACAGACAAACCCTCATCAGACAGTGAGGAGGCCGGACCGGGGACTCTGTATTCCGGCACTGTAAAGGCCGGAACCCCTGTCTGCAAAGAGCAGGACCAGATTGTCCTGTCTGATTCTCAGGGAAATTTGGTGGGACAGTTTAAGGCCTTTTCTACTGTGAACGATGTGTCCATGAAACAGGAGGATACGAACCAGGCGCCAGACGAATACCGTCTTCAGACTGTCGGTTATCTCACCACTCCGCAGCCTCTGGGAGCCGGAACCTACGTGCTGACGGAGGTGCCGCCCAGAGGATATGTGCGCACGGCGCCTGTTGCCATAGAGATATACTCCGACAAGGTCACGTACTATAAGGAGGGGAAACAGGAGCAGCGTGTCCGCGCTGCCATCTATGAGGAAAGGACGGAGGGAGGAAGCGGAAATGGAAACACTCCCCAGAACCCGGCGGATATTGCTCACATTTATGTGGAGAACATTCCCATCAAGCTTCAGGTGGAGAAGCTGAAGCCCAGGGGAACCGTTACATTCCGGATTGGGGAGCGGATCGAGGGAGGCCTGACAGAAATCGGAGGAAACCCGGCACTCCAATACGCTTATGATGACAATGGAACATATCTGGGCTATGCCTATCCCAAGGGGACCCTGGAACGCCTGGCAGCCCTCAGGGAAGCCGGCGAGCAGGTGGAGATTGTCTACGACGGCAGCCATTTCGCAGGCTATGGCTATGTGACGAAAAGACGCGAAACAGATGACGATGAAAACCCCTATGTGGCCGGGGCAAGGCTGACCTTATTTGATGCCATAGAACTGATTCCTTCCGGAGACAGTGAGGATCTGGCTTTTGAGGGACTTTCCGTTGAGCGGAATCTGTCAAACAGCGTAATAAACATGACGGTAAAGCAGGGCTTTGCCGGAGAAAAGACGGAACTTGTAAGGGAGGAAGATGAGAACGGAGAACCGATTCTGACCGACTATGTTACGGGGCTCGATGAAGAGGGAAACCCTGTTGCGGAAAAAGGCTATGTCTGGAAGGAAGGGACCGTGGAGCGGCCGGATACAGAGATTCTGTACTACCCTCTAGACGGCCTGTCCTTAACCTGGACAGAGCAGCTCCATGGAAGGAGGGTGCTGTATGGATGGGATAAAAACCATCAGAAAGTATCCGTATCTCAGCTCCAGGCAGACCAGACAAGCCAGGGAAAAGCGAATAATGAGCTTTCCCTCTATGCCTTTAAAGGCGGACAGCCTTATCTGGAGCTTGTGGGAGGAGATCTGACGAAGCTCTCCTATGATACCGTCAGCAAGATCCTGAAGGGAGATTTCGCGTCCCTTCAATTTGTGACCGCCAACCGTGAATGGAAGATGGGAGAGGGAACTGCAGTGTACCACCTGGATCGGGACGGAAACCGTGATGCAAGGGTAGATCCCTACACAGGGATGGCCTATGTGCTGGAGCCCAAATTCAGCGATGAGGGAGTGCATGTGGCAGACCGTGTGCTGGTATGGCCGGTGGAGACAGCCAGGGATGCAGACGGAGCCGTGACAGCCAGAGATAAAATTGCCACCTCACGGATTGCCACTGTCGGGGAAAACCAGGACGGCTATGGGGAGGAGGAAGTGCTGGAGCCTAACAATCAGACGGATCAGAAACTTTCCGATTCAGAAAAGCCGTCTTATTCCCACCAGGAGTCCGGATATATCAGCGGAACCTGGCAGTCAGAGAAAGGGGAGGAGAGCCACAGAGAAGAGACCGTCAGACAAAATCAATTCGGCCAGAACATGAATCAGGAGGTCCTGGCAGACATTAATAACGGTACTTTTTTAAATTATATGAGTCCTGTCTACGATGAGCATGGTCTGGTGCTGTACTATCAGAGAAGCAATGAAACCTACGATAAGGGGAGTGAGCTGTATGATCGGAACGGGGATTTTGTCCGATATAAAAACTCTGATAACCTGGAGGAGTACAACGACGGGGCCTACGCGCTGGATGATCATGAGGTTTTGTACGATGGGGATGCCGGGAAAGAGCATCAGACACAGGATCGCCTGTATCATAGGCGCGGCGAGAACTATATTCTGGAGAACACCTGGCTTACCTCTGACAAAACGCCGAACGATCCATTTTCCACAGAGGAACTGGCCGGGCAGGCAGATGTAATTAAGCGTCTGCCGGCAGGAACCTATATTTTAGAGGAGATTTCTGCTCCGGAGGGGGAGGGCTATACGAAATCCTTCCCCCAGGGGGTTACTGTGGAGGAAGATGCCAGGATGAAAAACATTCAGGTGTATGATGACACGACGAAAGGATACTTTGAAAAGATAGACGGTGTGGAGAGCGGAAGAGAGACGGCTGCCAACTATACCAACCGCCAGCTCCCCGGCGCAGGGATTGCCCTCTATCCGGCCAGATATGTGGCTGATCTGGCATCCCCTGAGGGCTACCGGCTGGAGAAAACCTCCGACACCCCCTACCGTCTGGAAACAACAAACAGCCGGGCCGGAGCAGAGGAGTATCAGGAGATGGCCTGGACAACTGAAGAAACACCGTTTTACGTGGAGGGTCTTCCTGCCGGCTGGTATATTTTGGAGGAGCTGACTGCTCCGCCAGGTTTTTTAAAGGCAGCTCCCATGAATATCCAGGTGGACAGCACCGGGGAAATTCAGAACTTCCGGCTGTACAACGACCACACAAAGGTGGCTTTCAGAAAGTATACGAAGCAGGAGGGGGAAAAACCAATCCTTCCAGGTGCAGAGTTTACTTTGTATGAGGCAAAAACAGATGAAGAGGGACAGGTCATATATGATGAAAACGGACTTCCCCGGTACAAAGAGGAACGCCCGGTGGAGTCCTGGATTTCTGACGATGCCGCCGACTATACGGAAAGCATTGATTTGAGAAATTACCCGAATCTGGGTGATATGAAGGGGAAAACCGGATTCACCCTGGACTTTGAAGCGATGTACGAGGAATACGGTATTCACGGTACGGGCTTTACCTGGTATGCAGAGCGGACGGCTGTGCGGGATTCCCGGGATTCAAAGGTGTGGAGGCTTCAGGATGGGAGCCGCGTGCTGATTGGAACTGACGGGGAGACGGGAGAGGAGACTGTCACCTTCCCGCCGCAGATGAAAAAGGAGGACCGGGAGGGCTTTAAGGCCGCTTATGCCGCCATGCTGGGGAAGAAGCGAACTTTAAAGTGGGCTGTTCCCCGCACCGCAGCGGTAACGGATGCAGCCGTCTGGGATGCGTCCTTAGCAGGAGGGGCATCCGCAGAATATCCGGATGTGGCGAAGGTGACGCTGACGGTTCAGGAAACCGGAAAAACTGTGCTGGCTGATGTCCGGTACAACGGAAGCGGTTTTGAGTATTCTTACAAGTTTGACTATCATCAGCTTCCTCAGATAAACAGCTATACGAATGCCTGGCTGACAGGGGACGGAAGCCGCCGGATAGATTATCTTCCGGCGGGTGCCGCCTATGTACTGGTGGAAACGAAGGCCCCGGAGGGCTTTGCAGCTATGGATCCCCTCCTGGTTACGGTGGGGGAAGAAAAGGAACTGCAGCTTCATGAGATCTTAAATGAGAGAAAGGCTTTGGCTCTCTCAAAAGCTTCCTCCGCCACCGGAAAGGAACTGCCGGGAGCAGAGCTTGCCCTCTACCGGGCCGACGAAGCAGGAGAATTAAGCCAGACAGAGGAATACCTGGTGGCCTCCTGGATCACTGGAACCGACGGCGTATACACAGAAACGGACAGAATTAACGGACGGATTTTGGAGGGTTTTGAGGAGGGAGATTTAAAGCCTCATTTCCTCTATGACCTGCCGGATGGAACCTATTATCTTTCAGAAATAAAAGCGCCGGATTATTACCGGACGGCAGAGCCGCTGAAATTTGAGTATACAGGGACACAGAACGAAGCCGTGCAGATTGAGCGGATGATCGATGAGCCCTTTACCGGCGAACTGCTTATCCATAAGACAGATGAAAAGGGAGGCTCCCTGTCCGGAGTGGTGTTTGAACTTTCCGCCTGTGAGAAAAACGGAACTTTGGTTGCAGGATTTCCGAAGAAAATTTCCGATATCAACGGAACCGTCCATGTGGAAGGACTGCCGACAGGCAGGATAAACCCTGAGGACGGAAGCGTGGAGCCATACACCTATCGGCTGAAGGAGCTGGTTCCTCCAGAAGGCTTTGCTGTAAACCCGCAGATTCACTCCTTCCAGTTTGACGAAACAGAAGGCGAACCTGCGGAAACGATCATTCATGAGATGGAGGTGGAGAATGAGGCTACCAGGATCTATCTGGAGAAAAAGGAGCTTTCTGACCTTGGGGATGCAGGGACTGACGGGGCCTTTGTGGAAGGGGCCAGGATGGCCGTCTACCGGGTATCAGAGCTGGATGAAGAAGGCGGCTATACCTGGGCGGAGGAAGATTTGGCCGAAGAGTGGACGACTGCTAAAACGGAGGGACGGCATCTGCTGGAAGGCCTGACGGCGGGACGGGCATATGTGCTGGTGGAGCGGGAGGCGCCGGAGGGCTATACCCTGATGAGACCGGTATTCTTTACGGTGAAAAGGGACGGCCGGGGCATTGACTCCATCTCCAATAACCTTTCTGCCATTTCTGTACACTACAGAGAAGAAAACGGGGATCCCTCCTGTGCAGACAGCAATTCCATTGACAGCATTACTTTTAAGGGAAGAACCATTGTAAAAGCAGAAACGGCGATTCTGAATGAGAAGGGGGAGGAGCTTCTGCGCTTTGTGGAAACCGGGGAGGAACATGTCTTTCACAGGGAGGACGGCCTTCGGGAAAATGGCCTGTACACCTTCGAGGAGCACACGATTTACTCTGATGGAAGCGATGTGATCACGAAGAGAAGCACCCGGCGTGTTCATTTTGATAAGGACGGCGTGTTCAGGTATGCCGGGCGGGCTGCCGCCGGACTTGCGCTTTTGCTGACAGACAGTGAGGGAGCGGCCATCACGGAGTTCCAACCAGAGGAAGGAGCCCTGGAAACTACGGTGACAAATAGAGTGAATCCGGAAAATCCGAAGGCAGTCATCAGAAGCCGGACAGGTCAGGAAGGAGAACCTCTTGAGAGAGGACAGGCAGTCATCAGCACTATTCACTGGTATAACCCGAAACATACACCGCAGGATCTTACGATCCGGGTGACGGTGAAGGAGGGGATGGAGGTGATCGATCCCTGCGACGGAACCCTGGAAACGGCTCAGGAAGCAGAAAAAGAGGAGACCGTTGTGTGGACGGTTTCACAGGCAGCGCCTCTCAGCCAGGGAAGTGTCTCCTTCGCCTCGGAGCTGACAAAGGAGGCGGAGGCGGCCGCCCTGTCTGTCACCGTTGAAAACTCAAATAAAGAAAGCTTCTCCTCAGAAAAGAGAGTTCCCGTCAGACAGGAAAACCGTCTGACTGTCTACAGTGAACTGACTGGCTCCGGAAAGGAGCAGCATAAGGGAGAAACTTCCCGTTTTACTATCAGACTCTGGAATCGAAACGGGGATGAACTGGCCGGAACTTATGCCTACACCGGAAGCTGTGACGGAACCATGAAAAGCGGCGATACCATAGAGCTTTCGGAAAATGAATTTATCACCATCGATCCAGTGCTCACCGGCTGCACCTATGAGGTAAGCAGGGAGGAAAACGGGATGGAGTCAGAAGCTCACCAGCTCAAAGGCCGGATTTCAGAGGAGGGAGCGGCCGCCTGGTTTACCAGGGAGGTGGAAGATCCCACAGAGAGGACAGTTTTTGTCAGGGGAAATACCTATTATCTCACAGAAACCACATTCTTTTCCGATAATACAGAAGAAATAAGCGGCCGCCTGTCCTTTACCATTGATGCTCACGCCGGGATTTCCATTATTGGAGGCTACGATAAAGAAACGAAAACTATCGTAGAAAAGGCAGATCTGCTGACAGGAGAGCCGGTAGTGGGAGCCAGGCTGCAGCTTTACGAGCTGCCGGAGCTTCCAGACGGGGAGGAGACACTGACTGCGGAATGGACAACCGGGGAGGAAACATTTTCAGTGAGCGGACTGAAGCCGGGAAGAAGCTACCGCCTTAAAGAGGCTGCAGCGCCGGACGGCTACGGCTATGCCTCCGACATAACTTTTACAGTCAATGAAGACGGGGCGGCCGAAGAGATCAGAATGGAGGATCGGCCCACTCACCTGATTGTCTCCAAACAGGACATCACAAACGGAGAGGAACTGCCGGGAGCGCATCTGCAGCTCCTGGATTCGGAGGGAAAGGTGACGGATGAATGGGTTTCCGGGGAAACGCCCCACGAGATCAGAGGAAAGCTCCGGGCAGACGAAACTTATACTCTGCGGGAGACTATCCCTGCAGACGGCTTTGTCATTGCCGATGATATTGCTTTTACCGTAAACCATGACGGCAGCATCAATTATGTGGAAATGAAGGATGATACGACAAAGGTAAGAATCTATAAAAACAGGTATGTGGAGACAGAAGAGGACAAAAGGCCAGGAACCCCATCCAATGCTTTCATGGAAACCCCATCTGATACGGTACATGCAGAGGAAGTTGGGGCAGTTGCCGTGAAAGGAGCTGTTCTTCAGATTTTAAATGAGGATAAAACACCTGCCCTGTACCAGGGAAAGGAGATGATTTTTACCACCGGAGAAACCTTTACCCTGCTTGAAAAGCAGCTGACAGCAGGAAATACCTACTGGCTTCATGAAATAAAACCGGCTCCCGGATACGGATTTTCCGAGGATGTGAAATTCACTGTCAGCACTGACGGCCGGACTGATGTGGTGGTGATGGAAGATCGACAGACAAAGGCTGTTCTGTCTAAAAAGGCGATCACCGGAGAGGAGGAGCTTTCCGGCTGTAAGATGCAGCTGGTGGATGAAAAAGGAATTATTATTGACCAGTGGATCTCCCGGGAAACATCCCATGAGATCACGGGAATCCTGGAGGCGGGTCATACCTACCGCCTTATCGAGATAAAGCCTGCCCCCGGTTATGCCTACGCAGAGGAAGCTGTCTTTACCGTCAACCGCGACGGAACAGTCAACCAGGTGGAAATGCGCGACGATGTGACAAAGGTGGAGATTCTGAAACTGGATGCCGGAACCGGAAAGCCCCTTGCAGGAGCCAGATTTGAGATCCTTGACCAGAACGGGAAGGTCCGGGAAGCGTGGACTTCCACCGGGGAACCCCATCGGATTTATGGAAAACTGACAGCAGGGGAACACTATATCCTTCGTGAGATATCAGCTCCGGCCGGTTACCGGTCAATGGAGGATACAGAGTTTACGGTCAACGACTATGCAGATGTTCTCACCATCGTGGTGGAGAATATGAAAAAAGGCGGAGGAGGGGAAACAGACTATACGGTCCGTCTGAAAAAAGTGGACGAGGACGGGAAGCCCCTGCCTGGAGCAGGATTTACCGTGAAGGATCAGAATGGCCGCCTGCTGACCTTAGAAGAGGAACAGGGAGGAACGGTATTTAAGTTAACTTTAAAGACGCCTCAGACCATTACCGTGGAGGAAGCCCATGCGCCGGACGGATATGAAAAACTGGACGGAAGCTATCAGATACGGATTCCCAGATCCGGGGATGCAGAGATCTTAAACGGAGATTTGGCTTTTTACCAGGATACTGAAAACAGCTATGTATTCTTTGCGGTGAACAAGAAGGCTCCAGAGGTGCCGGAAACCACGAAACAGCCGGAACTGAAAGGAAAAATAACAGCAGAATATGATGAGTCTCTGTATGGAGAAGGAAGCATAAAGAGACAAAAAGACAGGCTGGAAATCCCATTCACCAAGACGGGGGACACATTTCCGGTAGAGCTGGCAGCAGGGATATTTGTGATCTCTGCAGCAGGGCTTCTGGGACTGTGGATGGCCGGACGCAGAAAGAAGAAAAAAGGAGGCGGTAAGAAATAAAAGGTAGAGAAAAACATGGCAGGCAAAACCCTGGCACAGAGGCTGAAGGAGAAAAATTTAGTTTCGAAGAAGAGAGAATCCGTACAAAGAATGGCTGTCTGAAGTCTGTGAGGGAAGGAGGGAAAAAAGTCAAAAGGTTCATGTATGCCGGGATAGTGCTCCTTCTTGCAGTTTCAGTGTCTGCCGTCACCGGAGATGCTGCCGGAAGAGATTCCGGCAGCCTGCAGGCCGGTCTGCCATTTGCCAGGGAGCGGCAGACCAGTCAGGAAGGTTTTTCTGAATATCTCTCCAGAGAAGTTATTTATACGGCAGAGGACAGCCAAAAAGAGTTTCCTTTTCCGGAAACGATTGAGGAGGATGGATCGATATACTTTCTTGACGCTGTTCATTACGAAACGATTTCCGTGAGGAAAAATCCCAGGCAGTCTGAGAACCTGAGAATTGTGATGTCAGATTGCTTCGAAGATACAGGAGAAAACCATATCCCGGAACGGGAGATTACGGAAAACGGAAAAACGTATTACCTGAAGTCCTGGAAAACAGTGACAGCAGAAGGCGCTGCAGAGAAAAGATCTGGTGAAGAATCTGAACCGGGGGAAAAATCAGTTCAGGGAAAATCAGTTCAGGCGATCTATTCAGACCGTCCCCCTGGGGAGAAAGAAAAACAGGGGAGATTAAAGGGGGAACCATTCAGTTCTGACAGTGAAGGACAGGGGGATAGTACATATACAATCAAGGCTGCAGCCAGATATATTTCAAACACAGAACCGCTGAAGAGGAAATCTGCAGGGGCAAGAGTGTGGGAATGGCTGAAAAGGAGAGAAGCTGTGCTCATATCTGCCGGGGCAGGAATGATAATTATGCCGGTCATGCTGATTCTGGTCAGAAAATGCTTCAGGCGGAAATGAATGTATTTAAAGCCTGCATACCCCTGTTTTCCGGGATGCCGAAAAAGGAGAAAAAGGAGGAATCATAAAGCGTGTGAAATTTACATTAATTAAAAAATCTACCGGAAGGACCATGGGCACAGTTATTCGCTGGGGAATGGGGGCTGCGGCAATTATCCTGTTTTTGAGTCTGCTGCTCAGCGGTTCCCTGCTCTGGTATAAATACCATGATGGCTGTGCAGGAAAAAAAGAATATCAGCTTATCTGCAAAATAGCAGAGACACAGACGGCGGGGGATTTCTCCCGCCTCTGCTTTCTGACAGAGACTTCCAATCTTCCGGTTTCGGCTTTTACCTGTCCGGAAAGCAGAAAAACTCCGTTTCTTCCGAGAATCGACGAACCGTCCCTTCGCGCACTGAACCGGGACTATGCTGCATGGCTGTACATTCCGGATACGGCAGTTAATTATCCGGTTGTATATCCGAAATCGAACAGCGATTACCTGGGAAAGACCTTTATAAAAGAAAACCACTCCTGTGGATGTCTGTTTTTTGAATCTTCATTTCTCCCGTTTTCCCAACCCAATACGGTGATTTACGGCCACAATATGAGGTCCGGGGAGATGTTTGGAAAACTGAAGGAGTACCTCAATGACGAATATCTGGAACAGCACAGAAAGATCTATATCTGCCGCAGCAGTATCTGGAGAGAATACAGAATCAGGGAGGTCTTCCTGACAAAAAATTCCGATATGTCCCCCTATCAGCCAGACATCGGAGCCGGGGAGACTCGCGGGGAGAACGGCACTGTTTTTCCGGTACATTCCCATATACTGACACTCTCCACCTGTCATGGAAAAAACCAGAAATTGATCCTGCAGGCAGAGCTGACCGAAGTGATCCCGCCCCTGCTATACGGAAAAAGACGGAATCCATGCTGTGAAAGAGGGGGATTTATGGTATAATGACTGCAAAGCAGTCATTATACCTGCGCATACCGGTTTCAGCATTCACTGCTGAAAGCCGGGCGCTAAGTTCCGCCGGAGGCTGCCGTATCCGAAGGATAGGGTATAATGAAAAAACCCTGACGATGTCTGATGAAACGCATCAAAAAAGTCGGGATGTATTTGGAAGGAGGAAAAGAGATGAAGCAGTATATGAAGACCTTTTTTCTGGGAATCTGTCTGGCAGCCGTTCTTCTTACAGGATGTGCACCAGAGAAGACAGGAGAAAAGGCAGGAGTCGACTACTCCCTTGAAGAAAACTGGGCATACTGTGAGAATGGAGAAGATGAGAGGGAAGCTGACGTCTTTTTTATCTGTCCCACCGTGTTCGGAGGAACAGATGAAGAGAAAAACATGGCCATGGACGATGAGGAGACAAAAGCAAAT
The DNA here is from genome assembly GCF_003480545.1 of Clostridium sp. AM29-11AC. Classification (NCBI taxonomy): domain Bacteria; kingdom Bacillati; phylum Bacillota; class Clostridia; order Eubacteriales; family Clostridiaceae; genus Clostridium; species Clostridium sp. AM29-11AC. The sequence continues at coordinate 119,604 of NZ_QUJI01000002.1, forward strand.
TTTCTCGGGGCCACCAATATGGAAAAGGGAATATATGACGGAGAATGCCGCTTTTTTGCCCCCTATTACCGCCAGATCGGCCTGAATGTCTATGAGCTGCCGGCAGCAGACAGGGAGGAATACCTGGAACTGGCCTATGAGGATGTACAGGACGCGTTTGAGTATTACTGTGAGGAATGGAACGATGGAAGACCGATTGTGCTGGCCGGTTTCTCCCAGGGAGCAGACATGTGCCTGAGACTGATGAAAGACTGCTTTGACGACGAAGCGCTTCAGGATCAGCTGGTAGCCTGCTATGCCATAGGCTGGAGTATTACGGAGGAGGAGCTGGAGGAAAATCCTCATATGAAAGCAGCGCAGGGAGAGGCGGACACAGGAGTGATCATCTCTTTCAACAGTGAGGCGGAGAGCATCACAGATTCTCTGATGATTCCTTCAGGGACAAAGGCTGTATCCATCAATCCCCTTAACTGGAAAACAGATGGAACAAAGGCAGATAAGAACCAGAATCTGGGAGCCTGCTTTACAGATTATGACGGAAACATTGTCAACGAGATACCGGAACTGACAGGAGCCTACATAGACAGTACCCGGGGCGCGCTGAAGGTAACGGATGTGACCCCGGAGGAGTACCCGGCGTCCTTATATATATTTGAGGACGGAATTTATCATCTGTATGACTATCAGTTCTTTTACCGGAACCTGCAGGAGAATGTAAAGACCAGGGTGGAGAGCTATATGAAGGCAGCGCAGGAAAGCTGATACAGAAGGAAAATTTTTGCAGAGAGTTTTTTATGAAGAATTCAGGACGTCAAAATTTTTTCTTCGCCAGTTGACATGTCATTTTAAAATTGATATACTAAATTACTAACATAATCACGTTATTAATTAAACTTATTAATAAAACGAATACGAAAGTGAGGAAAAATTAATGGGTACAATTATTGGCGACGGCATTACATTTGACGATGTCCTTCTGGTGCCGGCCTATTCGGAAGTGATTCCGAACCAGGTTGATTTAAGCACTTACCTGACCAAAAAGATTAAGCTCAATATTCCGCTGATGAGTGCCGGAATGGATACTGTTACAGAGCACAGGATGGCGATTGCCATGGCCAGACAGGGCGGTATCGGCATCATTCACAAAAACATGTCCATTAAGGAGCAGGCAGAAGAGGTAGACAAGGTAAAACGCTCGGAAAATGGCGTCATCACAGATCCATTCTATTTATCCCCAGAGCATACATTAAAGGATGCGGATGAGCTGATGGGCAAGTTCCGCATTTCCGGTGTCCCGATCACAGAAGGCAGGAAATTAGTGGGAATTATCACAAACCGCGACCTGAAGTTTGAGGAGGACTATTCCAAGAAGATTAAGGAATGCATGACATCCGAGAATCTTGTGACAGCCAAGGAAGGCATTACCATGCTGGAGGCGAAGAAAATCCTTGCCAAGGCCAGAGTTGAAAAGCTTCCTATCGTGGACGACGATTTCAACCTGAAGGGACTTATCACAATCAAGGACATTGAAAAGCAGATTAAATATCCGCTTTCCGCAAAGGATGAACAGGGAAGACTCTTATGCGGAGCCGCTGTGGGAATTACGGCCAACGTGCTGGAGCGTGTGGAAGCTCTGGTCAATGCAAAGGTTGACGTGATTGTGCTGGATTCCGCTCACGGACACTCTGCAAACGTAATCCGCTGTGTGAAAATGATTAAGGAGGCATATCCTGAAGTTCAGGTAGTCGCCGGAAACGTAGCGACGGGAGAGGCTACAAGAGCTTTAATCGAAGCAGGCGTTGACGCTGTCAAGGTTGGAATCGGACCGGGTTCCATCTGTACTACCCGTGTGGTTGCAGGAATCGGCGTTCCGCAGATTTCCGCGATTATGGACTGCTATGCAGTGGCCAAGGAGTACGGTATTCCGATTATCGCAGACGGCGGTATCAAGTATTCTGGAGATATTACAAAGGCAATCGCGGCCGGCGGAAGCGTGTGCATGATGGGTTCCCTGTTTGCAGGCTGTGATGAGAGCCCGGGAACGTTTGAATTATACCAGGGAAGAAAATATAAGGTTTACCGCGGTATGGGATCCATCGCTGCCATGGAAAATGGAAGCAAGGATCGCTATTTCCAGACAGACGCGAAGAAGCTGGTTCCGGAAGGCGTTGAGGGCCGGGTTGCTTACAAGGGTCTGGTTGAGGATACGGTATTCCAGCTTCTCGGAGGACTGCGTGCCGGTATGGGATACTGCGGCGCTGCAGATATTCCAACTCTCCAGGAGACAGGAAAGTTTGTGAAGATTTCGGCTGCATCTCTGAAAGAGAGCCATCCCCACGACATTCATATTACAAAAGAGGCCCCGAACTACAGCATTGAGTAGTGATCAGACTGTAGGAAAACAGAATACGGCAGCGCGTGGAGACATGACATGCAGCTGCATAGAGGAGATGAAAACAGGTGGTACCTTTTTTGGTATCACCTGTTTTTTAGAGGGTAAAAGGGGAAGGATAAGAATAGCTGTATGAGTTTGGAAGGAGAGAGAAAATGATGGAGAAAAACAGTGTAAGGGGGATGCTGAGGGATGTCAGTCTTCTGCTGATTGGCTCTCTCATTTACGGTATCGGAATCTATATGTTTGTTGTGCCGGCGAATATTGCGCCGGGCGGAGCCTCCGGCATCGCACTTATGGTCAATTTTGTGACAGGGCTTCCGGTAGGAACACTGACGCTTGTACTGAATGTGCCGCTGTTAATTTTGGCATGGTTTTATCTGAGCAAAAAATTTGCAGTGTCTACGGCAATCACCACAGCTGTCTGTTCCTTCGTGCTGGATTTTGTAGTTCCGCTTTTTATACCGGTCTACGCCGGAGACAGGCTTTTGTGCAGCCTTTACGGAGGCGTACTGGTGGGTGCCGGAATGGCTCTTATTTTCATAGCGGGGAGCACTACAGGAGGAACGGATATTCTGGGATATATACTTCAGAAAAAGAGGCCTCATATGTCCATTGGCCGCGCCCTGATGATTGTTGACGGGATTATTCTGGCCGCCTCCATCTTTGTGTTTGGAAATATTGAGGCCGCTTTGTTCGGTCTCATTTCCCTTTATGTACAGACAAAGGTAATTGACGCGATTATCTATGGCGGGGAAGTGGGCAGCATGGCTACCATTGTCACTTCTAATCCTGATGAAATCACAGAAAAGGTTATCTCCGAGCTGGACAGGACGGCAACCCTTCTGCCCGCCAAGGGGGCATACAGCAGAAAGGATACCAATGTGCTTCTCTGCACAGTCAGAAAATCACAGTTCAGCCGTCTGAAGAAGATCGTCTACGATGCAGATCCTAATGCGTTTGTTATGGTGACAGACACATCTGAGGTATTTGGCCTTGGATTCAAGGACTTTACAGAGTAAGAACGCAGAGTTCCTGCAGTGCCGGCATTCTGAGAGACGTCTGCTGTGAGGATTGTGAATGGCACCGGGCATAACTGTAGAATAACAGACAGGCGGAGGCAGGCAGTTCTGACGTTTCATTATCAGTGAATGAGGCGGAGGAATGTCTGCTTTTTTGCGCTGTGGGGAAGACCTGTTGCGTTAAAGGATATAAAAGTCGGCCCTGTAGGGCAAAAAAATGTTCCGCTGTGGTTGCGCACCTCTCATATGGGAACTGCTGCTCCGAAGCCGTGTTCGGCGGCTGGGCAGAGTCAGGATTAGAATCATTAAAAAAACTTATACTTAAATAAAAAAAGATAAAATTGTTAAATAATTATACCTGCGCCGAGCCGCTGGCGCCCGAAGGGAGCCAAAACACCTATGCGGAGAGTGTGCCTCCCCACGGAGAGGCGGCATATCGGGAGGATATGACAGACCGATGAAAATGGAAGGTGGGGAATGAGAGAATGAATCTGAAGGAACAGACCTATGTCTGTGTGCTGGCGGAATGCGGAAATATTACAAGAGCAGCAGAGAGGCTTTTTATTTCACAGCCGGCTCTGAGTATCTACATCAGCAGCCTGGAAAAAAGTCTGGGAATCCGCCTGTTCGAGCGTGTTGGGAAAAAGTTTGTCCTGACCTGTGCGGGAGAACTGTATGTGGAAAAGGCGAGAAAAATGCTGGCCCTGAAGGCAGAGTTTGACGAGGCGCTTTCTGAGATTGCAGGGGGAAAGAGAGGGAGACTGCGGATCGGCGTTCAGCTTCGCAGGGAAACCTGGCTGATTCCTCCGGTGCTTGCAAGGTTTAAACGGGAATATCCCGACATCGAAGTGATGATACGGGAAGGGAACCATGGAGAGCTGATGCAGATGTTTGAGGCCTATGAGCTGGATCTGGTGCTGATGAACGGAGCGGACATTAAAAGCGGCATGCAGTCCCAGGAACTGTTCAGTGAGGAGCTTCTGGTGGCAGTTCCTCCCCTGAGTCCGCTCAACGAAAAAGCAGTGTGGGTGGAGGGCTCCCGCTACAGACGCCTGGAGCTGAAGTGGCTGAACGGGCAGGACATCATTCTCCCCTATCCGGGGCAGAGCCTTCGGGCGGAGGCGGAAGCGGCCTTCAGGAGGGCAGGCGTGACGCCCGGCAGAATTGAGAACATCCGCAATATTGAGATGGCAATGCAGATGGTTGCCGAGGGGCTGGGGGTGGGATTTAACAGAGAATACTACGCCATGAATATGAAATACAGAAAACGTGTCAATTATTATACAGTCGGGGACGCGGCATCAAAGTCAGCATTTGTGGCCGGATACAGGCGGGATCTTCATGTGCCGGAGCCTATGCAGAGGTTTATCGCCCTGTGCCGGGAACAGGCCTTTACGGAATGGGAAAACGGAGACAGGTAATACGAAAGATAAAACAGGAGAGGAAAAGAGGAGAAGTCCCCAGGCAGACTGGAAAAGGATATAACAGCGATCCATAAAAAAAGCAAATACTAACAGTAAGATTTTTGAATTATACAGAAACCTTCTCTGTCGGATATACTTTCATCAGACAGCGGCAGGCGGCCCAAAGCCGCAGCGGCAGAACGGAAAGCATTTGGACAGAGGAGGTATTTTTTTATCTATGGACAAGAAACAGTTGTATGCCTGTATCGACGGCATGGCTGCTGAGATGGCAGCTATGGCTGACGACATTTTTGATCACCCGGAGCTGGGGATGGAGGAGTTTCATGCTCTGGATCTCCTGACAGGTTGGCTTGAGCGGGAGGGCTTTCAGGTGGAGAGGGGAGTGGGAGGCCTTAAGACAGCCTTTCGGGCAGTATGGAACCACGGGGAGGGGGGACCGAATATCGGTCTTCTCTGTGAGTATGATGCCCTGGAAGGGATCGGACATGCCTGTGCCCATCATCTGCAGGGGCCGTCAGTTCTGGCTGCGGCAGCAGCACTCAAGCGGGCAGAATTTGCAGAAAACTATAGCGTTACCATTTATGGAACCCCGGCAGAGGAAAGTGTGAGCGGGAAAATTCTGATGCTCAAAAACGGCGTATCGTTTGAGGAGCTGGATGTGGCTCTGATGATGCATGGAAACGGATGTACCCAGGTTGATGTGAAGTCCCTTGCGCTCTCCAGATATAAGGTGATTTATCACGGGGTCAGCGCACATGCAGCTGTAAAGCCGGAGAATGGGCGGAGTGCTCTGGATGGACTGCTTCTGGCGTTTCAGGGGACGGAATTTCTGCGAGAGCATGTGGCGGAGGACGTGAAGATCCATTATACCGTGGTGAGCTGCGGCGGTACTCCGGCTAACATTGTCCCTGCACAGGCAGAGGGCAGTTTCTACATCCGCTCATACAGCAGAGCCTGTCTGGATACAGTGGCAGAACGGTTTAAGAAGGTGCTGAAAGGGGCGGCCATGATGACAGAGACCGAGGTTGAGATTATAGAGGAAAAAGCCATCGACAGTAAAATTCCCTGCATCGGCCTTAATGATCTGCTGATGAAGAATGCCGAGGAGGCGGGAGCACCCAGAATCCGGGCACCCAGGGAAAAGACAGGTTCCACGGATTTCGGAAACATCATGCACAGAATACCAGGCTCCTGCATTCGCGTTGCATTTGTGGAGGAAGGCACAGCTTCACACTCGGAACAGTTTTTAAAGGCTGGAAAGACAGAGGAGGCCCACAGCGCTGTCGTTTACGGAGCCAGGATTCTGGCGGGAACTGCTGCTGATTTAATTGAAAATCCTGATTATCTGAAAAAGATAAAGGAGGAATTCAGGGAGAAGCTCCGGCAGGAGAGGGAGGTCTCCGTCCTGCAGAAGGAATACAGGAGCAGAGAATGCGCAGTTTAAATGATTGAATGTACAGCCCTTTTTTCATAGAGCTGCAAAAGAGAGGACAACACATATGAGCGAAAAAACGAAGAAACCATTTAAGATGCCCCATACATTTGTGATCATTTTCACCATTATTCTGGCGGCAGTTGCTCTGACCTGGATCATTCCGGCCGGGGAGTATGCAAGATTTGAGAATGCAGAGGGGATTAAGGTCATTGATCCGAGCCAGTTTTCCTATATTGCCAGGACACCTGTAAATCCGCTTCTGATACCGCTGTATATTGTCAAGGCATTCATCAAGCAGATCGACCTGATGCTGGTGATTCTGTTTGCGGGAGGAGCCTTCCATATGGTGACACAGACCGGGGCGCTTCACGCGGTTGTGGCAAAGCTGGCCAAAACCTTTTCCGGCAGGCTCTATATTTTTATCCCCCTTCTGACACTGGTATTCGGTCTGATCTGCACCACCCAGGGGGTTAACCTGTTTATCGCCTTTGCGCCGATTATGGTAATGCTTGCCATGGCGATGGGGCTTGATTCCATCACAGGCGCATCCATTATTCTGCTGGGAGGAGCTGTGGGATTTTCCACAGGTCCGTTAAACATCAATACCACCATCGTGGCACAGAAGATTGCGGAGCTGCCGCTGTACTCAGGTATTGGATACCGGTTTGTCTGTTTCGGCGTGTTCTACGTGGTCACAAATGTGTATCTGATCCGATATGCCATGAGGATTCACAAAAATCCGGAATTAAGCCCCATGTACGATCTGGACAGACAGAGTGATTTTAAGGATCGCGCAGATCTGGAATCCTTTGGAAGCATGAACCTTCGGAAAGCTTTGATTATGGCAGCCTTCTTTGCAGCTCTCATAGCAATTGTATACGGGGGAGTGAAGCTTGACTGGGATATGGAGGAAACAGCCGCCATGTTCCTGGGGCTTGCCATCGCTGCCGGTGCGATTGCCGGATTTGGCCCGTCCAGAATTTCAAAGGACTTCCTGGACGGCTGCAAAAAAATGCTGAGCGCGGCATTTATTATCGGAATGGCAACGGCAATCGGAAGCATTCTGACTGCGGGGAATATTATTGACACAGTGGTTCATGCACTGGCAGGCGGCCTTTCCAGCGTCCCGGCCGTTCTTCAGGCTCCGGCTATGCTTTTGGCCAATACGATTATCAATGTATTTCTCACATCGGGAAGCGGGCAGGCGGCAGCGGTGATGCCGATTATGACGCCGCTTTCCGATCTGCTGGGCGTGACCAGGCAGACGGCGGTTCTGGCCTTTAACTTCGGGGATGGCTTCTGCAACTATGTACTGCCCACCTCCACCGCTCTGATGGGCATTATCAGCGCGGCGAATATTCCATATGACAGATGGATGAAATTTATGTGGAAGCTGTTTCTCATCTGGCTTCTGGTGGGAGCTGTGCTTTTGATTATCGCGCAGGCAATTCATTTCGGGCCCATGTAGCCGGCCGCGGGCGATCCAGCATAAGACATACCGCTGCCACAAAAATTTCCGTGACAGGAAAAGTAAACCAGACAAAGGTCAGCCCCTTATAGTGGAACAGCCAGGCCAGGGGGACCAGGAGAACGACCTGGCGAAGCACAGTCACCAGCAGGCTGGTTCTCCCTCGCCCGGCGCTCTGAAAATATACGGTATACATCATTCCCAGGGCGGCGAACGGGAAACTGAGGGAGATGATCCGAAGCCCGATGCAGCCGATGGAGAGGACAGCCAGTTCGGCTGTGAAGATGGAAAGAAGGCCTTCGGGGGCGATCATAAATGCACCCAGGGCGGTGAGCATGACAGCCAGGGAGAGTTTTATGGAGCAGCCAAGCACCTGCCGCTCCCGCTGGGGCTGTTCTGCTCCGTGGTAAAAACTGATTAAAGGCAGGATAACCTGCTGAAGCCCCATGAGGGGAATGAAGAAAAAGGTCTGAAGCTTGTAGTAGATGCCCAGAACTAAAACTGCGCTCTCAGAAAACTGCTTCAGGACCAGATTGAGTCCGACAATATAGAGAGTGTTGAGGGACTGCATGGCGATAGCCGGAAGCCCTGCCCGGTAAATTCTAATGCAGTCAGCAGGCAGCACACGTCCGCTGAACACGGGAAAACGCCGGAAAACAGGGGGGATCACGATGAACATGGCCAGCCACTGCCCGAGAACGGTGGCGACAGCAGCTCCACGTATTCCCATGGCGGGAAGTCCGAAGAGGCCATAGATCAGAATGGGATCCAGGAGGATATTCAAAACGGCTCCGGCAATCTGGGCAAGCATGGGCAGAACGGTGTTTCCTTTTGCCTGAAGGAGCTTGGTGGCATTAGCCTCTGCAAACAGGCCAAAGGAAAACAGGAATACGATATGGGCATACTGAAGTCCGCTTTCCCTGACGGCCTGCTGACTGGAGGAAATGGAAAAGTATCCGCAGATTCCCCACATGGCTGTCAGGGTAAAGATGAGATAGTTGAAAATCCCGAGAAAAAGGCCGCTGGCAATCAGAGAATGTTTCTCTCTGATCATTTCAGAGGAGCCCCCTGCTTTTTGTCCGTCCATGTGAGATACCAGAAGACCGAGTCCGCTTCCGGTACCTGTGGCGAGAGCTGTCATAAAGAGCTGAATCGGATAAATCAGGGAAAGGGCTGCCAGTCCGTCAGAAGAATACCGGGCGACAAAATAGCTGTCAGCGATATTGTAGATGGACTGAATCAGGAGCGAAAACATGACAGGTAGCGATAGCTTGATGAGGCGGTTCCATATAGATGGCTGCTGCATAGTCAATTCTCCTTTCTTTTGGTGGATATCATAAAGTATGGAGTAACTACACAGTCAAGATAAAATTTTAGTGGAAGGAAAATTTCCGGAGGCGAGATTCAGACGGCGGAGTACTCTTTTGGGGACGGATTCTGATCCCTCAGTTCTTTTTTACCAGGTGAGCCTTCACCTCGCAGTAGTAATCCTTTATGTAATCGAAAAGCTGCATTCCCAGCTCATCAGCGTACACGGCATCTGTTTCCCAGCCATTTTCATCAAGCCATCTGAGAAATGGCCCGAAGTCAGCCTGATCATCCATAATATGCAGAATAAAAACAGCATACTTTCCGGCCGGTATTGTATAGAGTGTGTCTGGGTTTTCAAGAGGGAGAGGAACGCCGTCTGGCTTGATGTATTCCCGGAATTTATAAAACTGTCCCTGACACATAAACTGCGGATCAATCATGTAGCCGTATTTGCGCCGGATAGATCCGGCCCTTTGCAGCCCGGTACTCACAGCCTCCTGAAGATTCGCATGGTAGGAGGTTTCGTCGCGCTTCATCACTCCGGCAATTACCGTCTCGGCCGGAAGGGTTTTGAGGCGGATTTCGGAAATGCCGTGATCCAGAGAACGGGCAGCCTCATCAATTTTTTCATTCTCAGCCTCATACCAGGAGATGTCGTCCGCCACCTGTCTGTAAAAATCGCTGAGCCGCAGTGCCTCACTTCTGTATTCCATTAAAAGCTCTGTAACCTTCTTATTGTCATGGGAGCCCAGAATCTGGCGAATCCGTTTCAGAGGAATATTCAGTTTCCGGCAGGTGGTAATAATATCCAGCTGCCAGAGATTGAAACGGGAATAATACCGGTACTGGTTGGACTCATCGGTGTAATCTGGCACGAGAAGCCCAGTCTTGCTGTAAAAATGCGGGGTATCCTTGGAAATACCCGTAATTTTGCTTACTTCCCCTATGAGATAGCGTCCCTGATTCATTCTGTACCCTCCCCTTTCCGGCTGAGCATGAGGACTGCTGTGACAATCAGTGCAAGCCCGGCAATGTCCACAGTCGTGAAGCTGGTGTGCAGCCAGAGCGCGGAAATCACAGTGGCGGAAACAGGTTCAATACAGGCCAGCATGCTGGCCTTTACGGAGCCTATATCGCTGACCCCCTGAAGATAGAGCGTAAAGGCCAGAGCTGTTCCCAGAACGACAATAGCTGCCACACCCATCACCATGGCAGGGGAAAAGGATATGCGGTAATTCCAGTATCCGGTCAGAAAGAAGAGGAAGATCCCTCCGATGAGCATCCCATAGCCAGTGACAACGGTGCTTCCCCAGCGGGCGATGAGACTGCCCGGAAGCATGGTATAGAGTACGAGGGCAACGGCAGAGGAAAGTCCCCAGGAAAGCCCTTCTGGAGAGATGACCAGAGAATCTGGCTTACCGTGGGTTGCCAGCAGAAAGGTGCCTGAGACGGCCAGAACAATGGCAAATACCTCCTTCCCTGAAGGCAGCCGCCTTGCCAGAAAACAGGAGACGACCATGATCAGGGCAGGCCCCAGGTACTGAAGAACTGTGGCGGTACCGGCATTTGAATAGGAGATGGCAGTCAGGTAGGTAAGCTGGCAGGTCGTAAGACCGAGGACAGAAAAGAGAAGCAGTCTGATCAGGCTGCTTTTTTCTGTCAGGATTCCTTTCATGGCAGTGCGGTGGCCGGGAAAGGATACAGCTAACAGGACGATTCCGGCGAAAAGCATTCTCGTGACGGTGAGCCATGAGGGGTCGACGGCTTCAAAGGAAAAGAGGAACTGTCCGCAGGTTCCTGAAAATCCCCAGAGGATGCCGCCTGCCAGGGCAGACAGGATGCCTCGGAGCGTGTTTGGTTGAGTCATAGTTATATCTCCATTTCTGTGTTTCATATTTGCCGCTGGGCAGACAGCAGGCTGCTTCAATGTGCCTCGGGGAACATCTTTGGGCCTGTCCGTTTTTTCTCCCGCCGCTTTTTTTTGCCTCCGGTTCTGACAGGAAAAAGAGACAGAGAGCAAGCCTTTCAAGCGACGGCTCTATTATAAGGGAAAACTCCGCCTGGGGTAAAGAAAAAACAGAAAGAAAAAGTGACTTTCACAGAAATTGATGGTATGATGAAAAAGATTGACAGACAAAAACAGCAAAATCAGGAAATGGGGAGAATGGATTGAATCGGAAAATGCCACTGACAGAGACGGTAAGGCTGGGGAAGACAGCCAGAGAGGAGAAAAGACTGGTTCTGGGAGATGGGGGGAACGGTCAGGATCTGCTGTACCTTCAGGTATATGAGTACTACAGGGAGCTGATCCGCTCAGGCATGCTGCGGCCGGGAACGAAACTGCCGTCCATCCGGAAATGTTCCGTACAGCTTGAGCTTTCAAGGACAACGGTGGAAACGGCCTATATGATGCTGGCTGCGGAGGGATATATTGTGTCAAGGCCTCAAAGCGGCTACTATGTGACAGAATTTGCCAAGGCCCAAAAAGAGGAGTGGGAGAACCGAAAGCAGGAGAGAGAGGCAGAGCTTCCCTTTGACTTCTCTTCTTCCCGTGTCGATCGGGAAAGTTTCCGGTTCGAGGTGTGGAGGCGGTATGTAAAGAGCGCCCTCAGGCAGGATGAAAGGCTGCTTTCCTACGGCGAACCTCAGGGAGAGGCTGAATTGAGGGAGGAACTCTGCCGCTATCTGAACCGCCACAGAAATGTGATCTGTACGCCGGAGCAGATTGTGGTGGGAGCAGGCGTGCAGAGTCTTTTGAATATCCTCTGCCCCATGGTAAAGGAGAGGAGACAGGTGATCATGCATAACCCGGGATTCCATCAGGGCCGCACGATTTTCGAGGATCACGGCTTTCATGTCACCGGAATGCCCGCAGAGGGGAAAATGCCTGCTCCCGGCAGCATCTATTATCTGACGCCGTCACAGCTGACAAGCTGGGGAGATGTGATGGGGATGAGAGAGCGGATGGAACTTATAAGGGAGGCTAGGAAGCGGGATGTCCTTATCATTGAGGATGACTATAACAGTGAGTTCTGCTATTACAGCCGTCCTGTCTCATCCCTTCAGGGGCTTTCGGGAGGGCGCGGGGTAGTCTATATGGGGACATTTTCCAGGCTTCTTCTGCCGTCCATCCGTCTGAGTTTTATGGTGCTTGCGCCTGAGCTCCTGGACGTATATAAAAATAGAGGAAAATTTTATAACCAGACAGCGTCAAAGGCAGAACAGATTGCTCTCTGTCAGTTTATCCGGGACGGCCACCTGGAAGGGCAGATAAGAAAATCCAGAAGGCTGTACAGCCAGAAGGCAAAGCTCCTTGGAGCTGAAATTGAGAAAGTGTTCGGGGATAAGGCGAAGGCCTGTCTGGGAGAGGCAGGATTTCTTGTGCTGATGGAGCTTAAGACGAAACTTTCACACAGGGAGATCAGGGAGCGCGCCAAGGCGTCGGGAGTGGGAATCCGCACAGTGGAACAGGGAGAACAGTGCGGGGAGGAGGCAGGAGTAAAACGGCTTCTGCTCTCCTGCGCATCCCTACCCTCCAGCCAGTATGAGGAGGCTCTGCTGCGGCTGAAGGCCGCTCTTGAGTGAAAAAGAAGAAACGAAGAAACGACGGAATTTAATTTCTTGTGTGTGGCAGCCTTGTCCGGACGATTCTTTTTTTCAGTTCAGAAAAGCTGAAGGGGATCAGCGGGTAAATATAGCTCTTTCCTGCGATTGTCCTGTTAAAGATGAGGGCGGCAAGGCAGAAAACAGTTCCTGCAATGAAGCCCCACAGGTTAAAGACAGAGGTCAGAATCAACAGAAGCACCCGCATAAATTTAAGGGCATATCCCAGCTCATAGCTGGACTGGGAGTAGTTGGCGATTGTCACAAAGGCCATGTAGAGCATGGTCTCACTGTTAAACCAGCCGGATTTAACGGAGTATTCACCCAGCACGATTCCGGCGATCACGCTCAGGGGAGTTGTCAGCATGCTGGGGGTGTTTACTGCCGCCAGCCGCAGTCCGTCTATGGCAAATTCCAGAATCAGCAGCTGGAAAATCAGCGCCACATGGATCTCGTCAGAGAGGCGGATAAATTCCAGCCAGTGGGGAATCCACTGGGGATTCTGCATAAACAGCAGCCACACAGGCGTCAGAAACAGGGTGAGGAAGGAGATCACCAGTCTGGAAAGGCGCAGATAAGTTCCTGTAAAAGGCGGAAAATAGTAATCGTCCGCCTCCTCCACAATGTCGAAAATTGAGGACGGCAGGATCATGGCAGCCGGCGAATTATCCACCAGAATCACAAGACTGCCCTCCAGAATAGAGGCTGCCGCCGTGTCAGGCCTTTCGGAAAAACGGAATTTTGGGAAAGGATTGTACCATTTGTAGGGATAAATGCACTCGGCAAGACTCTCCTGGTTCATAGTCAGAGCGTCCACCTGCAGGTTTTCAATCCTGCCTTTGATCCGGGAGAGAAGCTCTTTATCAACCCTTCCATCCATATAGCAGAGGGCGATGTCTGTGTGAGATTTATCGCCTGCCTGCATGATCTCAATGGTCATCTGTGGATCGCGGATGCGCCGCCGGATCAGGGCCGTGTTGAACACAAGCGTCTCCACAAAGCCGTCCCGGGATCCGCGCAGAACCTTGTCCTTGTCAGGCTCTGCCACTCCTCTGGCCGGATAAGTACGGCAGTCGATGGCAAAGCATTTGTCATAGCCGTCGATAAAAAGACAGGGCACGCCGGATAAGATCTGCACCGCTATCTGCTCATCGTCCGTCAGGAGCCCCACCTCACAGTAGGGGATATAGAGTTTGGAGAAATCGTGGGCTGTTTTCGGCATTGTATCGGCTCTGACCGCGGAAAAGCCCTGAAGAATTCTCAAAAGTGTGTCATCTTTCACAAAGCCGTCCACGAAATAGACACAGGCGTCCCGATCCCCCACCCGAACCACGCGGTATACCACATCAAAATTTTCATTTACCCGCAGGAGCTGATGAAAATGACGCAGATTTACCTCCAGTTTATTAGAAATTTCCATGAAAAAACTCCTCTCATAGGGCTGCAGCGAAAAAAGATGGCCGACAGTCTGGGACAGACGTTCGGGCCGCAGCGTTTTTATGTTGGAAAGTATGCTCAGGTTTGCACTGAAATATGAGAGCCCCAGAACAAAAATTTTACAATGTGAAAAAATGATACATTTATATGTTAAGAAATGATAAAATTGGTAACAGTTCAGCCATATATCTTCTTGCCCGCTTGAAGCGGACAAGAAGCGTCTGGCGTCCGCCCTATGAAGATTAGGACAGGAAAACTCTTATGAAAGCACGCTTTCAACGCATTTTCCTGTCCTAATCTTCGCATGGCTGAACTGTTACTAAAATTGTGCAAAATGACAGAAAATGCATTGACAGATTTGTTTTAAAATGTTATATTGAACAAAGCAAAACTATTCAATGTATCGGTCTGCAGAACGTGACCAAAAGAGCCGTTTTCTAGGGGGAGAAACGGTTCTTTTTCATTTTGCGGGGCTGTTAGCCGGCGCGGGCTGCAGCTGTGCTTTTATTGCGGCAAGTTTTCAGGAATTCTGGGAAAGATATCTGTAAGGTATAGTGAAAAAGCCGGAGCGCACCGGCAGGCGGAGGAAAGTAAAATGGGAGTATTTCAGGTTGCAGCAAATATAAAGGAGCTGGGAAAGAAAAAGAAGGTGAGGAATGCAGTGACCCTGGCAGCGGTGGTGCTGTCTGCTCTTCTGCAGTCCTTTGTGATCCAGGTATTTATCCGGCCGGCAGGACTTCTGTCAGGGGGCTTTACGGGGATCGCCATCCTGATCGATATGGTGACCTCTCTCTTTGGCCACAGCTTTTCCACCTCGCTGGGCATGCTGGCTCTCAATATACCGGTTGCCCTGCTGTGCAGCCGGAGCATCAGCCTCAGGTTTACCGTATTTTCACTGATTCAGGTTGCCTGCTCCAGCCTCTTTCTTCAGATATTTCACTTTACCCCGATGTTTGACGACATCATGCTCAATGTTATTTTCGGCGGCTTCTTACTGGGCACGTCTATCGTGATTGCTCTTAAGGGAAATGCCTCCACAGGGGGGACGGACTTTATCGCCCTCTATGTGTCAAACAAGACAGGACAGTCTATCTGGACCTGGGTTTTTGTGGGAAATGTGGTGCTGTTCTGTATTTTTGGACTGATCTTCGGATGGATGGGAGCCGGTTACTCTATCATCTTCCAGTTCATCAGCACAAAGACCATCTCCTCCTTCCATCACAGGTACGAGAGGGTGACGCTCCAGATCACGACGGAAAAGGCAGAGCAGGTGATGAAGGCCTATGTGGGACAGTACCGTCATGGAATATCCTGTGTGGAGGCTGTAGGCGGCTACAGCGGGCGGAAGATGTACGTCCTCCATACCGTTGTGTCTGCCTATGAGGCGGCTGACATAGTAGCTCTGATGAGAGAGGCGGATCCTCACGTTATCGTTAACCAGTTTAAAACCACCCAGTTTTACGGAAAATTTTATCAGGCGCCGATGGAGTAGCAGGTTTTCACGGGATAGGTGCCGGATAATTTCCGCCGGGCGGATCCTGGCAAAAAGGCTTGACGAAAACAGCAATAGCGTTAATAATAGTCACGGAAAGAGGCAGCATTTCCGCACACAGGCTGCCGGCCAGGAGGTTCTGAAGGCTGCGAGAGCCAGAGCCTGCAGGAAGGGCTGCACAATCATAAAACAACAAGGAGGAAGAGGGATGCCCGCCGCATCCCTCTGTTTTAGCTATGCATACAGAAAAAATGGAAGAATTTGAGAGGGCCGGGATGCTCCTTGGGACAGAGGGGCTGAGCCGTCTGGGGGAGAGTACGGTAGCCGTATTCGGCGTGGGGGGAGTGGGCTCCCACTGTATAGAGGCCCTGGCCAGAGGAGGCGTCGGACGGCTGGTGCTGGCAGACAGCGATGTGGTCTCGAGGAGCAATATAAACCGCCAGAGTGTAGCCTTTCAGAGCACCATAGGGAAATTTAAGACAAAGGTGATGGAGAATATCATCCACGAGATCTGCCCGAATACGGAGGTTATCACAATCGAGGCCTTCGTGCTTCCGGAAAATCTCGAGGAGCTGCTCTGCGGGGTGACAGAGAAGCTGGATTATATTGTGGACGCCATCGATACGGTGGCGGCAAAGCTCGCTTTGGCAGAATTTGCAAAGAAGCATGGGATTCCTCTGATCGCATCCATGGGAACCGGCAATAAGCTGCACTCGGAGCTGTTTAAAATTGCGGATATTACGGAAACATCTGTGTGCCCTCTGTGCAGGGTAATGAGGAGGGAGCTGAAAAAAAGAGGAATCGAGTCGCTTAAGGTTTTGTATTCCACAGAGCCGCCGTTAAAGCCGGTTCCCCCCTCTGCTCAGACGAAAGAGCAGGAGCCTGCCGGAGATGTTCCCAAAGACGGTCTGGAAAAAGGGCATCCCCAGGAAGACGCGCAGGCTCCCAGAAAGCGGGCCATTCCCGGCAGTGTGTCCTTTGTCCCGCCGGCAGCCGGAATCATGATCGCCGGCCAGGTAATCAGGGATCTGACAGGAATACATTAAGTACAGGCAGATGATCTTTTCCCCAACCAGTTCCTTTTTATCAGAAACATGTGTATAATGAAAAATAACTGAGCGTGAGGGAGGGGTTAAATGAAAAAACAAAAGAAGAACAGCGTCCTGATGACAGAGGGGGTAATATGGAAGCAGCTCATTGCCTTTTCCATCCCTCTGCTGATCGGAAATCTGTTCCAGCAGCTCTACAATACAGTGGATTCTGTGGTGGTGGGACAGTTTATTGGAAGCGAGGCCCTGGCGGCTGTGGGTTCCAGCAACTCTCTGATCAACCTGATTATCGGAATGTTTATGGGAATTTCCGTTGGAGCAGGAGTGATTATTTCCCAGTATTACGGGGCCAAAAGTGCAGAAAAGATGAGCTGGGCAGTTCACACGTCCATGGCCCTGAGCCTGGTGGGAGGCGTGGTGCTGACCGTCATCGGTGTAGCTTTTTCCCCGGTCATCCTGCGGTGGATGAAAACACCGGAGGAGGTGCTTGCAAACTCCAATCTGTATTTCAGGATCTATTTTCTGGGGGCCACCTTCAATCTGGTCTACAATATGGGAGCGGGAATTCTGAGGGCAGTGGGAGATTCCATGAGACCTCTCTACTACCTGTGCGTTTCGTCGGTAGTAAACATTGTCCTGGATCTCCTCTTTGTGAGCCAGCTTCACATGGGAGTGGACGGCGTGGCATGGGCTACGATTATCTCCCAGCTTATCTCAGCCATACTGACGGTGTGGGCGCTGATGACCTCAGACGATATCTACCGTCTGGAGCTTAAAAAGCTGAAGATTGATTTCAGGATGATGAAGCGGATTCTGAATATGGGAATTCCAAGCGGCATACAGCAGTCGATCATCTCCCTCTCCAACGTGATTGTCCAGGCCAATGTAAATGTGTACGGCGCCATGGCCATGGCAGGCTTCGGAGCCTACAATAAGGTGGATGGATTCGTGGTTCTGCCCATGCAGAGCTTCTGCATGGCCGCCACGACCTTTACAGGACAGAACATCGGAGCCAGGAGGATGGATCGGGTAAAGAAGGGGCTGTTCCAGGGAATGGTCATCTGTTCCATTTACACGGTAGGCGTGTCTGTGCTTCTGTTTTTTAAAGCCCACTCGATTCTGGAAATCTTTTCTTCGGATCCGGGAGTCATTTCTTACGGGCTTAAGACCATGATTGTCATGGTTCCGTTTTATCTCCTGCTTTCAGCCCACCAGATTCTGATGGGAACCATGAGAGGAGCGGGAAAATCCATGCAGACTATGCTGATTTCCGTGGGAAACATGTGCGTGCTGCGGGTGATTTACATTAATCTGTTTGTCCCTCTGTTTCCCAGCTTTGATGCAGTCATGTGGTGCTATCCCATAACCTGGGCGACGACGGTTCTCATGGATCTGGCCTATATGAAATGGGGCCGGTGGCTGGGACAGGCAGGAGACAGGAAGAAAAAAGGACATTAGAAGAAACGACATTAGAAGAAACGATGCCGCAGAGGCAGGCGGATCTGCCGGACGGCAGCTCTGCGAAAAGAAGTAAACAAGGAGATTACACAATGAGAGATGGATTTTTACGGGTGGCTGCGGCCACTCCTGAGGTAAAGGTGGCCGATGTGCAGTTTAACAGGGAGGAGATCTGCCGGCTGATCGGAGAGGGAAGGGAAAAGAAGGCCAAAATCATGGTATTCCCGGAGCTCTGTCTGACTGCCTACACCTGCGGGGATCTGTTTATCCAGAAGCCTCTTCTGACGGCTGTAAAGAGGGAGCTGAAGGCTCTTGCGGCCTTTACTGCCGGAAGCGATATGCTGGTTTTTGTGGGACTTCCGTGGGAGTATAACAATAAGCTCTACAATGTGGCGGCAGCCATCCAGAACGGCCGTATCCTGGGCCTGGTGCCGAAAATCTGGATTCCAAACTACTCTGAGTTCTACGAGAGGCGCCATTTTAATCCATGGGAGTTCGGCACAGTGACAGTGGAGTTTGACGGGCAGAAGATTCCCCTCGGAACGAAGATTATTTTTTCCTGCAAAAATGTGGAAAACCTGGCAGTGGGAGCTGAGATCTGTGAGGACGTCTGGGTTCTGAACCCGCCGAGTATTGCCCATGCGGCGGCAGGGGCCACGGTGATCGTGAACTGTTCTGCCAGTGATGAGACCACGGGAAAGGCGGATTACAGGAGAAGCCTGATTTCCGGTCAGTCTGCAAGGCTTCTGTGCGCCTATGTCTATGCCAATGCCGGGGAGGGAGAGTCCACCCAGGATCTGGTGTTCGGCGGACAGAATATTATTGCGGAAAATGGAAATATCCTGCGGGAGTCCAGGCGGTTTGAGAACGAGACCATCTACGCGGACATTGATCTGGAGAGGCTGGAATGCGAGCGCAGGAGGATGACGACCTACCAGACAGAGGGCAGGGAGGATTATCTCTTCGTGGAGTTCGAGCTGGATCTCGATGAGGAAAAAACATGGGGGGAGGAAAATGGGCAGGAAGCATGCAGCTGCGGCTATGACAGCCTGGAGCGATTTGTCGATCCATCTCCCTTCGTGCCGGGCAATGAGGCCGACAGGGCAAGAAGATGCGAGGAAATTCTGATGATTCAGGCTATGGGCCTGAAAAAGCGCCTGGTTCACACCCACTGCCAAAATGCCGTGGTGGGAATATCAGGAGGGCTCGATTCCACTCTGGCCCTGTTAGTGACCGTGAAGGCCTTTGACATGGCAGGGATTCCCAGGAGCCAGATTTACTCTGTGACCATGCCCTGCTTCGGCACCACAGACCGCACCTACAATAATGCCTGCCTTCTGACGAGAAAGCTGGGGGCGACGCTGATGGAGGTGGACATCCGCGATGCAGTCAATACCCACTTCCGGGATATCAACCACGATCCTTCCGTCCACGATGTGACCTATGAAAACTCCCAGGCCAGAGAGAGGACGCAGGTTCTCATGGATATTGCAAACCAGGCCGGAGGAATGGTCATCGGCACAGGAGACATGTCGGAGCTGGCGCTGGGCTGGGCCACCTACAACGGGGATCATATGTCCATGTACGGCGTCAACGCCTCCGTGCCGAAGACACTGGTGCGCCATCTGGTAAGGTACTTTGCTGACACCTGCGGGGAGGAGGAGCTTAAAAACGTGCTTCTCGACATTCTCGACACTCCGGTGAGCCCGGAGCTGCTTCCGCCGGAGGACAACGGAACCATTGCCCAGAAGACAGAGGATCTGGTAGGGCCCTATGAGCTTCACGACTTCTTCCTCTACTACATTCTCAGATACGGATACCATCCCGGCAAGATTTTCCGACTGGCCGTCTTTGCTTTTGACGGAGCCTATGACAGAAAAACCATTCTCAAATGGCTCAAGGTATTTTACAGGAGATTTTTCAATCAGCAGTTTAAGCGTTCCTGTCTGCCGGACGGCCCTAAGGTAGGCTCCGCGGCAGTATCGCCACGCGGAGATCTGAGGATGCCCAGCGATGCGGTGAGCCGCCTGTGGCTGGAAGAGGTCGAGGCGCTTGAGAGCAGGGAGGAGCACGCTTCGGAGGTGCGCTCATGATAACCAGCACATCAAATTCACAGGTGAAGCAGGTATCGGCGATTGCCAAAAGGGCGAAAGCCAGAAGAGAGAGCGGGCTGTTTATCGTAGAGGGCGAGAAGATGTTCTCGGAGCTCCCGAAAGAGAGGCTTCACCGCACTTATGTGACAGAGAGTTTTTTAAGGCAGCAGGGCGAGGAGGCAGACCGCCTGCTTGCCGGCTGCCGCTATGAGACGGTGACCGACGAGGTAATGAAGGCAATGGCCGATACCCAGACGCCCCAGGGCATTCTGGCACTGTGCAGGCAGTTTTCCTATGAGCTCTCAGATATTTTGGGAGAGAGGAAGGAGGGAGACGAACATACACAGGAGAAGGCTCCGGCTCAGCTTGTGATTCTGGAAACCCTCCAGGATCCCGGAAATCTGGGAACAATTCTGCGGGCCGGGGAGGGGGCCGGGATTACAGGCGTGATCATGAACAGCACCACAGCAGATATCTATAATCCCAAGGTAATCCGCTCTACGATGGGCTCTGTATACCGGGTTCCCTTCGTCTATGTGGAGGATCTGGCCGGCGCCGTCAGAAGAGTTAAGCAGGCGGGGGTCCGCCTGTACGCGGCTCATCTGAAGGGAGAGAAAAATTATGACCAGCAGGATTATACAGGGAGTACGGGCTTTCTGATTGGAAACGAGGCCAACGGGCTGAGCGACGAGACGGCAGAGCTGGCCGATGCATATATTAAAATTCCCATGCTGGGAAAGGTGGAGTCTCTGAACGCGGCTGTAGCGGCCTCCATCCTCATGTACGAAACGGCGAGACAGAGGAGAAACGGGAAGGGGCAGAGGATAGATTAATTATGTCAAATATTGACAATTTTTTTAAATATTCCTGACAAAGCTTGAAAAAAGTCTGAAAACAGGGTATACTAGCTCATACATACAGTGAGAACCTGGTTCATAAGATCAGCCAGAGAGGAGTGAGAATTTATGGAATGGGTTGTATGGCTGGCAGCTTTTGTAATACTGATAGGAATTGAGGCGGCGACGCTGAATCTCTGCACGATCTGGTTTGCCATAGGAGCGCTCGTTTCGTTTTTTCTGACCTTTACAGGAATGGAGAGATACGGGCAGGTGGCTGTGTTCTTTATCGTTTCCTGTGTGCTCCTTATTTTTACCAGGCCTTTAGCCGTGAGATATATCAATAAGAATACGGTAAAGACGAATGTGGAAGGGCTCATCGGAAAGAAGGCCAGGATCACAGAGGCCGTGGACAATGACAGCGCCTCGGGGGCAGCTGTGGTGGAGGGCCAGGAGTGGACGGCCCGCTCCTCAGACGGAAGCCCCATTGAGGAGGGCGCTCTGGTTGAGATCACAGAGGTTCAGGGAGTCAAACTGATGGTGAGGAAAGTCAAGGAGGGACAGTAGTATGCCATTTATTGCTTTTATTATTCTTGTGGTCATCGTGCTATTGATACTTTTTTCCTGTATCAAAATCGTGCCGCAGGCTCAGGCCCTTGTGGTGGAGAGATTAGGAGCCTATCTGGCAACCTGGTCCGTGGGCGTGCATTTCAGAGTGCCGTTTATCGACCATGTGGCAAAGAGAGTGATTTTGAAAGAGCAGGTAGTGGATTTCGCACCGCAGCCGGTTATTACGAAGGATAACGTAACCATGAAGATTGACACGGTCGTATTCTTCCAGATCACCGATCCGAAGCTGTTCGCCTACGGTGTGGAAAATCCTATTATGGCGATTGAAAATCTGACTGCCACGACGCTCAGAAACATTATCGGAGATCTGGAGCTTGACCAGACGCTCACCTCCAGAGAAACGATCAACACAAAGATGAGGGCAGCTCTCGACGTGGCCACAGATCCGTGGGGAATCAAGGTAAACCGCGTAGAGTTAAAGAATATTATTCCGCCGGCAGCCATTCAGGATGCCATGGAAAAGCAGATGAAGGCGGAGAGGGAAAGGCGAGAGGCTATCCTCAGGGCAGAGGGTGAGAAGAAATCCACCATCCTTGTGGCAGAAGGACAGAAGGAATCCGCCATCCTGGAGGCAGAGGCTGAGAAGGAGGCTGCCATCCTGCGCGCCGAGGCTGAAAAGCAGAAGATGATCAAGGAGGCAGAGGGACGTGCCGAGGCTATCTTAAAGGTACAGCAGGCGAATGCAGATGGTATCCGTTTCATCAAGGAAGCCGGCGCCGACAATGCGGTGCTTCAGTTAAAGAGTCTGGAGGCATTTGCCAAGGCCGCTGACGGAAAGGCCACCAAGATTATCATTCCTTCTGAGATTCAGGGAATCGCCGGTCTTGTGAAATCTCTGGCAGAGGTTGGGGCAAAGGACGAGAATCCGTAAGAGTAAGAGTCAGGAAAAGGCAGACAGAGCTAGAGAGATATGAAAGGCGGAGGCTTAAAACAAGTCTCCGCCTTTGTTTGATCGCAGAATTGCCCGTTTCGGCCTACCGCTCAATGGTCACTAACGTCCACCGGCTGTTCTGCTCCATAATGAAGCAGGGGCGCTTCATCTTATACCGGTAGTAGGCCTCTGCCGCATTCTGGACAATTCTGTATCTCATGATGGCTCCGAAAACTGGATGAATAATCATAAAATCCCCCCTGAAAAATTTGGCAGGCAGCTTCTGCAGGCT
The DNA here is from genome assembly GCF_003480545.1 of Clostridium sp. AM29-11AC. NCBI lineage: Bacteria > Bacillati > Bacillota > Clostridia > Eubacteriales > Clostridiaceae > Clostridium > Clostridium sp. AM29-11AC. Next base: position 142,417 of record NZ_QUJI01000002.1, read on the forward strand.
GCGCACTCATGTGACATATAAAAATATATGCCCCAAGGACAGGCAGTATGACAGGGTTTGGAATCTAAGAACTTTTGACAATCGCCAAACATTCAGGTAGAATAGAGAAGAGTTTGAAAATTTGGTGCCGCTGAGGCGATAATGGCTGTGACGTTAGGAGTGTAATATGCTTATGACAGAAAGGCAGAAGGAAAAGAGGAGATCCACATTTGGAAGGGAAATGACAGATATCGGAGTGGGAATTGCCATCGTGATTCTCTCTGTCCTTGTATTTTTGAATCCGGATGCAAACAGAGCGGTTTTTCCGGTTATTTTTCTGCTGGGAGCCGGACTTTGCCTTTCCAATGCCCTCAGCAGAACAGACAGACAGGCAGCAGGAGGGGAATGGCGTGTTCCGGAAATCCTGCTTTTTATCGCGTCCGCAGCTCTCTTTCTGATGGCAGTGATGAGTGCGGCATCCATCCTTTGGGGGTAGACAGTAATGAAGACAGAGATTCTCAGATATTTAAAAGAGGCAGACGGCTATATTTCCGGACAGGAGCTGTGCGAGAGGTTTCAGGTATCCCGGACAGCAGTCTGGAAGGTAGTAAGACAGCTTGAGGCGGAGGGATATGAGATTGAGGCCGTCAGAAACAGAGGCTACAGGCTGAAAACGGCAGGAGATATATTAAGCCAGGCAGAGATACTGAGCAGCATACGCGGCTCCTGGGCTGGGAGGGAAATCCTCTATCTGGACGAGGTGGATTCCACCAACACGGCTGCCAAGAAGGCGGCTGAAAACGGGGCAGTGCATGGAACCCTGGTGGTTTCAGAAAGACAGACAGGAGGCAAGGGCAGAAGAGGAAGAGCCTGGGATTCCCCGCGGGGAACAGGTATTTTTATGACCCTGATTTTACGGCCGAACATGGCCCCTGTCCATGCATCCATGCTGACGCTGGTGGCGGCCCTGGCGGTAGCCGATGGAATCAGAGAGTGCACGGGAGCGGAGTCTCTGATCAAATGGCCCAACGACATTGTGATGAGCGGGAAGAAGGTCTGCGGAATTCTGACAGAGATGAGTGCAGATCCCGACTGCATCAACTATGTGGCAGTGGGAATTGGAATTAATGTAAATATGGAAGAATTTCCGGAGGAGATCCGGGGAGTGGCTGCCTCTATTTTTACGGAGACGGGAAAAAAGACGAAGAGGAGCCTTCTGATCAGCGCAGTGATGGCGGCCTTTGAGAGATATTACGAGGTGTTCATGAAAACCACAGATATGAGCGGGCTTCTGGAAGACTACAACGGAAAGCTGGCAAACTGCGGGAGGACGGTGCGCGTGCTGGATCCGGCAGGCGAATACAGCGGAACGGCTATCGGTATTGACAGGGAGGGCGAGCTCCTGGTTGAGATGGAGGACACGACGGTAAGACGGGTGCTCTCCGGAGAGGTTTCTGTCAGAGGAATTTACGGCTATGTCTAGGACTGTGCCATACAGCAGATATAAATGAAGGATTGGGGATGTGCAGTCATTATACGGCATCCCTTCTTTTATGAGGAAGGACAGTAAGTATGAGGCAGGGAAGTAAGCTATGAGGCAGACGGTAAGCTATGAGGCAGGACAGTAGGCCGGCAGGCAGGAGGAAGAATGGAAAATCAGTATGTAAAGCGCCTGTATGACAGGCTTGTGACTGTGGAGAGAGAGGGATACCCCATGAGCCGGCGGGAGCGCCTGACGGCCGTGAGGGAGCCCCTCCTTTTATGGTACTATGAAAACCGCCGGGTGCTTCCGTGGAGGGAGGAACCGGAGCCTTACCGCGTCTGGATCTCGGAGATCATGCTTCAGCAGACAAGGGTGGAGGCTGTGAAACCGTACTTTGCCCGTTTTATGGAGGCTCTGCCGGATGTGAGGGCATTGGCGCAGGTGGAGGAGGAAACTCTCTTAAAGCTCTGGGAAGGACTGGGATACTATAACAGAGCCAGAAATCTGAAGAAGGCGGCCCAGATCTGCGTGGAGCAGTACGGGGGCAGACTGCCTGCTTCCTATGAAGCGCTTTTGAAGCTTCCGGGGATCGGGAGCTATACGGCGGGGGCGATTGCATCGATTGCATTCCAGATGGCAGAGCCGGCCGTGGACGGAAATGTGCTCCGGGTCATTTCAAGGCTGCTTGAGAGCCGGGAGGATATTGGAAAACAGTTTGTAAAAAAGCAGATGGAAAAGGAGATAAGGGAGATCATTCCAGAGAAAAGGCCGGGAGATTTTAACCAGGCTCTCATTGAGCTGGGAGCGATTGTCTGTACTCCGGCAGGGGAACCCCTGTGCAGCCGGTGCCCGTTTGAAACCCTCTGCCTGGCAAGGAGAAACGGGACGATCCGCGAAATTCCGGTAAAGTCGGGAAAAAAGGAGAGGCGCAGGGAGGAAAAAACGGTATTTCTCATTGAATATGAGGGCAAAGCTGCCATCAGGAAGCGAAGCTCCAGAGGCCTTCTGGCATCCCTCTATGAGTTCCCGAATCTGCCGGGCCATCTGAAGGAACAGGAAATCCCGGAGGCTCTCGGAATTGACCGGGAGGATATCAGCTCCATTGAGCCTCTGGCAGAATCCGTCCATATATTTTCTCATGTGGAGTGGCATATGACAGGGTTCCGTGTTATGATAAAAAGAGAACTGCCGGAGCTCTATCCCATGGAGCAGATGGAGGACATTCTCGAAAAATATCCCCTGCCCAATGCATTTCAGGCGTATACCAAGGTTCTGACGAGGAATACTGAGAAGCAGGAAATAGAAAATAGAAAAGAGACGAAAAAAAAGCAAAGTACAAAGGCGCAGGGGGCAGGCCGCCAGACTGCTCTTACTGAAACGGGGGACAGCCGGAACAGTAGATGAAGGAGTTCTGAATTATGAAAAAAATGCTGTTTATTATGAATCCCAGATCCGGGCGTGAGAAGCTCAGAACAAGGCTGATGGATATTCTCGATTTGTTTGTCAGAGTCGGTTATGAAGTTACGGTTCATGTAACTCAGGCTCAGGGAGATGCAAAAAAGAAGGCGGGAAACAGCGGAGACAGTGTGGCTCTTCTTGTCTGCAGCGGCGGAGATGGAACCCTCAATGAGGTTGTCTCCGGACTCATGACTCTGGACAGAGAAAAAAGGCCGGTGATAGGATACATTCCGTCAGGCTCTACCAATGACTATGCAGCCAGCCTGAAAATTTCGAAAAATATGATGAAGGCAGCCGAGGAGGCCGTGAACGGAAGCCCCTTTGCTGTGGACATAGGAAGATTCGGGGCTGACAGATATTTTGTCTATGTGGCCGCGTTTGGAGCATTTACAGAGGTTTCCTATAAAACATCCCAGGAGACAAAAAATGTGCTGGGGCATCAGGCGTATATGCTGGAGGCTGTGAGACGGATTGCGGGGCTTAAATCCTACCGCCTGAAATTTCACTGGAACGGCCAGACGCTGGAGGAGGAGTTTATTCTGGGAATGGTGACAAACACCATGAGCATCGGAGGCTTTAAAAGCCTGGTGCCCCCGGGAGTGGCCCTCAATGACGGTGAGTTTGAGGTGATGCTTGTGCGCACGCCGAGAACCCCTAAGGACATTCAGAGCATCGTTGCCTACCTGATCAATAAAGAGGGGGAAAATGACTGCGTCTACAGGTTCAAGACATCGAGGCTTGTGATGGAGAGCGAGGAGGCGGTGGACTGGACTCTGGATGGAGAATACGGCGGAGCAGTGACAGAGGTCTGCATCGAAAACCTGAGGGAAGAGGTAAGGGTGATGAGGCACGAAGAGTGAAAGAACATTTCAGAGACAGCTTTTTAGTATGGCGCTTCCTATAATCATGCAGAATCTGCTCTCAGCGGCGGTAAACTCGGCAGACACGCTTATGCTCAGCTTTACAGGGCAGAACGAGATGGCGGCAGTGGCACTCGCAAACCAGATCCCGTTTGTTCTGAATCTGTTTTATATGGGGCTGACTTCAGGGACAGGGATTATGATGGCGCAGTATCTGGGAAATCAGGACAGAGGGGCGGCAAAAACTATCTTCAGGAACGCCCTGGCAATGTCATATCTGATTTCAGCTGTTTTCGCCGCAGCCAGCATCTGCATGCCGGGGCTGCTTATGAGACTTTTTACAGATAAGGCTGTTCTGGCCGGCATCGGGAGGCAGTATCTCAGAATCACAGGCATAACCTATCTGTGTACCGCTTTCACTCAGATCTACATGGTAACCCTGAAGTCAGACAGACAGGTCGGAAAAAGCGTTCTTTTTTCCAGCACAGCGCTTCTGCTCAATGTTTTTTTAAACGGAGTGTTTATTTTCGGCTTTTTTGGGATTCCCAGGCTGGGGGTACTCGGCGTTGCGGCAGCTACTCTGGCAGCACGCCTCACAGAGCTTTGCCTGTGTCTGAATGACTGGAGAAAAAATCAGAGAATCCCAAGAGCCGAAATTACAGATCCGGGCCTTATAAAAGAGCAGCTTTACGTGACAGGACCGATTGTCCTTCAGGGGCTGATATGGGGAGGGGCCATGGCTGCCATGTCGGGTATTATGGGACAGCTCAGCCTTGCTGCGGTGGCAGCCAGTTCGGCAGTATCGTCTGTCCAGAACCTGGCGACAGTATTCAGCTTCGGGGCTGCCGAGGCCGGGGCTATTCTGCTTGGAAACTTACTGGGAAGAGGAGAGCTTGAGGAGGCGAAGCGAAATTCCCGCACGCTGATAAAGATCACGGTTTCTTCAGGTATACTCTGCTGCATGCTGATGCTGGCCGCCGAGGGAAAAGTGGCATCTCTCCTCAATCTGAGGGAGGAGGCCATGGCATACTTCCACATGATGTACAAAATCCTGTCTGTGAATACAGTGTTTGCCTCCATCACCAATACCATACTGAATGGTATCTTTACAGCGGGAGGCGATACCAGATTTGGCTTATATACAGACGGAATAGTAATGTGGTGTATATGCGTGATGGCTGGAGGAATTTCGGCGTTCATTCTGAAGCTGCCTGTGCCGGCAGTCTTTGCGGTTATGAATGCAGACGAAGTGATAAAGACTCCTGTGTCTGTTATCAGGTATAGGAAAGACAGATGGTTAAATAATTTAACGGAAGGAGAGGGTATGTGATGACCATGGAGGAGAGAAAGGCAGCGGGACTGCTCTGGACCGATACCGAGGAAGCCATGGAGGCACAGAAAAAGGCGAGGGGGCTGTGCTTTGATTTTAATCATATTCATCCGTCGGAAGCGGAAAAGAGAAATGCCATGCTGCCTGAAATTTTTGGTTCAGTGGGCGAGGGAGTCTGGATCGAGCCGCCGCTTACCTGTACATTCGGAAAAACTGTTACCATTGGAAAGGGAACTTATATAAACTCCAATCTTACGCTGGTGGACGACTATAAAATTACAATAGGAAGCGGCGTCTTAATCGGGCCGAACGTGCTTATTGCCTCCACGGGGCATCCGGTGCACTATAAGCTCCGCCCTCACGGAGAAATGTACTCGTTTGAGGTGGTGATTGGGGACAATGTCTGGATCGGAGGAAATGTCTCTGTCTGTCCTGGCGTCACAATCGGGGAAAACTCAGTTGTGGGGGCAGGGAGCGTGGTGACAAGAGATATTCCGGCCAATGTGGTAGCGGCAGGAAATCCATGCAGGGTAATACGGGAAATCACGGACAGAGATCTGGAGTACTATTACAGAGACCTGCATGTATAGCAGGACAGGAGAGATTAACGCCCGATAAAAGGAAGGACAGCAGGAAGGCTGCAATGGCGGGAGTTTCAGGTTTGAATGCGTGTCCATGGTAAGAAAAAATATGTTGAAAAATGTAGAGGGTTAGTTTATAATATAAAGTCGGTAAACTTTTACAAAAGCTTCTGATAGCGAAAGGACGTTAACTCGTGGAGAAAGAGAAAGACAATTTTTTAGAAAAGTTAAGAAAACTTGTCGATCTGGCAAAAACGAAGCAGAATGCTCTGGACATTGCGGAGATTAATGACTTTTTTGCCGCCGACAACCTGTCAACAGAACAGATGGAGCAGATTTACAGCTATCTGGAACAGAACAACATCGACGTAATTCCAGAAGTGATTGATGAGACTTCACTCAATGATGAACTGCTGCTTCTCGATGATGTGGACGACGACTTTATGAAAAATGGGGAAGAGGAAGACATCGATCTGGATGCCATTGACCTTTTAGAGGGAATCGGCACAGAGGATCCGGTGCGCATGTACTTAAAAGAGATCGGTACGGTTCCTCTTCTCAGCGCTGAGGAAGAACTGCGCCTTGCCAAGAGAAAGGCAGAGGGCGATGTGTCTGCGAAGGAACGCTTAATTGAGGCCAATTTAAGGCTTGTTGTCAGCATCGCGAAGCGTTATACCGGAAGAGGCATGAGCTTTCTTGACCTGGTTCAGGAGGGAAACCTGGGCCTGATCAAAGGAGTAGAAAAGTTTGACTACACAAAAGGATATAAGCTGAGTACATATGCCACCTGGTGGATCCGCCAGTCTGTGACGAGAGCGCTTGCCGATCAGGCAAGGACGATCCGAGTGCCGGTGCATATGGTTGAAACGATCAACAAGATGTCCAAGATGCAGAGGAAGCTGACTCTGGAGCTGGGCTATGAGCCATCAGTGGCTGAACTTTCAGCAGCTCTCGATATGTCGGAGGATAAGGTAATGGAGATCATGCAGATCGCCAGAGAACCGGCTTCCCTGGAAACGCCGATCGGTGAGGAGGATGATTCCAACCTGGGCGATTTCGTTGCGGATGGAAATGTGGTGACTCCTGAGGGCAACGTGGAATCCGTGATGCTCCGGGAGCATATTGATGCTCTGCTTGGCGATCTGAAGGAGAGAGAGCGCCAGGTTATCGTTCTGCGCTTCGGCCTGGAGGACGGGCATCCGAGGACGCTTGAAGAGGTGGGCAAGGAGTTCAACGTGACGAGGGAGCGTATCAGGCAGATTGAGGCCAAGGCCCTCAGAAAACTCAGAAACCCTGTGAGAAGCAAGAGGATCAGGGACTTCCTGTAGTGGAGGCTTACTTCGCAGCTTCATGGCTGTTTCATGGAAGTTTGAGAATTGTGATTCCATAAAAACAAGAGATTAGGGCCTGGAAGATGTTAAAGGCTGTTTAGTTAGATATGTAAAGTTAGAATGGGACGGAGAAGACTGCTGAATAATTTTGGCAGTCTTTTTGCGTGGGGGAAAGCCGGCAGGACCTATGCCGAAGGAAGATGCAGTAAAGGAGGAGAGCATCGGGATGAATGGAAAGAACAGGAACTTTCAGAGAGAGATGGACAGACTGATTGAGAAAAACGAAGGGGAGGGAATTGTCCCCACCCTGTTTCTCCATAGCTGCTGCGCACCGTGCAGCAGCTATGTGCTGGAGTATCTGTCCCGGTATTTTAAAATCACAGTCTACTACTACAACCCAAATATCTATCCGCCCAGTGAGTACGAGGAGCGGACAGAGGAGGTGAAGCGGCTGATCCGGGAGCTTCCTGTGAAAAATGAGGTTTCCTTTGTGGCGGGAGAGTACAGGCCTGAACAGTTCTATGAGGCAGTCCGCGGCCACGAGGAGGATCCCGAGGGCGGGGAGCGCTGCGGCATCTGCTTTGAGCTGCGCCTTAAGGAGGCCGCAAGACTTGCCGGGGAGGGCGGGTTTGACTACTTTGCCACAACCCTGACCATCAGTCCTCTGAAGGATGCGGCAAGGCTCAACCGGATAGGGGAGGAGCTGGGGGCAGAGTACGGGGTGAAATATCTGGCCTCAGACTTCAAGAAGAAAAACGGTTATAAACGCTCTACCGAGCTGTCAAGGGAGTACGGTCTGTACCGCCAGGATTACTGCGGGTGCGTGTTTTCCATGAGAGAGAGGGAAAGGGAGAGGGAAAAACAGTAATATATGAATAATTGCCGAAATGTTAAAAGGATTGAAAGTTTCCCTGTTTTATCATATGATATACAAGGCAAATTAGGAGTCAGAACCAGACAGAAGAAGGGAGAACGGCAATATGTACAAGCTCTGTATTTTTGATTTGGATGGAACCCTGTTAAACACGCTGACGGCGCTGACCTACGCGACGAACCTTACCCTGCGCTCCTTCGGGCTGGGGGAGATTACCATAGAGGATACCAAGCACATGGTGGGCGACGGCTACAAGACCCAGATGGAGCGGGCCCTCTGCCACTTTGGCCATGAAAATATGAAGTATTACGATCAGAGCCTTTCAGAATATATGAAGAACTTTTCGGCAAACTGTATGAGAGGCGTAAAGCCCTATGACGGAATCCTGCATCTCCTTTCCTTTATCCGTGAGAACCATATTAAAATGGCGGTATTTTCCAATAAGCCCCATGAGCAGGCGGTTGAAAATATTGAAACGGTTTTCGGGGAAAATACCTTTGATATGATTCTGGGACAGCGGGAGGGAATTGCCAAGAAGCCGTCACCGGAAGGAGCTCTTTTTATCTGTGAGAAGCTCCAGGTAAAGCCAGAGGAGTGCCTGTACCTGGGGGATACCAACACAGATATGAGGACGGGGATTGCCGCCGGGATGGACACGGTGGGAGTTACCTGGGGATTCAGGGACAGGGAGGAGCTTCTGGCCTTTCACCCAAGGTATATCGCAGATCATCCGTCTGATGTGGAGAAAATTCTGAAAAAGGAAAACACAGAGGCTCTGAAGAACTGAGAAACCTGCAGGGGAGAAAATCCTGCAGAAGGATGAGTGGCCTGCGGAAGAGGAAAAGCCGCCAAAGACCAGAACAGCGGAGGAATGAAATGATTAAAAAACAGATAAAGCACAGCGGCAGAAAGGCAGCCCGGATTCTTCTGGGGGCCGGTTTAACGGCGCTTCTGGCAGGCTGCGCGGGAAGAACCCCAAAACTGCCGGAAACGGAAGGCGCCCTGAATCCGCAGGTTTCGGAAGAGGCGAACCCTTCCGCCTCCCAGGAGGAGCCTTTAAAAGAGGAGCCTTTAAAAGTCGTGACCACTGTATTTCCCTACTATGATTTCACGCGCCAGATTTCCGGCGGGCTTATCGAGTCGGGACAGGTGGAGCTGGAGCTGATCGTTCCGGCGGGGATGGACAGCCATTCCTTTGAGCCGACGCCTGCCGATATCATTAAAATCCAGGATGCTGACCTGATTATCTGCAACGGGGGAGCCATGGAACAGTGGTTTGAACGGGTATTGGACTCCCTCGATACGCAGAACCAGCAGGTTATCACAATGATGGACTACGTGGATACGGTGGAAGAGGAGATTGTAGAAGGGATGGAGGCGGAGGAGCACGATCACTCCCATGATCATGTCCACCCTGCAGGTGTGCCAAAGGAGGGTGAGGAAGGACACCTCTACGACGACGGCCACGAGCAGGAAATAGAGTATGATGAGCATATCTGGACATCTCCTGTAAATGCTATGACCCTCTCAGAGGTGATTGCCGGCACGCTCTGCGAGATGGACGAAAGCAATCAGGAGATTTACAGGGAGAACCTGGCAGAATATGAGGAAAAGCTCTCAGCTCTGGATCAGAAATTCAGGGATATCGCAGAGCATGGGAAAAGACGGCTGGTAGTGTTCGGGGACAAGTTTCCGCTCCGGTACTTTTTCGATGAGTATGGTCTGGAATACAGGGCCGCATTTTCCGGCTGCAGCACGGACACGGAGCCCAGTGCCAAGACGATAGCCTACCTGATCGACAAGGTAAGGGAGTTAGATATCCCGGCTGTCTATTATCTGGAGCTTTCCAGCCACAGAGTCGCTGAGATTATCGGGGAAGAAACGGGGGCGGAGCCTCTCCTGTTTCACTCCTGCCACAATGTGACAAGACGGGAATTTGACTCCGGCGTGACTTATTTGGAGTTAATGGAGCAAAATGCCGTAAATTTGAGTAAAGGATTGAATTGATGGGAACATTACTAAGGTGTGAACACGCAGACTTCGGGTATGAGAACCAGGATGCTGTGGTAGATGCAAATCTGGAGGTAAATACAGGGGACTATATCTGTATTGTGGGAGAAAACGGCTCAGGAAAGAGCACCCTGATGAAGGGAATCCTGGGACTTCTGAAGCCTACTTCGGGAAAGATCGTGGTTTCCGAGGAGCTGAGGCGTGCAGGAATCGGCTACCTTCCCCAGCAGACGGCGGCCCAGAAAGATTTTCCGGCAACCGTCTATGAGGTGGTGATTTCCGGCTGCCTGGGAAAAAGAGGAAACCGCCCGTTTTATTCCAGGAAGGAGAGGGCGCTGGCTGAGTACAATATGGAAAAGCTGGGCATTACAGACCTGAAGAAACAGTGCTACCGGGAGCTCTCAGGAGGGCAGCAGCAGAGGGCGTTAATTGCGAGGGCTCTGTGCGCCACAGATAAGCTCCTGGTGCTGGACGAGCCGATCACCGGTCTCGATCCGTCTGCGATTCAGGATTTTTACCATATGATAAAGAAGCTAAACAGAGAGGAGCAGGTGGCTGTTCTGATGGTATCCCACGATATTCAGAACATTGTCCATCAGGCCAACAAGATCCTTCACCTGAAGAGGGAGGTTTTGTTTTACGGCTCTGTCTCCGATTATGTGAAAAGCCGTGTAGGGCAGGGATTTCTGGGAGGTGAGGACTGATGAGCGCGGTGATTGAAATGATATCGTACCCCTTTATGGTGAGGGCGCTCATCGGGGGAATTCTGGTTTCCCTCTGCGCATCCCTCCTGGGAGTGAGCCTGGTGCTGAAGCGCTATTCCATGATCGGAGACGGCCTTTCCCATGTATCCTTCGGTGCCCTTTCTGTGGCTCTGGCCATGGGCTGGTCGCCTCTCAGGGTTTCCATCCCCGTGGTGGTCCTTGCCGCCTTCTTTCTTCTGCATATTACAGAGAGAGGGAGGATCAAGAGCGATGCGGCCATTGCCATGATCTCGGCCAGCGCTCTGGCTATCGGAATTATCGTCACCTCCATGACCACAGGAATGACCACGGATGTGAGCAGCTACATGTTCGGAAGCATTCTGGCCATGAGCAGGGAGGATGTGAGGCTCTCCGCTCTGCTCTGCGTGGTAGTTCTGTTTTTATTCCTGTTCTGCTACAACAAGGTGTTTGCCGTGACCTTTGATGAAAACTTCGCCAAGGCCACCGGCGTCAGGGTGAGACTCTACAATGTGTTGATCGCGGTCCTGACAGCCGTGACCATCGTGCTGGGAATGCGCATGATGGGAGCCATGCTGATTTCAAGTCTGATCATCTTCCCGTCCCTGACTTCCATGCGGGTGTTTAAGAGCTTTCACGGGGTGGTGGTCTCCGCCGGCATTCTTTCTGTGATCTGCTTTTTTGCCGGTATGGTGCTGTCCTACGTCTATTCCACGCCGGCAGGAGCCAGCGTGGTGGTGGTCAACCTCTGCTTTTTCCTTGTATTTTCGGCAGTTCAGATGCTGCGGCAGTCAGGAAGGCGGTAGGCGGGGAACAAATTGTACGGCAGTCAAAAGAAAAGCCGGAGAAATTTGAAGGGAATTCAGACAGTAACCAGGTGAAATAAAATGTTACATTTTATTAACACACTAGTCGTATTTTGAATAAAATAACCATAAATTTTCATGAAAATTTAGAAGTTTTATCTAATTACTTTCACATGTGATTAGGCGTATAATAGTGGAAATCAGGAAAAAGACGGGAAAACAGTAGAAATGCTGTTTTTCTGTCTTTTTTCAAGAAATATCTGAAGACGATATTCAGACGTACTTCAGACAAATGAGAAAAGGAGGGATTAAAACGGAAGCTCTTTCTAGCGCCCTGATGGAGGAGCTGAACTGTAAAGTGGTATTTACGATCCCGATTTTCGGCGGGATACCGATTTACGAATCAGTTGCAGTTACATGGATCATCATGGCAGTATTAGTGCTTCTCTCCAAGCTCCTGGTAAGAAACCTGAGTGTGGAAAACCCTGGGAGGGTTCAGCTTTTTCTGGAAAGCTCCATTGGATTTCTGAGGGATTTCTTCGTGGATTTGGTAGGAGAAGAGGGAAAAGGTTATGTTCCCTATCTGATTTCGACAGCCATCTTTATTGGCGCCGCAAACCTGATAGGAATTGTCGGTTTTGTGCCTCCGACAAAGGATCTGAACATGACAGCGGCTCTGGCAATCATCAGTATTGCCGTGATCGAGTACGCGGGATTCCACAAGAAAGGCGCAAAGGGATTTTTGAAAAGCTTCGCAGAGCCGGTGGCCATTATACTTCCCATCAATATTCTGGAGGTGTTCATCAGGCCGGTATCTCTCTGTATGCGTCTTTTCGGAAATGTGCTGGGCTCCTTCGTAGTTATGGAGCTTATCAAGCTGGTGGTGCCGCTGTTCGTGCCGATTCCGTTCAGCTTTTACTTTGACATTTTCGACGGGCTGATTCAGGCCTATGTGTTTGTGTTCCTGACAGCTCTGTTTATTAAAGAATCGTTAGAGTAGCTGAGAAAAACAGGACGTGAAGCCCTGGACAGAAGGAAAGGCCGGGCGGCCAGAGGCGAATCTGCGGCGGGACAGCAGAAAACAGTAAATGAATAAGTAAAGGAGAAAACAGTTATGTCAACATTAATCGCTATCGGAGCAGCTATCGCTGTATTTACAGGTATTGGAGCAGGAATTGGTATCGGTATCGCAACATCCAAGGCAGTGGAGGCCATCGCAAGGCAGCCGGAGGCTGAGAGCAAGATCAGCAAGGCTCTTCTTCTGGGATGTGCCCTGGCAGAGGCAACAGCTATTTACGGTTTCGTAATCGCCCTCGTAATCATTCTGTTCTTAAAATAAATTAGGAAAGGCAGGTGGAAGAGGTGTTACAGTTTAATGTAAGCCTTGTCTACAACATCATAAACCTGATTGTCCTCTGTCTTTTGCTGAAGCACTTTTTAATTAAGCCTGTGCTGGGAATTATGGACAAGCGGCAGGCCATGATAAACGAGAAGCTGGAAAATGTGAAGAGCACGAAAGAAGAGGCCGACGCCTTAAAAAGTCAGTATGAGGCGGCTCTTAAGGATGCCAGAGCAGAATCCGGCCGGATTGTGGAGGAAGCCAGAGGCCGTGCAAAGAAGGAGTACGACCGCATCGTGGCCGAGGCTGACAAAAAGGCGGCTGAGGATCTTCTGAAGGCGAGGGAAAGCCTTGAAGCAGAGCGCGTGAAAACCATGGAAGAGCTTAGAGGAAGGATTGCGGAGGTAGCTCTCTGCGCTGCCAGACAGGTATCCGGCAGTGCTTCCGGCGCCCCGGAGGATCTGGCTCTCTACGACCGTTTTATAGAGGAAGCAGGTGAATGCCATGACCCAGACAGCAGGTAATTACGCGAAGGCCCTCTTTGAGCTTTCCGTGCCGGAGCAGGCGCTTTTGGAGACGGAGAAGCTGCTGAAGGCGGAGAGCCGCCTGATGGAGGCTCTCAAAAATCCGACGGTCTCTCTGACGGAAAAGGAGCGGGTGGCTGACAGGATCTTCCCGGAGGAAACCAGATCCTTTATAAAGACAGTCTGCCGCCATGGACATGCGGGACTTCTTTTTGAAATATTTGACGCCTACAGAGCCTATGCAAAGGAGCAGAGGGGAATTCTGAGGGCTGTCCTCACCTATGTGACTCCTCCAACCGAGGAGCAGCTTCGCGGCCTCTCCGAATTTCTGAAGAGGAGATTTGGAAAGAGAGAGGTGGAGTTTGAGCTTACAGAGGATAAAACGCTGCTCGGGGGCTTTGTCCTGCGGGCGGGAGCATTTGAATATGACAGAAGCCTCAGGGGAAGCTACAGGCGTCTGTCCAACTACTTGTACGGAGGTGAGAGGGCTTGAGTTCAATCAGTTCAGAGGATATTATTTCCATACTGAAGGAAGAAATAAAAAATTATGACGACAGATGCCGTGAGGAGGAAACAGGAACCGTCATCTCCGTGGGAGACGGCATTGCCAGGATTTACGGCATGGAGCATGCCATGTACGGCGAGATCGTGATCTTCGACAACGGTCTCAAGGGTATGGTTCAGGATATTAAGGAGGACAGCATCGGATGCATCCTCTTTGGAAAGGATACAGGCATCAGCGAGGGAAGCCGGGCTGTCAGGACGAGGAAAAAGGCGGGAATCCCTGTGGGAGATGCCTTCTTAGGCCGTGTGGTGGACGCCCTGGGAGCGCCGATTGACGGAAAAGGGGAGATTAAGGAGGACGGCTACAGGCCGGTGGAGCAGGAGGCTCCCGGCATTGTAGAGAGAAAATCGGTAAACAGGCCTCTGGAGACAGGAATTCTTTCCATCGATTCCATGTTCCCTATCGGACGGGGGCAGAGGGAGCTTATCATCGGCGACCGGCAGACAGGAAAGACATCCATCGCCACGGATGCCATTTTAAACCAGAAGGGCAAGGATGTCATCTGTATCTATGTGGCAGTAGGACAGAAAGCGTCCACCGTCGCCAAGCTGGTGTCCACTCTGACGGAGCACGGAGCCATGGATTATTCCATCGTCATGGCGGCTACAGCCAGCGACTGCTCGCCGCTTCAGTATATTGCGCCTTATTCAGGCACTGCTCTGGCAGAGTATTTTATGCACAAGGGGAAGGATGTGCTGATCGTCTACGACGATCTGAGCAAGCACGCAGTGGCCTACAGGGCTCTGTCCCTTCTGCTTGAGAGATCTCCGGGGCGTGAGGCTTATCCGGGCGATGTGTTCTATCTGCACTCCAGGCTTCTGGAGCGTTCCAGCCGCCTGAGCGACGAGCTGGGAGGAGGTTCCATCACGGCCCTGCCGATTATTGAAACACAGGCCGGAGATGTTTCCGCCTATATTCCGACTAACGTGATCTCCATCACAGACGGCCAGATTTTCCTGGAAACGGATCTGTTCTTTGCGGGCCAGAGACCGGCAGTCAATGTGGGACTTTCTGTATCCCGTGTGGGCGGCGCAGCCCAGACAAAGGCCATGAAAAAGGCCTCGGGAAGCATCCGTATCGACCTGGCCCAGTACCGGGAGATGGAGGTGTTTACCCAGTTCAGCTCTGACCTGGACGCCTCCACAAAGGAGCAGCTCCAGTACGGAAAGAGCCTGATGGAGCTTTTAAAACAGCCTCTCGGAAGTCCTTTAAGCCTTCACGAGCAGGTAATCACCCTGTGTGCGGCAAGACATAAGGTTTTTATGGATCTTGACGTCAAAAGAGTGAAACCCTTCCAGACAGAGCTTCTCAGATATTTTGATTCCAGCTACCCTGAGATCGGGGAGGAAATTGAGAAGACGGGAGTCCTCTCTGACGAGCTGGAAGAGAGGATTGTGTCGGCGGCAAAGCAGTATGCAGAAACGCAGATCCGGTAAAAACGCTTATTTTGGCAGGAAGGCAGGTGAGTAAATGGCGGGCACAAAGGAAATTCAGACCAGGATGAAGAGCATTCAGGACACCATGAAGATTACGAACGCCATGTATATGATCTCCTCATCCAAGATGAAGCGGGCGAAAAAAGTTCTGGCTGACACAGAGCCGTATTTCTTCGGCGTGCAGACAGCCCTCGACAGAATTCTGAGACATCTGCCGGATGAGGAGAAAGAGAGCCGTTATCTGGACGAGAGGACAGATGTGAGTCCCGAGGACAGAAAACGCGCCCTTATTGTGGTTACGGCTGATAAGGGATTAAACGGGGCATATAATCACAATATTATCAAGATGGCAGAGGAGGAGCTGGAAAAGCCCGGCCACACAAAGCTCTATGTACTGGGCGTTGTGGGCCGCCAGTATTTCTCCAAAAAGAAAGTGGATATGGACGGAAGCTTCCGCTACACGGTGCAGAAGCCGACCATGCACAGGTCCAGGATGATTACGGAAACGGTGATCGAGGGCTTTCTAAGCGGAGAGTTTGACGAGGTATCCATCCTGTTTACAGAGATGCTCAATTCCATGAAAGAGGAGCCGGTACTCAAAACGCTGCTGCCCCTCAAGCATCCGGAGCCGGAGCCTATCTCTCTTCCCATGGACATGAGAAGGGAGGAGATCCGTCTGTTCCCGTCAGCCAGAGAGGTGATGGACAATATTGTCCCAAGCTATCTGGTGGGAGTGATATACGGCGCTCTGGTGGAATCCTACGCCAGTGAGCACAACGCCAGGATGATGGCCATGCAGGCTTCCACAGACAACGCGAAAGCGATGCTGAAAGAGCTTTCTGTCCAGTACAACAGGGCAAGGCAGGCGGCCATTACCCAGGAGATCACAGAGGTAATCAGCGGCGCCAATGCCCAGAAGAAAAAGCGGTAGAGGAGATAATTATGAATAAAGGCAGAATTGTGCAGGTCATGGGACCTGTGGTAGATGTTTTATTTGAAGACGGCGTTCTGCCCCATATCAAGGATGCCCTGAAGGTAAAAAACGGGGACAGAACCTGTGTGATGGAGGTGTCCCAGCACCTTGGAAACAGTACGGTCCGCTGCATTATGCTGGCGGCCAGCGAGGGGCTGTGCCGCGATATGGAGGTAGAGGCCACAGGAAAGGGAATCCAGGTTCCTGTGGGCGACAAGACGCTGGGCCGTCTGTTCAATGTGCTCGGAGAGACCATTGACGGCGGAGAGTCTCTGGAAGGGGAGGAGCACTGGGTCATTCACCGGGATCCGCCGTCCTTCGCAGACCAGAAGCCGGTTGTGGAGATTCTGGAGACAGGAATTAAGGTAATCGACCTGCTGGCCCCCTACGCAAAGGGAGGAAAAATCGGACTGTTCGGAGGAGCCGGCGTGGGAAAGACCGTGCTGATCCAGGAGCTGATTCAGAATATTGCCACCGAACACGGCGGCTACTCGATTTTCACAGGCGTGGGAGAGCGTTCCAGAGAGGGAAATGACCTCTGGACAGAGATGAAGGAGTCAGGAGTCCTCTCAAAGACGGCCCTGGTGTTCGGGCAGATGAACGAGCCGCCGGGAGCGCGTATGAGAGTTGCGGAGACGGGACTTACCATGGCAGAGTATTTCCGTGACAGGGAGCACCAGGACGTGCTTCTGTTTATAGACAATATCTTCCGTTTCGTGCAGGCCGGATCAGAGGTTTCTGCCCTTCTCGGACGTATGCCGTCGGCCGTAGGATACCAGCCTACGCTGGCTACAGAGATGGGAGAGCTTCAGGAGAGGATTGCCTCCACGAAGGAGGGAAGCGTTACCTCCGTGCAGGCTGTCTATGTGCCGGCCGATGACCTGACGGATCCGGCTCCGGCCACGACCTTCGCCCATCTGGATGCCACCACGGTGCTTTCCAGGAAGATTGTGGAGCAGGGGATTTACCCGGCAGTGGATCCTCTGGAATCCACATCGAGGATTCTGGAAGCCGACGTGGTCGGCGAGGAGCACTATGAGACGGCAAGACGTGTCCAGGAGGTGCTTCAGAAGTATAAGGAGCTGCAGGATATTATCGCCATCCTTGGTATGGAGGAGCTGTCCGAGGAGGATAAAAATACGGTGTACAGAGCCAGAAAGATCCAGAAATTCCTGTCCCAGCCCTTCCATGTGGCTGAGAATTTCACGGGAATCCCCGGAAAATACGTTCCGCTCAAGGAGACCATCCGCGGCTTTAAGATGATTCTGGACGGGGAGATGGACAAATACCCGGAAAATGCGTTCTTCAATGTGGGAACCATTGACGATGTAATCGAGAAGGCAAAGGCAGAGAGTTAAAGGAGGAGATTTCATGGGAGCAGAGGCAACCTTCGGGCTTGAGATCTATTCCAGCAACGAAATTTTCTATCAGGGCAGAGCGAGCTTTATCGATCTGCCGGCTACAGACGGCGGACATACCTTTCTGGCCCACCACGAGGATGTGGTCATTGCTCTGGTGCCTGGAATTACCAGGTTCGTCCCTGCGAAGGACCCGGGTGAAAAGGGCGAGGGAGCCGCAGATAAGCCTCAGGAGCAAATTATAGCCACAGGAGCCGGTTTTGCAGAGATGATCAACAACCGTGTGAAGGTGTTTGTACACTCTGCGGAGCGGCCGGAGGATATCGACATTAACCGGGCCAGGGAGGCTAAGGAGCGGGCTGAGGAGCAGCTTCGCCAGGAGCAGTCCCTTCTGGAGTATTACAGAAGCCAGCGGGAGCTGGCGAGGGCCATGTCCAGGCTGAGCGCGGCCGGAAAGAGAAAGTAGAGAGGCTCTGCTGCCAGGTTGGGTGCACCGGGGCAGAGCAGAATCTGCCCCTGAAGCGGCCTGTCTCCCCGGGGGAATCCCCAGGCAGAACCGGGAGATGTGATTTTGATATAGCGGATATTTTATTTAAGTATTTTACACGGGAAATCAGTTGCTGTATACTACTATCGGACTTCGCCCAGGGAGGAACAGCCAGTGGTTTTGATATGCCATTTCTCCCTGCTGCAGGAGATAAGAGGAAACAGAGACTGCGGCGCGGCTGTGACGGAATATTGTACTTTAGAGAGGAAATTAAGGCTATGGTAGAGAAAAAAATCCGTTTTCTGAACACAAATGACATTATTAAATTCTGCGGAATCTGCCAGAAGATGCAGTCAGATATTGACGTTGGAAAATTGGGAGAAAGAGTAAGCTGGATAGACGGCAAATCGCTGATGGGACTTATGACTCTGAAGATCGGGGAGAAGATGAAGCTGGTGGTAAACGGCGAGGATGAAGAACTCTCAGAACACTTTTTCAGGGAATATGAGGTGGATGAGATGTACGATGCCGTCCGCCTGGAAGAGAGAGCTTAAGGCCAAGCAGGAGAACAGCTTATGATAGGCTTAGGGACGTTTATCAACAGCGTCAGCATTATTGCCGGCGGTCTGATCGGACATTTTGCCGGCAGGCTGTTAAAGCCTGATATGCAGGATGCCTTAAATAAAGCGTGCGGTGTCAGCGTGCTTTTTATTGCCATTGCAGGGGCGATGGAGGGAATGCTCAGAATTGAGGAAAATGCCTTGATTTCAGGGCAGTCTATGTTCGTCGTCCTGTGCCTTACAGTGGGCACGGCCATAGGAGAGCTTCTTGGAATCGAAAGAGGCTTTGAGCGGCTCGGCGAGTGGCTGAAATATAAATCCGGAAATGGCAGGGATCCGGGCTTTACGGATTCGCTCGTAACGGCTTCCTTAACGGTATGCATTGGAGCTATGGCTATAGTCGGAGCGATCAGGGACGGGATCCTGGGAGACTGTTCCATGCTTGCGGTAAAGGCGGTACTGGATTTTATTCTTATCGCCGTGATGACTTCATCCATGGGAAAAGGCTGTGTATTTTCTGCCATTCCGGTTTTTATTTTTGAAGGCTCTGTCACACTGCTGGCACGGCTGCTGGCCCCCTTCATGACAGGGACGGCCATTTTTTATTTATCACTGATTGGTTCTGTTTTGATTTTCTGCATAGGGGTTAATCTGGTCTGGGACAAGCGGATTCGTGTAGCCAATATGCTTCCGGCTATGCTTCTGGCAGTTCTGGCCGCATATCTGCCGTGGATAAGCTGAGAAATGAACAGGCCCGCTCTCCGGCTGCATCTGTTCTGACAGTTATTCTGACATGTATCTACACTTCAATTTCCACACTGTCTCTTACATCCCGCTTTGTATACAGAATCACCTTGTCCTCGGCGCGCAGCACCAGAGAGCCGCTGGGGATCAGGATCTTTTCCCCGCGCTGCACGATCACGATCAGCGTCTTACGGGAAATATTCAAGTCACGGATAGCCGTTCCCACCCACGGATGGCGATCCCACAGCTGCAGTTCTTTCAGGGTAATGCCCACGTCGTCCTGATAGCCTTTGGCGCCGAAAATCAGGCGGTCACCTATCTCAATTTCCACATTTCCTTTCGGAACGATTGTTCTTTTTCCGCGGCGGATGACGGCCAGAATCATCTCCGGAGGCAGCGGCAGATCGGAGACCCGCATGTGTTCCCAGGGATGGTGCTCTCCTACGGCCAGGCTGATAAAGCGGATATTTGTTTCCTCTGAGTAATCAGCCATAGATTTCAGCTTGGTATACTGCTCCACAAAACCAGCAGATATAATACCGGTGGGAATCGCTACAGTTCCCACGCCCAGAAAGGCGATCACGATGCCCACCAGCTGCCCGGCATTGGTCACCGGGTAGATGTCTCCGTAGCCTACGGTCAGCAGGGTAGACACTGCCCACCAGATTCCGGAAAATGCGTTCTGAAATTTGTCCGGCTGTACGTCATGCTCCAGGCTGTACATAAACAGGGAGGATGCCACAATCAGGATCAGCAGGATACAGACGGACGAAAAAATCTGATCCTTCTTCTCGTGGAGGACATCGGTAATTACATTAAATGCGTCGTAATACATGTTGATGCGGAACAGCCTGAAAATACGCACTACCCGGAACATCCGGAACGTGACAATACCCATGGGAAATATCACGGGAAGGAAATACGGCAGGAAAGACAGCAGGTCGATGATGCCGAAAAAAGAAAACATAAAAGAAATCCTTGCCTGCCTGCGGCTTTTTCTGGGATACAGGTATTCTGCGGTCCAGATGCGAAGCATATATTCCACTGCAAAAATGCAGGAGGTGATCAGTTCCAGGCTGCGGAGCAGGGGAAGATACGGCCGGGACTGTTCAAAGGTCTCAAACAGGGTAATAAATAAGTTCAAAAAAATAATAAATGCAATAAAAAAGTCAAAGACAATACTGGCGATATCATGATCTCGTCCAATCTGAATGATCTCAAAGACACGGCGCTTGGCAGGAACCTTCACAGCTCTTTTCTCCTTTGTACCAGATAATTTAAAACCATATTAGCACTTTTCTGGGGAAGAATCCAGTCCATCCCTCCCGGTTTCAGGGCCTGAAAATTCGTACTGCGCTTTTTAGCCGGTGCGGCTAAAGGAGAATCTCTGTCCTGTGCCGAAAGCGAAAAGGGGAAGCGGTTGACTTTACAGGGGTTTTGTGTCAAAATTATATACTGGACTGAGGCGGACGAAGGGGTCGCTTTTGTCGCTGCATATTGAGAGAAGCCAGGGGCTTCAGAAAGATAATTACAGAAAAGAAGGTAGATAGAGATGACAAAGATTGATATTATTTCCGGTTTCCTGGGTGCAGGAAAGACTACTTTTATTAAGCGCCTGTTAAAAGAGGCGATTTCCGGTGAAAAGGTCGTTCTGATTGAGAATGAGTTTGGAGAGATCGGTATTGACGGAGGATTTTTGAAGGATGCGGGAATAGAGATCCGCGAGATGAATTCCGGCTGCATCTGCTGTTCCCTTGTGGGAGATTTCGGAAAATCTCTGGCAGAGGTGCTCACGAAATATACTCCTGACCGTGTGATCATTGAGCCATCCGGAGTAGGCAAGCTCTCCGATGTGATGAAGGCTGTCAGAGATGTTGCCTCCGAGATCGAGGTTGAGTTAAACAGTGCTGTCACCGTGGCTGATGCCAGCAAGGTGCGCATGTATATGAAGAATTTCGGCGAGTTTTTCAACAACCAGATTGAAAATGCCGGAACCATTGTACTCAGCAGAACCGACATAACAGATCCGAAAAAGGTACAGACTGCTGTGGAGATGATCCGCCAGCACAATCAGGATGCGGCGATTGTGACTACACCTGTCAGCCAGCTTGCTGGAACACAGCTTCTGGAAATTATCGAGAAGAAGGACAATATGATGGAAGAGCTCATGAAGGAGGCCAGAGAGCACGCCCATGAGCACGGCCATCACCATCATCATGATCACGACGGAGAGTGCTGCTGCGGTCACGATCACGACCATGATCACGGAGAAGGAGAGTGCTGCGGCCACGGCCATCACCACGATCACGAGGAGGGAGAGTGCTGCGGTCATGACCATCACCATGATCACCACGATCACGACCACGGTGAGAACTGCACCTGCGGCTGCCATGACCACGATCATCACCACCATCATGCCGATGACGTATTTACAAGCTGGGGGCGCGAGAATGTAACCGGCGTCAGCAGAGAGAGACTGGAACAGATTCTTAAGGATCTGGCGTACAGCGGAAAGTACGGAGAGGTTCTTCGGGCTAAGGGAATGCTCCCGGCTGCAGACGGGACATGGATGCACTTTGATCTGGTGCCGGAGCAGGTGGAGATCCGTGAGGGCTCTGCCGACTATACAGGCAAGGTCTGCGTAATCGGAGCAAATCTGGATGAGAAGGCGCTGGAGGAAGCGTTCAGCGCTCAGTAGGCAGGCAGAGGTAAAAGAAGAGAGCAGCCATCGGGCAGGCAGATTTACGGCCCATGGCTGCTGAAAAACAGGAGGACGACAGATGGACGAGGAGCGTATGCCGCTTTTTCTGATCAATGGTTTTCTGGAAGCAGGAAAGACTGAGTTTATCAAATTCACCATGGATCAGGATTATTTTAAGACAGAGGGAAAAACACTTCTGATTGTCTGCGAGGAAGGCGAGGAGGAGTATGAGGACGAGTTTCTGGAAGAGAACCGGACAGCTGTCGTGTATGTGGACGAGCTGTCAAAGCTGACTCCGGAATATCTCTCCGATCTGGAACTGCTCTACAACCCGGAGCGGGTGCTCATGGAGTGGAACGGAATGTGGAGCCTGGACGAGCTGAAGCTGCCGGCAGACTGGGAGCTGTACCAGCAGATCACCATTATCGACGGGTCCACTTTTGAGCTTTATCTGAACAATATGAAGCCGCTGGTGGGGGCAATGGTGAGAAATTCAGAGATGATTATCATGAACCGCTGCGACGACATAGAGGATCTGGATACCTACAGAAGAACCCTCAAGGGGATGAATCCGCAGGTAGAGATTATTTTTGAGGACTCTGAGGGTCAGATAGAGGAAGTGACAGAAGCGGATCTGCCGTACGATGTAAATGCCGATGTAATTGAGATCTCCCCGGAGGCCTATGGAATCTGGTATATCGACGCATTGGACAAGCCGGATCGCTACCGGGGCAAGGTGGTGGAATTTACAGCCATGGTGTTAAAGACACCGGACTTCCCGAAGAATTACTTTGTGCCTGGGCGCATGGCCATGACCTGCTGCGAGGCCGACATGACCTTCCTTGGATTTATGTGCAAGGCCAAGAACGCAAGGCTCCTGGAGACAAAGCAGTGGGTGAAGGTAAAGGCCCGTGTGGAGTACGAGTACAGCCCTGAGTATGAGGGAGAGGGGCCGATGCTTTACGCTGACTATGTGGAGCCGGCAGAGCCCATTAAAGAGATTGTACAGTTTTAAAAAGATGGATGATACAGCAGAAAACGGACTCTTCGGAGTCCGTTTTCTGCTCTGTACAGGCGGCAAGGCTGAAATTTCAAATCCCGTTATGACTTCTTCGCTTTTGTAACTGCGCCATGAGCTTTGTACTGTAGTGAGCGATAAAAATACAAAGTCCCATAAGCGCAAGATAATCTATATAAAAGAAAATTCTCGGTTCGCTGTAATCCAGAAATACAAACTCGCTTTTCAAAAACAGACAGGTGGGGAAACCTCTGCTGATGAATACCCATATGCCATATCCGGAGATAATTAATCCTGCGGCGAAGGCGATCATACTGGGGCTTTTTGTTTTACTTTTTATCTTTAACGCTTTTCGCAGCATTCCCAAAATCATATTCCAGTGAAGTCCCAAATGCACGCTCATCAGGAGAAAGCCCCAATATGCCCCGAGAATATGGAGCCGGCGAGCCAGGGACATGCCGCCTGTCCCCGGCAGGAAGGCAAATACATAGCGGGACATCACAATACCGCTGTACATCTGAGCGAGCATTGCAAGCAGGAGAAGCAAATCGACACAGAGCGTCACAGTGCGCAGTGCGCTGTATTTCCCCTTGAACAGGGTTTTATGCCAGCGCCCGTTCAGAAGGTGGTGGGCCACAAAAAGAAGGAACATTCCGGCACCCACCCATTCATGGGGCGCTTCTCCCCAAAACTGATAGCCCATTAAAAAAAGCAGGGCCAGTGTCATGGAAACGTCGACGGCTAATTTTATAACGGCTTTCGGTTTCATTCCTCCACCGCCTTACCTATGCAGGCAATGGCGTTCAGGCTGCGGGGATAACCGATGTAGGGCAGGCACCCGGAAACAACACGAATCAAAAAGTCCCTGTCATTTCCAAGATTCAAATTTCCTTTTGCGTGGGCAATCAGCTGAGGCTCACAGCCGCCCTGGGCCATAAGGAAGCAAAAGGTAATCAGCTCACGCTCTGCCAGGCCAAGGCCCGTTCGGGTGTAGTAATCGCCAAAGCAGTTTGCCGCCAGCCAGCGGTTGATATGGCCTGTTTTCCAGGCCTCCTTCATATGCTCACCGAAAATTGCCGCCTGTGCCTCGATCCCCTTTTCCAGCCTGTCGGCAAGGGTAGTCGTCGCCTGTCCGTTAAGGGGAAGCTCTATGCCTCTCTCGGTCAGCACCTCATTGGTAACATTCAGAAACGGCAGCATTCTGCCATACCCCAGATAGTCGGCGGCCTGGTAAACGATCTCCTTTGCCGCTATGGGGGTGATGCCGTTTTCCAACGCCTGAGGGAGCATTTCTCTATAGGCATCCACACCTCCGCAGCCGATCAGCGCTGCCAAAATTGCCAGACAGCGGGTTGGCGGCTCCAACTGCTGGTTTTCTTCGTTTACAACTTCATCAAAGGCAAAATGCTCAAAGCGTTCTGCAAATTCAGGATCTGTTTTCTTTAAATTCATTTTTTTGTCTCCTTTCAGATTTTTTGGCTGCCTGTAGACCACACGTGTTTTTCTCTTGCGGCTTCAGGGGTGTTCTGCGCCATTACGCCTACCAGATTGTGGGGAACATAGGGTTCCTCTAAAAATGCGAGCTCATCGTCAGTCAGAGTAAGCCCGGCAGCTTTCGCCATGCCCTCAACCTGGTGAAGCTTCGTTGCGCCCACGACAGGAGCAGTAACCTTTGTCAGCAGCCAGGCAAGGGAGATTTCAGTCATAGATACTCCGCGCTTATTGGCAAGCTGTATCACACGGTCGATGATGATGCTGTCCTGCCTGGCGGTAGCGTCGTATTTCAGATGCGCATAGCTGTCCTCCTGCAAACGCTTTGAGGTTTCGCCGGGGTATTTGGAGAGCCGACCGCCTGCAAGTGCGCTGTAGGGTGTCATGGCTATATTATCCTCACGGCAGAGCTTCGCCATTTCCCGTTCTTCCTCCCTGAAGATCAGATTGTAATGTCCCTGCACCGATACAAATTTTGCAAAACCTTCTTTTTCGGAAAGGGCGTTTGCCTTTGCAAGCTGATAGGCAAAGCAGTTGGAAATACCGATGTACCGGGCCTTCCCCGCTTTGACGGCGTTGTTCAGCCCCTCCATAATGTCGTACAGAGGCGTATTGTAATCCCACATATGGTAAATGTATAAGTCAACATGATCCATGCCGAGATTTTCAAGACTCTTGTCAAGCATTTTTTCGATGTGCTGCTGGCCGGTGATCCCCGCTTCAATTTCCTCATTGGTACGGGGCAGGAACTTTGTCGCTATCACCACGCTGTCACGCTCTGCAAAATCCCTGATGGCCCTGCCGAGATACTGCTCGCTTGTACCGCTCTGATAGCCGATTGCCGTATCAAAGAAGTTGATGCCAAGTTCCAGGCCTTTTCGGATGATTTCACGGGAATGTTCTTCATCGACCGTCCAGCTGTGCTGACCGTTTCCGGCCTCTCCAAAGCCCATACACCCCATACAGATACGGGATATATGAAGGTCAGAATTTCCTAATTTTGTGTATTTCATAACTGTTCTCTCCTTATACGCCCGGCTCCACGAACATTTTTTTGTCTTTCAGGCGCTCCATATGGGCGTTCCACTCTTCCTTCGGAACATCCTCAATGGACACCGAGACGAATTTTTCGTCAATGTTCAGTTCCTTTGCCAGAAACTGCTGTACCTTAAGGGCTATCTCTTTTTTAGCTGAATCGTCCCTTCCGGGAATCATCGTAATATCAACATGCGGCATAAAATTACCTCCTATCAATTTTCATAATAAAATGTCCTCTTATTTTGCAAGTCCTGTATCATTCAGCCATTGGCTGACCGCATCGTCGGGCTCGGATGAGGAGCTGCTTCCGATATGAAGCCCCTCTGTCACGGCTGCGTCAGGCTCAAGGGATTTTATCTCATTGACTGTTCCGGAAAGACCGCTTCCTCCGCTGGTGCAGAACGGAGCAATCGTTTTTCCTGACAGGTCGTAAGTATCGAAAAATGTATAGAGAATCATCGGCATATCGCCCCACCAGTTGGGGAATCCCACATAGACAACATCATACTGGTCAATGTTTTCGATGCTGCCGGAAATTGCAGGGCGCGCGTTTTCCTTCTGTTCCTCCTGTGCCACATCCAAAACAGTATCATAATCATCGCTGTAGGATGTGGCAGGCACAATCTCAAAAATATCGGAATCCGTCTGGCTCTGAACAGACTTTGCAACATTTTCAGTATTGCCTGACCAGGAGAAATAAACGACCAGTGATTCAGAGCCTGTTTCGGCGGGCGCGGAAAAATCTGTCTGTCCACTCGATTCTTCGGCGGAGCCGGAGGAAGCACCTGGACTATCTGATTCTTCCTCAGATGCAGAGGTCTGACTGCCTGACTGCTGTGGGGGAGAGGATGATTCCTCATTTGCCGTGCTGCTGCAGGCGGAAAGAGAGAGCAGCAGGGCAAAAGCTGCGAGAACTGTAAATGCTTTTTTCATTGCGACAACTCCTTTCTGGTTTGAAAAATTTTCCTTTATGGTTCAAAATGGATATTAAAATGGATATTGTGCAGCCCCTTTCCTTCAGTGAGTGCTGATTCCACTCTCACAGCTCGTTTTTCCGACGATGACCTGGCCTTTTGCTTCGTCGATATCCATAATGATCTGGCTGACCTGGGGCACATAGATATGTCCGGACAGGGGATTTTTAATGCTGACGATTGGAGCAGTGAGAGTTGCCTCTACCTGGGAGCGCTCAAAGCTTAGATCGGTTTCGATCATTTCGCAGTTTACGAGCTTCAGATTTTTGCAGTAGCAAAGGGGCTGGGTGCCGATGATTCTGCAGTTTTCAAAGGTGATATTTTCGCTGTACCACGCCAGGTATTCACCTTTCACAGTGCTGTTTCGCACGGTAATGTTTCTGGTGTGCCAGAAAGCGTCCTTCGTGTCGAACACGCAGTTTTCAAAAACGGAATCGGTGATATACTGAAAGGAATATTTGCCTTTCATGCGGATATTGCGGAAGGACAGGTGATCAGAGCGGAGCATAAAATATTCGCTATCGGCGGTGCAGTCCTCCATGGAGATACCGTGCACCGACCAGCCGAATTCCGGTGAAAGGATGTCGCAGCCGCGCATTTTAATATTTGCACATTCGCGGAGGGCCTTAATTCCGTGGAGTCTGGTATGGCTGATCTCCACATTTTCAGAGTACCAGAGAGCTGCTCTGCAAAGCTCGGTCATTTCCGAGTTTTCAATTTTCAGATCCGTGTCGTGCCAGAACGGATAGCGGAGATTGAAAAAGCAGTGATCGACTGCAACATCTCTGGATTCCTTAAATGCGCTCTCCCCGTCAGCAGGGCCGTCAAAAGCGCAGTCTTTTACGAGAATATCACGCGCGCCATAAAGAGCTCTCTCTTCGTCAAAGGTTTTATTTTCAATGGTTTTCATAGCGTTCTGCCCCTTTCAAGCCTTCATTGCCTTTTGTATTTCAAACCGGAGATAATCCAGGCGGTCTAACTGCCGTTCCTTGAAATGGATTTCATCCAGTGTGCCGTTTCTCTTTTCGCTCAGCATTTTCAGCCGTTCTTTCTCGGTTGATTTTCCCTTCAGAAGAAGCTGCATATATTTTTTCACCTCGTCATTGGAAAAGCCGATGTCGTGAAGCGTCATAATGGTGCTCAGCCGTTCCATATCGCTCTCATCATAATGCCACGAGCCCATAACTTTTTTGACTTCGCCGCACAGCCCCCAGCTTTTGTATTCCTGCAGGATTTTAATGGGGATTTTATATCGCTCGCTCGCCTCGTTAATCGTCATTTCAACCCTCCTTCCCGATAGAAAAAAAACAGTGATAAAAGTAGAAATAAAATAAAGACAAAAACAAAAAATAAAAATAAAGGTGCTCCGTCCTGGAACACCTTTATTATAAATTTGCCTGTGTGGAATGTCTAATACTTATATTTCATCATAAGATATGCCTTTTAGGTATTGTGATGCAAAATCGATAAAGGCGGAGGTTGTAGCAGAAAATATCTGCTCTTTTTTCCATGCTAAGGCCGTCGAAACTTCCAGAGCAGGGCGTAATGGGATAAAGCGCAGATTTTCGTAGGTGCAGTTTAAGTTTATGCTGAGCATTACGCCTATGTTTTCTTTCACCAGCACGGCTTCGTTATAAGGAAGATTCGCCGTCGCTGCGATTTCCACCTGTTCTCTGCAGTCGCCAAGCCATTTTCCGATACGGCTTTGGTTGAAATCGCCTGTTGCAGTCACAATCGACATTCCTTTCAGATCTTCAGGACTTATGCTTTCTTTTTCAGAAAGAGGAGAATCGACTGGAGCAAACAAACCCCATTGCTCTTTAATCGGCATATTGACAAAGTTATATTTGCGCATGTCAATAGGCTCTGACATTAACCCGATGTCTAAGTGTCCTCTTTCAATATAGTCCCGGATGTTATTTGCATTTCCGCTGTATATCTCATACGTTACATTGGGATATTTTCTGCGGAACCCGGCGATGATTTTTGCTAAATATTCTGTGGAGCGAAACTCTCCGCTGCCGATTGAAATGGTGCCGGAGAGAGCCTCGTCTTTCTGCAGAAAATCCCGCTTTGTTTTATCTGCCAGGGACAGAATCTCCTGTGCGCGGCGCTTTAATATCATTCCGTCCTCGGTCAAAATAATATTATGATTGCTGCGGACAAACAGTTTTACGCCCAGTTCCTGTTCCAAATCGGCAATCTGCCGTGACAATGTAGGCTGTGTGACATGAAGCTGCCGGGCTGCTCTCGTAAAATTTTCTTCTCTTGCGATTGTCAAAAAATAATTTAATACGCGAAGTTCCATCTGCCTTACCTCCGATAAAAGTATAGCATAGGCAGAGATGAAGAACAATATATCTGACTATAAGCTATGCTTTCTGTGAATAGCAGTTTTCTGCTGTCGGCCGGACCTGACGGGAAGGTCTTTCTGCAGAGCAAAAAACAGGGCGTCTGCAGGGGAAGATAGAGAATCTGTCCCTGCAGGCGCCCTGCATATGAGCCTGCGGCGGCCTAAAGGCAGCCGGTTTTTATGTTTACGACATCGGCGGCACAGGAGTGGGCCTGCTTTGGTCGAACACCTGGGTCACGTCGAAGAGATCGCTTAAATGGGTCTTGACCGGATTTGTTTCCGGAAGATCATAGTACATCCGGTAGCCGTCCAGATTGCGTCTGCCCTGGCGGAAGTGGTCTGTTCCGATCTGGACAAAGTACTGGGCGGAGTCCACGTTGCAGAAGTAGCGGAAGCCCTTGGACTTGAGATAGAGAAGCCGTTCATTGTCCTCGGCATAGGGACGCCAGCCTCCTATATCACTTCCGAAGGGGAACAGGATAATGTCGGTGCCTCCGACGAGAGGAGCAACCTCTGTATCCCATTTGTCTGTGTCCGCGATGAAGTCCTCCATGGAGATGGAGCCCATATCTCTGTGGCCCCAGCTGTGGCTGGCCAGCTCGTAGCCGTCATCCTTTAAGGCCTGGGCTACTCTGGCGGCATTTTCACGCTCTGCCTCATAATCGAAATCAGGATGGGCAGCCTTATACTCATCCGTATTGTAGGAAGCTGCCGTGCGGTAGCCGAGGATTCCATTGTAGCCGGTGAAGGCGATGACAGCCTTGGCTCCCTTGTAGGAGAAATCCGGGTGTTCCTCAATAAATTCGTCCAACAGGGGAACGAGATCGTAGGCGCCTGTGGAAACGCTTCCGTCATCCATCTTCATCTCGCAGACAGGCTTTCCGTCCTCCCCGACAACCATGCGGGATGCAAAGCCGTCGCCTTCCATGTACTCGTAATAGCAGACGTCGTCCTGGGACATGACAAAGGCCTGTTTTCCCGGAGGCAGCATAATATTGCCCTCTGTGAAGATGGGATTTCCGTTTTCGTCTGTGGTCTCATAGGCGATGTCGTGGAGACTTACAAGGACAAAACCGCGGTCGTACATGGACTGGAGGATCTTCTCAAATTCCTCCTTGGTGGTCATCATCTGATTGTAGCCGTTCTGTTTCCTGTCTCCGTCAAAGGCCTTGGAGGTGTCCATAATCAGGGAGTGGAAGAATACATGGGTTACCTTGTATGGATCGACCCTTACCAGAGTGGATTTGGCGGCCTCGTATTCAGCGATGGCTGCGGTTACCTGCTCGTTGTCCTTTATGGCCTCGTTTTCGGAGAGGAGAGCGATGGCTCCGTCATAGTCATAGCCGGCAGCCAGAAGCTCTGCCTGCTCAAGCTGGTAGGCAAGTTCTTCCTCTGGAGAGAGCGGCGCTTCAGACGGCTCTGTCTGGCCCTGTGTGCCGCTTCCTGTTTCTGACGGCGTGGGGAACAGGCCGGATGTTTCAAAGTTGCCTCTGCTCACAACGATAAAGATTCCTGCCAGAATGAGTCCAAGGACTGCAATTCCAAGCAGAATCAGAGGGAGTCTGCGGGGACGGCGGCTGCGGCGGCGCCTGCTCCACCCTCTGCGGTTTAGATATTGGTTTTTCATAGACAATCTCCTTTGTTTCTGTGTTCTGTGGTTTTATGCTTCAGGATGTGCCTGGCGGTGAAACGGCTTTTCATCTCTGCCGCCCTGAAGTCAGACAGGCCCTGAACAGCAAAAAAGGCAGAACGTGCGCTGCCTGCCTGGCTGCCTTTTTCAGGCATCAGGCAGGCGGCGCGTCTTTGCCGGTAACTGGTAAATAACGTCTGCGCTGATAAAGTTTCATATATGGCAGGAGGCTGTGACTGCAAACTCAGCTGCCTGTCCTGCGGGTGCCGCGCCATATGGATTCCCCAAAGGGCAGAAGCGCGCAGCCTCTTTCTGTTCAACTATTATAGCATAGCCTGCGGGAATGTGTCATTAATGTTTATTACGAATTTCAGAAATTTTTGTCAGAAATGGCAGAGCGTTGGGGAGGAAATCAAAGAAGTATTCATTTAAAACTGGAATAGGGACAAAGGATGCGTCCATATGCTGATGAAAGAGGATATGTTTAGAGTCGGGGGACAGATTGTATGAAGAGAATCCTGTCTGTCATATGTGCAGCGCTCCTGCTTGCAGCTGTTTTATGCCAAAGTGCCTTTGCACAGAAGCCGGAGATAGGAGCGGAGGTGTCGGCGCCTGCGTCCGCTGCCCTGGAAGGGCCGCAGATTCAGGCGCCCTGCGGGATCCTGATGGAGGCCTCCACAGGAACAGTGCTGTATGAAAAAAATGCGGACGAGGCGAGAAATCCTGCCAGTGTCACAAAGATTATGACACTGCTTTTAACCTTTGACGCCCTCAAGTCAGGAAAGATTGCCCTCACGGACGAGGTGGTGACAAGCGCCCACGCCAAGTCCATGGGAGGCTCCCAGGTCTTTCTCGAGGAGGGGGAGGTACAGACGGTGGAAACGCTGATCAAGTGCATTGTCATCGCGTCGGGAAATGACGCCTCGGTGGCAATGGCAGAGTACATAGCCGGGGATGAGGCATCTTTTGTACAGATGATGAATGAAAGGGCGAAGGGGCTGGGGATGGAGCACGCCAATTTTGAGGACTGCTGCGGGCTGACCGATTCGGCCTCCCATGCCATGTCCGCCAGGGATATTGCCCTGATGACAAGGGAGCTGATCACGAAGTACCCTGAAATTTTTAATTATTCGACTATCTGGATGGAAAACATTACCCATGTGACGAAGCAGGGAACTAAGGAGTTCGGCCTCTCCAATACGAATAAGCTGCTGAAGATGGCCACAAACTTTGAGGTGACGGGTCTGAAAACAGGCTCCACCTCCACGGCAAAATACTGTCTGTCGGCCACGGCGCGAAAGGACGGGGTGGAGCTGATTGCCGTTATCCTGGCTGCGCCGGACTATAAGGCCAGATTCAACGACGCAGTGACTCTCTTAAATTACGGCTATGCAAACTGCCGTCTTTATATAGACGAGGATGTGGGGGAGATACCGGAGGTACAGATACTGGGAGGCGTGCAGGACACGGTTCCTGTAAGGATCGACAAGCCGTTTTCCTATCTGGGAACCTCAGGGGAGGATTTTTCAGGAATTGAGAAAGAGTGGATATTTGAGACGGAGCTTAAAGCTCCGGTGCAGGAGGGAGAGATTGTAGGAAAGCTGGTCTACCGCCTGAACGGGAAGGAGATTGGCCAGGTAGATGTGGTGGCAGCGCAAGAGGTTCCCAAGGAGACCTTTTTCGATGTCATAAGAGAGGTTTGGGAGGCGGCGCTTCTGTAGAGTGTCTGGGGGAGAACCGGGGCCGCCCTCTGCTGTCAGCCCGGCAGGGGAAGGCTCCGGTTTCGGTTGACAGAAATGGAAGCGTTTTGTATAATAAAGTAAAACAATTATTTTAATTTTATGTAAAATTTCACAAAAACTGAAGATTCGCGGCGGTCTGCGCCGCGGGAAAACAGGAGGGGTTTCAATGGCAGATTACAGCAAGATGTCACCGAAAGAGGTGAGGGAGCTTATCAGGAGAGGAGAAATTACACGTCCCACAGCCGGTATGTGCGGGGGATATGCCCAGGCAAATCTTGTAATTCTCCCGAAGAAGTACGCAGATGATTTTAAGGAATTTGCGAGAAAGAATCCAAAGCCCTGCCCGATTCTGGAGATTGTGGAGGGAAGCCCTGAAGTCCACGATATGGGTGAGGGGGCTAATCTGGTGACAGATATTCCACGGTATTTTATCTATAAAAACGGCGTCAAGGTGGATGAGGTGACGGATGCTTCCTCCTACTGGGAGGATGATTTTGTGGGATTTCTGATCGGCTGCAGCTTCTCCTTTGAGGAGGCACTGCTGCGGGAGGGCATAGACGTGCGCCACATTTCCATGGGCTGCAATGTGCCCATGTACAAGTCCAACATTCCCTGTGAGCCGGCAGGCGTCTTTGAGGGGCCGACAGTTGTGAGCATGAGACCCATGACGCCGGAGGACGCAAAGAAGGCATGGGAGATTACCGAGCGGTATCCCAATGTACACGGCTGTCCGGTCCACATGGGCGATCCGGCCGATATCGGAATTAAAGACATCACAAAACCGGACTACGGCGATCCGGTGGAGATCCGGGAGGGGGAGATCCCCGTATTCTGGGCCTGTGGTGTTACGCCGCAGGCGGCAGTGGAGCACGCCAAGCCGCCGATCGTGATTACCCACGCGCCGGGACATATGTTTATCACGGATATTTTGAACAGCGAGCTGAATGACTTCCTGGAGAAGAAAAAGAAATAGAAATAGGGAGAAATAGGGAAAGAGAGAGGGAGAAGACTGATTGTTCCGATGGAAGGGACAGTCAGTCTTCTCCCTTTTTGTGCAGAGGGGCAGTTAAAAAAGAGGCGGAGGAGAGACTCTCTCTCCAGTCATCTGAAAAGCTCTCTGGCATTCTGCTCCAGTTCTCTGAAAAAGAGGCTTACGTGGAACCCGTCATTGACCGCATGGGAGAATTCTCCTCCCACCGGAAGGGTAATGCGTCCGCCGTCAGAGGTCAGCTGGCCAAACATGGCAAAGGGGATAAAATCCTCCTTCGTGTCACCGCTGAAGCTGAACCCCTCAAAAGATAGATCCGGAACAATCGAGATGCCGCAGATATTTTCGGGAATCGTGCTGTCGCACAGAAGCCTGCCGCAGTTTTCTGCCAGGGCATAGTCCTTCTCAAAGGCATGGTAGAACTGGGAAAAATCAGGGCAGAATTCTGTGAGTTTCATGGAGAAATGTCCGGGGGCGCCTTTGCGGGGAACTGTATAGTACGGGTCGATTCTGTCCCAGATGCCGATGTTCCCCTGACTGTCTCTTCCGTACCGGAATTCCGGATGGCTGTTGACTGTTTTGGCTGCACAGTAGACTAAAGCCGGGTACAGACGCAGCCCCCGGTGCTTTACAGCCTCATAGAGAGCCGTAATATCGATGCGCACCGTCATATAGATCGATGTTTTTCTGAAAAATTCAAGGTATTCCCTGCGCTCCCAGGAATCATAGCAGATCGGTTTTAATCCCATGCCGTTCTCCTCTCTGTCGAAAATGTCAAAGATATAAGAATGCCGGACATCTCCATGGGGCTGTGATGCCGGGCTTAGGAATAGTTTAGCACAGGAGCGAAGGTATGGCCAGGGAAAGCTGCTGCTATTACAGCGCTTCCTCAGAAAACTGCGTGGTTACCAGGTCATAGTAGGGAACACGGGCCTTGAGCTCTCCGGATTCCTCGAGAATATTCTGCAGCAGATCGAAGCTTTCTTCCTCGAATATGGTGTCGCCCTTCCAGGTATCCTGGGATTTGTAGCGCTCTACAATCGCAGCGATGACAGCCTCATCGGTTTCCGGAAACTGGGGCTTTATGACCTTTGCGATCTCCTTGGAGGAATGGGAATTGACATACTCCAGACCTTTCTGGATGGCATTGGTGAAGGACTGAATGATTTCAGGGTTTTCTGAAATATAGCTTCTCTTTGCGCTGTAAGCCGTGTAGGGAACATAGCCGGAGTCCACTCCCAGGGAAGCTACCACATAGCCCTCGCCCTCCAGCTCCAGGGAGGTGGCGTGAGGTTCAAACTCCACGGTGTAGTCCGCATCATTTCCCGTAAATGCGGCGGCTGTCAGGCCGAAGTCGATGCTCTGGTCGATGGTCAGATCCGTTTTTGGATCAATCCCGTTTTTCCTCAGGATGAACTCGAAGATCATTTCCGGCATGCCGCCTGCCCTGCCTCCAAGCACGGTCTTTCCTTTCAGCTTATCCCATGTAAAGCTGTCGTCCGGCGTGCGGGCCACCAGAAAGTTTCCCGCCCTCTGTGTAAGCTGGGCAAAGTTTACGGCGTAGTCCTCAGAACCCTGCTGGTAGACGTAAATGCTGGACTCGGAGCCCATAAAGCCGATGTCGGCGTCCCCGGAAATCAGCGAAGTCATGACCTTGTCGGCCCCGCCTCCGTTCACAAGGGTCAGGTCAATTCCCTCCTCCTCAAAATATCCCAGCTCAATGGCTGCGTACTGGGGGGCATAGAAGATAGAATGGGCAACTTCATTTAAGGTGACAGGCGTAAGGCCGTCCGTCTTTTCGGAACAGCCAAAAAGCGTGGCAGAGGCCAGAAGAAGGGCTGCCGCCGCTGCAAAAGCAGATCGTTTCATGTAGATCCTCCCGGTTGTGATTTGATAGTAATATAGTATAGAGGGACAGGAAAAAAGGTGAAGAGAGATGTAAAGGAAAGCCACGGAGGCGTCAAACTCTGCGGTGGCTTAAGGATGGGCTTAAATTTATAGATTCTTTATCTTTTGACTATGGACTTTACAACTTTAGTATGCTAAAATTAACCATAACGGACTATAGATTTGAGAAGGAGTTGTATACATGAATAAGAAGATAAAGACAGAGGCTGTTGATCATCTCTTTCAGGCTATTCTGACACTGAAAAATACGGAGGAGTGCTACAGCTTTTTCGAGGATGTGTGTACAGTAAATGAGATTCTCTCGTTCTCCCAGAGATATGAGGTGGCCAAGATGCTCAGGGAAAAGAGAACATACCTGGAGATTGCGGAAAAGACGGGGGCATCCACAGCTACGATAAGCCGGGTAAACCGTTCCTTAAATTATGGAAACGATGGGTACGACATGGTATTTGAGCGTCTGACAGGCGATGCAGCGCCGAAGAAAACAGAGTAGGGGCCAAAGGGCGCAGAACGGGAGGCGGCTCATACGGGTAAACCGGGAAGCGTCAGGGAATAAGACAGAAGGTATAGTAAAAAGACATCAGAAAAAGAAGGACGGGATTCAGGCAGCGTCCTATAGGAATTAAAAAGAATTTTAGTCGGAACCGGCGTGTCAGATCGCACCGGTTCCGATTCATTTAAGGACTCCCCTCCAATCCTCAAAGGGATCCGGTAAAGCACCTGCTCCCTGATATAGTAAATTTAGAAGCAGCCGGTGTTGCTTTTATTTTCATCGCTTAATCCTCCAAAGATAAGGTGACGGTCACATCGCCGTTTCCCAAAGCCTCTTTCCAGCCAGTAAGATCATTGATATGGCCCAACCGGGTATAGCTCCAGGAATTAGAGCCGTAGAACATAACGATTTGATTGCCCTGATACAGCACAATATCCCCGGCCTGGGTGGTGGTTTGCTGGCTGCTGGCAGGAAGGCTCGTTCCCAGAGGCCCGACTTTTTCAAAACCGGAATAGTCGCTCATCTGAATGGTGACGGGGCCTTGTTCCATCATATCCACCAGCGCATCCGCCGCTGCATTTTCTTCCAAAGTGGCAGTAAAAGTGCTGCCGCCGACCTGTACATTCATCTGCATTTCGCTGTTTTCCTCCTCAACCTGCCCATTTTCCACGTCCCCTGATTCCGGCACTGTGCTGAAATCTGATTCCTCTGGTTCTTCCGGCACGATATTCGATTCTGGTGCTTCCGGCTCTGATGCTTCCGGCTCTGAAGATGATTCCGCTTCAGAAGAAGAGGTATCTTCCATTTGGGCAGCAGAACTGCTTTCTGAAGTGCTCTCTGCCTGCTCACTGCTGCCGCAGCCTGTAAGCAGCACCGACAAAGACATAAGAACAGCCAGTGTCAGGGGTATTGCTTTTTTCATAGTTTTATCACCACTTTCTTAATAGAATGATTTATAGAAACAGCCTGACAAAAACGATGATTCCAAAGGCACAAAGGATTCCGCCAAAAATGCGGTTCACAGTATGAAGCTGAAATTTGGCTGCCCTTCTTTTGATAAAAAGAGTTAGGACAGCAAGGGTTCCCCACCAAAAGCAGGTTCCCAGAAACACCCCGGCTGCCAGGCAGATACCGTCGCTCTATCCGTCCGCTTTCGAGAACCCAAGGGAGACTGCGAGGCCTCCCTTTTACGCTCTCATGCACAAGCGCAGACGCTTTTAGCCTCTTGTTTCTGCACCTGCACGGTTCCCTTGGCTTCTTCAATATCCCGGATAATTTCACCTACAGCCGGAACAGCAATATATCCGGACAAAGGATTTTTGATGCTGATAACCGGCGTTGTAACCGTAGCTTCTACCTCGCTGCGCTCAAAGGCCAGATCGCAGTCGATCATCTCACAGCCCACAAGCTTCAATCCCCTGCAGTAGCACAGGGGCTGTGTACCGATGATTTTACAGTTTTCAAAAGTAACATTCTCGCAGTACCAAGCCAAGTATTCGCCTTTCACAACACTGTTGCGGACGGTGATATTTCTCGCATGCCAGAAAGCATCCTTGGTATCGAAGATGCAGTTTTCAAAAACAGAATTTTCAATGTACTGGAAAGAATATTTCCCTTTCATGCGTACATTCGTAAAGTGCAGGTTGGCAGAACGCATCATGAAATATTCGCTCTCGGCATCACAATCTTCCATCTCGATACCCCGGACAGACCAGCCGAACTCTGGAGAAACGATGTCGCAGCCTGCGATCTTTACATCGCCTGCATGGGCTTTTGTTGCGGTTTCGCTGTTGTCAGGAATCTCATACCGGCTGGGGATATCGTAATATTCCATCACATCGGATTCATCATAGCTGTAAACCGGCAGCCGCCAATCTGAAGTGCCAACATAGCCAGCGATGGCCTCCGCAGTAGAATTTTTCTCCAGGTGCATGACGAATGGTTCGCCATCATCGCCAAATCGAACTGTTAACTCCGTGGTATTTGAAACCGGAATATTGTCCTCCTCTTCACTGGAACGGCTGGCCGTCTGAGAGGAAGAAACACGATTGTTTTCCTCAGAAGAACTGGATTCGGCTGAGCCGGATGAACTGCTGCATCCTGCCATTGCAATACTGAGTGTCAGAAACACGCCTATCAAGGCTGCAAACGGATTTTTCATAGTATTTCAGCTCCTTCTTTTGCTGTATTTTTTCTTTCCATCTATAGTTTAGTAGCCGCAAGATTAAATATCAAATACTTATACTTTATCGTTTTCCATAATTAAATCAAATGGAATTGCTTTATTCTTCCGCCAATAAAGCGAGAGACGTTTTCCCAATTTTTCCTGCTGCTGAATAAGCAAACAGAAGAAACAGAACTATCACCACAATCCCCGGAAGCACTGCGGTAAAGATATCCGGCTGGGAGGAAAAATTGCTGATGCCCTCCATCCGCATAAGCATCGCCACCAGCGGGTCGGTGAGGAAAGCGCTGAGAATTGTCCCCAAAGTGCTGCCCAACAGGGCGATCATCCCAAAACGCAGGGCAAAGGAACACCTCAGCTGCCCGGATGAAAAGCCCATGGCACGGTAAATGCTCAGATCCCTTTGCTCGGCCTGCAGCAGATTTCCCGCTGTCAGCAGTGTGACCACCAGCACAAAGAGAATCACCATAGCATACAGGAAAATCATCAGCGCCTGCATGGCGGAAAGAATACCGGCAAGCCCTGGCCAGGAATTTTCATGGAGGTACACATCTCCTCCGTAAGTATCCTGAAGAGCCTGCATAATCTCCGGCTTGAGAGACAGGTCGGCCAAAAAATAGTGGGTACACCATATGGAAGGAGATTCTTCGCCAATCCGATCATAACCCTCCCGGTTCATACCGATGTTCATTCCCATATCGTTGGCGCACTGATAAATACCGCTGACCACATATTCTCCGCTGCCGAGCGCCCCTGCCACGATAATGCTATCTCCAACAGAGACGCCTAAATCTGCCGCCACAAATTCCGTCAGCACTACTTCATCTGCCTCCCGGCAGGTTTGCCCGGAGAGCAGATGAAACTGTTCCGGCTCTGAAATCACGTTGGCAGTCATGTCCACACCATTTACGGAAACGCTGGGCATGGCCAAATCATAGGAATCGATAATGGATGTGTAACTCTCAATGGTCTGTTCTACCTGGCGGGTGGCTGTTTCCCTCATAGGCTGGGCGGCAATGTGCAGATCGGAGGGGTTAAAGGCGTCCATTAACCCCTCACCGTTTGGTCCCAGCCAGGCGTTTACCCGGCCAATGAGTGAAGCAAAGAACACCAGCAATACTGCCGCCAGACAGGCTCCCATGTACCGGCGCCTGCCGCTGAGAAGCTGCCGCAGGGCAAGCCAGAACGGAAGCCCTTTCTTTTGGATGGGGAAAGCCGCCCTTTTGCTTTCCTGGGATTTCTTCCAGGTCCCGCGGATGGCGTTTACGGGAGAAATCCGGCGGATCGTCCCAGTGCGGAACCAAACGAAGCCCATCAGCAGGAGAAGAATTGCCGCTAAGGCAGTCAGGCAAATGGAGGCGGGCAGTGCAGATGGAATCAGCAATCCGGTGGCAGTCACTGTCATTGTGCAAATCAGGCCGGCTGCTGGGATAGAAAGAAGCAGCCCCACTCCCATACCGCACAGTGTGGTGATAAAGTACTGCAAAAGCTGAATTTTTCTCAGTTTTCCGCTGGTAAACCTCATGGTTTTGAGGATTCCCATATTCTTATAATCCTGCTCGATGGTGCTGCCGATGCTGTGGGAGAGCACCGCCATGGACGCCAGAAGCAGAATTGCCACAAAGGCCAGCAAGAGGCTGGTGAACACATTCTGCAAAGTCAGCATAAAGCCAGAGATAGATTCACGGCTGTGGGTAAACTCCACATAGCTTGTCAGGCTGGTATTCTCATTCAATAAAGCATTGAACTGTGCGGCGGTCAAGGCGCTGCCATAAACTTGAGAAATGTGCAGCATAAACCCTTCACGAGCCAGGCTGTCCGCGCCGGATTCCTCAATCATCCCGATGATTTCCTCATGATCCTGCCCGTTTATCAGAAACCCTTTCATTCCGATCATGGAGCTGCCCATAAAGGGGTCTTCGTAAAATCCCGCCACAGTAAAGCTCATATCTCCTCCGCTGCGGGCAATGGGAAAGGTGATGGAGTCCCCAACCTGCACCCCAAACATGGATGCCGCAGAGGCAGAAGCATAGACTTCTCCTGACACAATTTCTGCAGGGGCCTCCCTGTAGCCGGACAAATCATCAGCAAAGAATTTGTAGGGATAGTGCGCTGGGTCATAGGTAATCAGCTGGCCTTCGCTGTCTGACTCCTGGTCACCGATTTCATATTCGGAGAAGATAAGGGATTGTACCCCAACTGATTGCACTTCGTCCAAGGCAGAAATTTCCTCCGCTAAAGGAGCTGTCTGCGAAAGCCCTGATACCCAGGCAGTGATATCCCCATAGCCCAACCGGTTCATCTCACTGTCCACATAGCGGCTGGAATTATTCCATACTGTCAGTACGGTTCCTAGAGACAGTGAAACCAGCAGAATCAGAATAAACACGCCAAGTATGGATCCCCGATGGGAGTTGATATTGGATTTTAGCAATGTCTTGATTTCCATACCATGCCCCCTTACCAGGACAGAGAGGTAAGCCATGCGCTGACTTTTTCTTCCCGCTCTTTCTGCATGTTCATATCAAAGGGCGGCAGCGGCATTTCGTCCAGGATCTTTCCGTCTTCCAGGTAAAGGATACGGGTTCCCCGGATGGCCGCTTTCACATCATGGGTTACCATGAGGATGCTCTGCCCCTTCTGATTTAAGGAAGTGAGCAGATCCATCACCTCTTCGCTGTTTTTCCGGTTGAGCGCCCCGGTGGGTTCGTCAGCAAAAAGCAGTCCAGGCTGATTGATCATAGCTCTGGCAATGGCCGCCCGCTGTGCCTCGCCGCCCGAAGCCTGAGAAGGCAGGCGATCCCCCGCTTTTTCTGCATGCATCTGAGCAAGCAGGGATTTTGCCCGTTTTTTGACTGTTTTCTCTGACTTTCCTTTCTCCAAATAACCGGCTATGGCCACATTCTCGAACAAAGTCAGGTTACTTACCAGATGGGGCTGCTGGAAAACAAAGCCGAATTCTTTAGCCCGCAGGGCCGCCATCTTCTTTTCGGAGAGGGTTCCCAACTCCTGCTCCTTATACAGCACTTTTCCACTGCTGAGAGCGTCCATGCCGCTGAGTGCATAGAGCAGGGTAGACTTTCCAGCGCCGGAGGGCCCCATGATAATGGTAAAATCCCCCTGGCAGATCCTCACGCTGATCTGGTTCAGCACCGGCTCCTGCGCGCCGGGATAGATTTTTGTGATTTCTTCGGCTGTCAGCAAGGCTTCTCTCATACCGCTTCCTCCATTTCTGTTTTCTCATATGGGACAATCAGCGGCTTTTTTCCTGTAAACGGACTGGGAAGAATCTCATCCACAAAACGCACGGCAAACTTTACATAGCTTAAATTTTTCTCTCGCATAATTCCCTCCATCTGGAGGAGCATTTCTGCCTCAATGGCGGGCTTTTTCTCTTCTGAAGCAGCTTCAGCCAACATTTCAAAGGAATCAGAAGCATTTTGCCGGAACTGATAATCCAGTAATCCTTCGATACAGAAGCCCTCTATCGCCAGCGGATGCAGAAAATCACGATGCCCGGTCCCGTCCTCAAACCACAAAAGATCCTCACTGCGTCCCAGTAAAATTTCTGCGCGGGTAAAAGGGCTTCCCGCCATGGGCTCTTTGAGCACCAGATAGTCTGAAATGCGGTAGCGGATCAGCGGCTGGGCAAAGTTATAGAGGCTTGTCAGGTACATGGCTCCTTTTTCCACTTCAATGATATTTAGGTCATCAAACAGCAGCATGCCGTCTTCCATCCCAGTTTCTACACCGAGAGCCAGGGACTCACTGGCCCCATAGATATTGATGACAGGACAGTGAAAGGTTTTTTCAAGAAAATTCCTGAGTCCACAGCTTAAGGGTTCCCCGCAGGAGATCACCCGCTTGATTTGTACCTGCACCTTGCCTTTTGCAGCTAATTCTGCCAAAATCTTAATGGCGGACGGATAGCCGATGATGATGTTGGGGCGGAACCTCCGAACATTATCAATCCAATCATCCAGGGGAGTTTTGATGTCCAGATACATCTGCTTGGCTCCCACGCCGTCAATGCCATCTCCCACAGCCATAGCTCCGCCGTAACGGCCATCTGTGGCAGCTATGTAAATAATACGCGGCCTCCCGGCCAGCAAGTTCAGAATCTGCGGCACAGTCATGTTCCATAAGGCACCCCGTATAATCCCCAGGAGCATGGTGTGCCAAGCCGGTTCATCATAGATGAAGTACCCGGGTTTCCCTGTACTGCCGGAAGAATGTACGACATGATATTTTCCAAGATAAGGCTTGCGGTCCGCCTGGGTTTCCGCGTCAAATTTTCTAAGATCCTCTTGGTGCGAATCCTGTACTGTGATAAGCTCGTCAAAGTGCTCCATCAAAACTGATTTATCAATAGTGGGGAAGGAGGAAAGGGGCAAATTGTCCAGCTGTTCTTCTGTGATGCCAGCTTTTTCAAAAGTACGCCGGTAAAAAGCAGAGTGTTCCCAAGCGAAATGGAGCAGCATCCGAAGCTTTCGATTTTGCAGCTCCTTCATTTGTGATTCCGGCAAACGGGTGTTTTTCATAAATACAAATAAATCTTTTAGTGTTTTCAGACAGTTCATTTTGGCCGCTCCTTTCTATCGAGATTCTAATCGGAAAGTGTAGTTCCGGTTATAATTTTCCCGGTGATAATACCGGGCCTCTCCTTCAGACAGGTTCATAACGATACTCCACTCGGTGGATTCAAACTCACCAAAATTATCCTTGCTCACACGGTCCAGGGCATCTCTGACATCTTCCATTTCCATCTGAGGGGTTTCCTCCAGCTTATTTCTCAGAATATCATACCGTTCGTGGGATTGTTCCGTTCCAATCCCCTGTTTCTCTCCTTCTGCCAGATAGAAGTTTGTCAGTACCGGCGTTTCCGTGATAACCATTTCATTGTCCACATATTCCACTGCCACACTGCGGCCGGCAGAATCTGCTATGGCGAAATGGATCATCATGCCCATAGAACCATGGAGATCGTATTGCCTGAGCAGCTCCAGCACCTCATCCACGCTCCCAGCCTTATCTAGCAGCAGGCGGATTGCTGTTGTAGTGGTAATGTCCGGCTTATCCGTATTCTGCTCAATGACAGCGCTGTCTTGAATCATATTCACGGATACAGCCAAGCCGGCTTCGTTCATCCCGTCCAGCGGAGCATACAGGGCAGCGAGTGTTTTGAACTCGTCCAAATTCAGAGCCATCCCTACCATGCCGCCGCCCACGTTCTGGGAGATGAAATCCATATTAACAGTAGAAAGAGAAGCATGGCCGTTTTCTGGATGGGATTCCACAACCATGGCTTCGCAGTTCTTCCAATCAAAATTGCGTCCAAACAGGGCATCTCCATCAGGACTTTGTACCGCAATGGTGCTGCATCCAAAAATACCACCCAGCAGGTCCCCCAAATTCAAATCGGAGAGAAGATTATTTGCAAGATACTCAACGACTTCTCCATCAGATGAAGCGCCGCCGCCGGCGAGGAATTCGTCAAAGCCGTAATCTCCGTCATACCGGACGGCAGAGAAACCATCCTCCAATTCCGCAATCTCCGAAGCGGGAGAGATCAGATGGACGTTTTCTGCATCCGGTGAAGTTTGAGCAGTTCTGTTATTCTCTGCGTTCGGCATATGGTCATCCGTCCTTTCTCTGCATCCAGTCATTAACATTGTGATACCAAATAAAAAGGAAAGGCAGAGTATTCCGCTTTTTTGCAAGCGTTTATGCGTCATTTTGAAATCCTCCTTACACTTTCGTTTCTATAAGCTCAGTATATCCGCTTCAAAATAGCATATAAAATACTTATTCATTATCATTATTCATAATTGATTTTTATAGAATTTTTCGGTATACTGAATGCAGGAGGATATCTAAATGGAACTGCGTTTGCTGGAATACTTTTTAGCAGTGGCCAGGGAACAAAATATTACCGCAGCCGCTGAATCCTTGCACATCTCTCAGCCGGCCTTGTCCACACAACTCAAAAATTTGGAGGATGAGTTAGGAA
This sequence comes from Clostridium sp. AM29-11AC, assembly GCF_003480545.1. Lineage (NCBI taxonomy): Bacteria > Bacillati > Bacillota > Clostridia > Eubacteriales > Clostridiaceae > Clostridium > Clostridium sp. AM29-11AC. Next base: position 186,368 of record NZ_QUJI01000002.1, read on the forward strand.
AACAGCTTTTAATCCGTGGAGTCAAAGGTTCACGCAAGGTTATTTTGACAGAGGAAGGCATGATTCTGCGTAAGCGTGCAGAAGAAATGCTCTTGCTTATGCGGCGGACGGAAGAAGAAATAACCGGCTCTAATGAAACCATCGCAGGCAATGTATTTATTGGAACCGGTGAAACGGAGATAGTTCGTCTTTTTGCTAAGGTCGCAAAAAAATTGCAGCAAAAATATCCAGATATTCGATATAACATCTCCAGCGGTAATGCAGAACATGTATTAGAATATCTGGATAAGGGGATTATTGATTTTGGGCTGCTTTTTACGGAGATCGATCCGCAGAAATATGAGGCCATCCCGGTTCCAATCAAAGATACCTGGGGTGTTTTAATGCGTAAGGATTCTCCCCTGGCAGAAAAAGAAACTATCTGCCCGGAAGATTTGTGGGATAAACCTCTTATTGTTTCCCATCAGAAAGGAGACGACGTATACCTGAACCAATGGCTTCAGCGGGAAGAGTCGGAACTGCATATTGTGGCCACTTACAACCTGCTTTTTAACGCTTCTCTGTTAGTAGATGAAGGACTTGGATACGCCCTGTGCTATGACAAGCTTATCAACACACAAGGCAGCAACCTTTGTTTTCGCCCTTTTTTCCCACAATTAGAGGCTCGCGGTTTTATCGTCTGGAAAAAATATCAGGTGTTTTCCAAGGCTGCAAATATCTTTTTAAAGTACCTGCGGGAGCTGCTTGAACCGGAAATATAATTCTTGTCTGCTGTAGGAAACCGCACCGCTATTCAAAGCCAATCTATTCTAATGGGGAACATCGAGAGTCTCCTATAATCGAAAAACCATCGCTTCTGAAAGAGCTAAAGAGGAATTTTGAAATAGCAAAAGAAAAACTCTATGCAAATGGTTCGTTCATTCACATAGAGTTTTCTTACATAACAGGAAACTTCGTTCCCCGTTATGTAAAAAACGCGCCGCGGGAACGCACTGCGGCGGAAAGGAAGAATGCCGCTTTCGCGCCCCGCCGCAGGCGGAGAATCCTGCGAAGCAGGATTCTTTCTTATTTCCCGTTCACTTGACACAGGTCGGTATTTTTGCAATATTTCTTTATGCCCCTCTGCCATTATTTCCTGTCCTTCTTTTTCTTTCCCTCCGGCGGATTCTCCTGCCGAAGCTGTTCGGCAATCAGTTCGATCATCTGCTTTTTCAGATATACGTCAAAGGCCAGCTCACAGATAAAGGAAAAGAGCTGAAGAAACTGCCGGTCGCTGTCCTCATCGCTCCCGCATAAAGGGAAGCGCTCATCGGAAAAGGTTTTCATGGCAGCCTCAAATTTAACCTGCACATCCTCCTTCAGACGTTCCCGCTGTTCCTTTTCAAGGGAAAAGACCTCGCTGTAGATCTCAGACAGCTCCGGCACAGAGCCGTCTGAAAAATGGCGCTCTGTGATGGGAGAGAGGATCTGCTCGATATCCCTGAAGGAGAGAACATTCTTAAAATAGTAGATGAAGGCCAGAAGCAGAATGTGGTTTCGGGAGTATTTTTTCTTCACCGGAGGCGGGAGCAGATTGTTTTTTGCGTAATTGTTGATCATGGTCTTTGTAAGCACCTTGTCCTCGCCGATCCACCGGGAAGAAGCCAGGTGAGTATCCATGAAGGTTGTCACCTGATCCATATACAGGTTAATATTGGGAATATCAGACGGATTGATGCGGGATAAGCTGTCCACGTAGTCCATCAATGCGTTTAAGCGTTCTTCATTTGTTTTCATACCTTGTCACCTCATAGTTATATTATATAGTATTGAATACTAGATGACAAGAGAAAATCGTTCTGAGGACAGGTCTTAGGCAGTTTCTCCTTTTCACCTGCGGGGAGGCCGGCAAACTTCCCGGTTGAGGAGAACGGATGTTTGTAGTACAATAGGGAACAAAGAGGAAAAGGAGGCTTTCCATGTCATTACAGTTTATTATCGGCGGTTCCGGCTCGGGGAAAACCCATGTTCTCTACGAAAACCTGATCCGGCAGTCACTTGAGGAGCCGGATGGAAAATACTTTGCCATTGTGCCGGAGCAGTTTACCATGCAGACACAGAAGGATATTGTGGCCATGCATCCCTGCCACGGCGTGAGAAACATCGATATTGTCAGCTTTGAGCGTCTGGCCTACCGGATTTTCGAGGAGCTGGCTGTGGAGACGCCGGCGGTTCTGGACGATATGGGAAAGTCCATGGTGCTAAGGAAGGTGGCCGCAGGTCGGAAAAAGGAGCTGCGCCTGTTTGGAAGCCATCTGGACAAATCCGGCTTTATCGGGGAGCTGAAATCCATGATGTCGGAGTTTTTCCAGTATGGGATCACTGGAGAGGCTCTGAAGGAGATGGCAGAGGGCACCCAGAGCGCCATGCTGCGCCAGAAGCTCTCAGACATGAGCGAGCTGTATGAGGGATTCCGGGAATATACGAAGGATCGATTCATTGCAAAGGAGGAGATCCTTGATATTCTGTGCCGGGTAATTCCGCGCTCAGAGCTGATTAAGGACAGTGTGGTGACCCTGGACGGATACACGGGGTTTACGCCGGTGCAGTACAGGCTTCTGGAGCTGCTTTTAACCTACTGCCGACAGGTGACGGTGACCATTACCATGAATCCGGAGGAGAATCCCTATAGAGAAAAGCCCATCCAGCACCTGTTTCACCTAAGCAGCCATACGGTGTGCAGGCTTACGGATCTGGCCGCCTCCTCCGGAGCAGGGCGCACAGAGGATATTCTTCTTAAGGGAGACTGCCCGAGATTCAGAGAGAGCCCTGAGCTTTCAAAGATTGAGAGGGAGCTGTTCCGGTACGGGCGCAGAGGGGAACAGAAAGAAGGAAAACAGGAAGAAGGAAAACGGAAAGAAGAAAAACAGAATCAGACCGGCTGCGGGGCTCCCCACAGAAAGAGTGGGCTGATTCTTCATCAGGCGGAGAATCCCATCCGGGAAATCCAGTTTGTCTGTGCCCAGATTGAGAGGCTGGTGAAGAAAGAGGGGTACCGCTACCGGGATATTGCGGTGGTGACGGGAGCCCTGTCCGATTACTCCGGGGAGCTTACAAGGCAGTTTCAGGAAAACAAAATTCCCTGCTTTCTGGACAGCAAGAAAAATATTCTCGGAAATCCCATGGTAGAGCTTCTCAGGGCCTCCATGGAAACGCTGACCGAGGACTTTTCCTATGAGAGCGTGTTCCGGTATCTGAAAACGGGAATGGCCGTGGAGGATGTGGAAAAGCTCTCAAGACTGGAAAATTATGTGAAGGCTCTGGGAATCAGGGGGTATAAGCGCTGGAACAGCCGGTGGGAACGGGTGTACCGGGATGGAGAGCTGTTAAATCTGGACGAGCTCAATGAGTTCCGGGAACAGATTGTGGCGCCGTTTCGGCCTTTAAGGGAGGTATTTTCCGACCGCTCGTCCTCGGTTCGGGAAATGACGGCGGCCCTTGTGCATTTTCTGGAGGAGATTCACGCAGAGGAGAAGCTGGGAGAGTGGGAAAAACGGTTTTCTGAGATGGGGGAAGCAGAGCTTGAGAAGGAGTACAGCCAGATTTACGGGCTTGTGATGGAGCTGTTTGACCGGGTCGCTGCCCTCCTGGGCGACGAGGTGGTCAGCCGGAGGGAGTATGCACAGATCCTGGATGCAGGCTTTGAGGAGATCAAGGTGGGACTGATCCCGGCTGTGGTAGACCGCGTGGTGGCGGGAGATCTGACAAGAACCAGGCTCTCCCACATAAAGGCCTTGTTTTTTGTGGGAGTCAACGATGGAATCGTGCCGTCTGCTGTCAGGAGAGGGGGAATCCTGACAGAGGCGGAGAGGAGGCTCTTAAAGGAAAAGGGTGTGGAGCTGGCGCCGACGGCCAGGGAGGAGGGCTTTTTAGAGCGGCTGTACCTCTACCTTGTCATGACAAAGCCGTCGGACACTCTGTTTTTGACCTGGAGCCAGACCTCGGCAGCGGGTAAGGGGCTTCGCCCTTCCAGCCTGCTCGGGCAGGTGAAGTCGCTGTTTCCAGAGCTTACGGAGACGCGGTCAGACGAGTTTGAGGAGGCAGCCTGGTCCCTTCCGGCTGGAAGGCGGGCGTTAATCGGAGGGCTCCGCGAGAGGAGTGCGTCCTCCTCCCAGCCGAAATTCCTGGAGCTTTACCGCCGATTCTATACGGACAGCGGGTACAGGGAGATGACCAGGCGTCTGGTGGAGGCTTCCTTCTGCTCCTATGAGGACAGGGGAATCGGGCGGACTGCAGCAGGCAGGCTGTACAGCCCCATCCTTCGCGGAAGCGTGACGAGAATGGAGCGGTATGCAGCCTGCGCCTACGCCCATTTTCTGAACTTCGGGCTGGAGCTTCGGGAGAGGAGAGAGTATGAGCTGGCTGCAGCGGATATCGGAAACCTGTTTCACAGCTCCATTGACCTGTTTTTTAAGACCATGAAGGAGGAGGGAAGGAGCTTTCGCACCCTCTCTCCGGAGGACAGGAAGGAGCTTGTGGGACGCTGCGTCTCGGCGGTGACAGCGGAGTATGGGAATACGGTGGTGTCAGCTTCCTCCAGAAATGAATATCTGGGGCACCGTGTGGAGCGGATCACAGACAGGACCGTGTGGGCCCTCACGGAACAGCTTAAGAAGGGAGATTTCGAGCCGGCCGGCTTTGAGCTTACCTTTACGCCGGCAGATAATCTGAAGGCTATGAAGATCCCTGTTTCCAGGACAGAGGCCGTTCACCTTCAGGGGCGCATTGACCGGATGGATCTGTGTGAGGATGAGGACAAAATCTATGTAAAGATTATTGACTACAAGACAGGTCAGACGAAATTCGAGCTGACGGAGCTGTTCTACGGGCTTCAGATGCAGCTGGTGGTATATCTGAATGCGGCCATAGAGAAGGAACAGAGGAAGCACCCGGACAAGCAGGTCGTGCCTGCGGGAATTTTCTATTACAATATCGCAGATCCAATGGTGGAAAAGACAGAGGACATGGATGAGGAGGAGACCCAGGAGGAAATCCTGAGAGCCCTCAGGATGAACGGGCTTGTAAACAGTGATTTAGACGCCATCTCCCATCTGGACAGAGAGATAGAGACCCAGTCTGATGTGATCCCGGTGGCCTTCAAGGCGGGGATCATTCAGGAGGCCAGATCCTCGGTAGCCAGCGAAAGGCGTTTTGCGGCCCTGACCGGGTTCGTCAACCGGAAAATCCAGTCCATGGGACGGGAGATCCTGGACGGAAGGATCACGGTGGATCCCTACAAGCGGGGAGACCGCACCGCCTGCGATTACTGTCCTTATCACGGAATCTGCGGCTTTGATCTGAAGACAGAGGGCTATTCTTTCCGCCGTTTTAAGGCAATGAAACCGGAGGCAGTCTGGGAGGAGATTGAGGCGGAGGAAGAGGAAAGCAGAATCGGAGAAGGCAGAACAGGGAACCGCAGAAGCAGAGGCGGTCAGGAAGACGGAAACGGAGGCAGTGCAGAGTCATGGGAGTAAACTGGACAAAGGAGCAGAGGCAGGTAATTGAGAGCAGGGACAGGAATCTCCTTGTCTCAGCCGCTGCAGGGAGCGGAAAGACCGCAGTTCTGGTGGAGCGAATCATCCGGATGATCACGGACGGGGAGAGGCCGGGGGATATTGAGAGGCTGCTGGTGATGACGTTTACCAAGGCGGCGGCCTCGGAGATGCGCGAGAGGATCCACGACGCCATCGAGAAGAAGCTGAAAGAGGATCCGGGCAATGAACATCTGCAGCAGCAGGCGATTATGGTGCAGTATGCCCAGATCACTACCATTGACAGCTTCTGCCTCCATATTTTGCGGGAACATTTTGACTGCCTGGACATTGACCCTGCGTTCCGCGTGGGGGATGAGGGCGAGATGCTTCTGCTGCGGGGGGATGTGATGGAGGAGCTTTTGGAGGACTGGTATGGGAGACATGATCCGGCCTTCGAAAATTTCGTGGAAACCTATGCGTCCGGAAAGGCAGACGGAGGGATAGACGATTACATCTACCAGGTTTACAGCTTTTCCCAGAGCAATCCCTGGCCGAAGGAGTGGATAGACGAGTGCAGGAGAGAGCTGTCGGACACCTCTGTGGAGGCCCTCGACAGAACCGGGTGGATGCAGTTTCTGCTGGAAGATGTGAGGAGGCAGGCGTCTGAGTGGGCGGGGCAGCTTCAGGAGGCTGCCAGGCTCTGCTCAGAGGAGGATGGGCCCGGGGCCTATCTTCCCATGATTCTCTCCGATCTGTCAAATGCCGAAAAGCTCCGGGAGGTGTCGGGGTACGACAGCTTCGTGCAGGCGGCGTCAGGCTTTGAATTTCCCAAGCTGGCCGCTGTCCGGGGGAAACATTCACCGGTGAACCCGGATAAAAAGGAGAAGGTGTCTGAGTGCAGGAAGCGGATCAAGAAGGCTGTGGAGAAGATGAAGGGACAGTTTCTGTTTGCTTCCGAAGAGGAAATCCTTGCAGATCTGGCAGGAAGCAGCGAGGCAGTTCTCATGCTCCTTACGCTGGCGGAGGATTTTGCCGGACGGTTTGAGGCGAAGAAGAGGGAGAGAAACCTGGTGGATTTTAACGATCTGGAGCATCTGGCCCTTCAGGTGCTGTACCGGGAGGAAAAGGAGGGGGGAGAACACAGGCCCAGCGAGGCGGCCGATCTTCTGGCCGGTCAGTTTGACGAGATCCTGGTGGATGAGTATCAGGACAGCAATCTGGTGCAGGAGGCCCTTATCAGGGCAGTGTCCAGAGAACGGTTTGGAACACCCAATGTGTTTATGGTAGGCGATGTAAAGCAGAGTATTTACAAATTCCGCCTGGCCAGACCGGAGCTGTTTCTGGAAAAGTACCATTCCTACACGAAGGAAGACAGTCTCTATCAGAAGATTGAGCTTTACCAGAATTTCAGAAGCCGCAGGCAGGTGCTGGAGAGCACCAACGACGTGTTTTACCGGATTATGACGGAGAATCTGGGCTCCATCTCCTACACAGAGGAGACAGCCCTTCACCCGGGGGCCTCCTTTGAGCCCCTGCCACAGGAAAGGGGCCGAAAAGAGGCGGAGCTTTCTGGGTCTGCTGCAGGACAGACTGCAGGGGAAGCCGGAGAGGATGGGCCTTTAGAGGAGCAGAGAGATCCGTTTTCCACGGAGATCCTCCTCATTAACACAAAGGACAGCGTGCTGGAGGAGCTGGACGATGACATCTCCGACTACACAAGGCAGGAGCTGGAGGCCAGGATGATCGGAAAGCGGATCAGAGAGCTGACCGATCCGGAGAGGGGATGCCCGGTCTGGGACAGGGAGCTTGGGCGCTACAGGAAGGCGGAGTACAGAGATATTGTCATCCTTCTGCGCAGCGTCTCAGGGTGGGCGGAGAGCTTTGTGGAGACTCTGGCACACCAGGGCATTCCGGCCTTTGCCGAGTCAAAGACAGGCTATTTTACCACCATTGAGGTGGAGACGATGCTGAATTTTCTGGCAGTGCTGGATAACCCCATGCAGGATATTCCCCTTACCGCCGTTTTAAAGGCTCCGTTTTTCGGGCTGACGGACCGGGAGCTGGCAGAGATCGCGGCCAGATTTAAGCATTCTGCAAACCGGGGACAGGACCGGGGAATGTACGGGGCCATCTGCCTGTATCTGGGGGAGAGCAATCAGGCAGGAGAAACGATGCAGTCCTCTGCAGAAGGAGAGCGGGAACCGGAAATTCTGGAAAAGCTGGCCAGCTTCTTCCGGGTGACGGAACAGCTGAGGAGGGAGGCCGTCTATCTGCCCATCCACGAGCTGATTTACCGGATCTTTGACGTGACCGGCTATTATGACTATGTGTCCGCCATGCCGGCAGGGGAGACCCGCAGAGCCAATCTGGACATGCTTGTGGAGAAGGCGGCTGCCTATGAGGCCACAAGCTACAGAGGGGTGTTCCATTTTATCAAATATATTGAAAAGCTGAAAAAGTACAATACAGACTTCGGCGAGGCCTCCACTGCGGCAGAGGGCGGCAATACGGTGCGGATTATGAGCATTCACAAGAGCAAGGGACTGGAATTTCCCATTGTCTTTGTGGCCGCCATGGGTAAGCAGTTTAACAGGCAGGATACCAGAGGAAAGATTCTGATCGACTCCCGGTTTGGAATCGGGACGGACTATCTGAATGCCGAGACAAGGCTTAAGGCTCCCACCCTCAAGAAAAATGTGCTGAAGCGCAGGATGGATCTGGAAAACATGGGGGAGGAGCTGCGGGTTCTCTATGTGGCCATGACGAGGGCCAAGGAGAAACTCATCCTGACAGCCTCTGACAGAAATCTGGAGGCAAAGCTGGAAAAATGGAAAGAGCTTCTGGACACAGGGGAGAGGGGACTTGCCTTTACCCTCCTGTCCCTGGCCGGCTCTTATCTGGACTGGGTGCTGATGGCCATGGAGGGAGGCGTCTGCCGGATTTGGATGCGCGAGGTGATGGCGAAGGAGCTTTTAAGTGAAGAGATCGGGGAGCAGGTAAGGCGGAAGGTGACCAAGGATATGCTCCTGTGGCCGGACAGGGAGGAAGAAGGGGAGGAGTCTCCTGCCTCTCAGATATTCGGGATGCTGGGAGATGAGGAGTACAGAAAGAGGCTGGAGGAGTCCTTCTCCTTCCAGTACCCCTGGGAGGATGAGCTGCGGCTGAACACGAAAATGTCCGTGTCCGACATTAAAAAAGAGGGGGAGGAGGAGCTCTTTGAGGAGAGCGCATTCCTCCCGACGATTCCATCCTTCCTGTCCGGTGAGGAGAAGGAGGTACAGGGGGCCAGGCGGGGAACCGCCTACCACAGGGCCATGGAACTTCTGTCTTTCCATGAGATCAGAAAAAAGTCTGATATAAAGGAGCAGCTTGACAGGCTTGTGGAGGAGGGGAAGATGACCGCTGATTCCAGGGAGCTTGTGAGAGAGTCTGTCATCTGGCCATTTTTCAGTTCAGATCTGGGAAAGCGGATGGCCGCCGCCCAGAGAGAGGGAAGGCTGAAAAAGGAGAGCCAGTTTGTCATCGGCATTCCGGCCAGACAGATGGGAGATTTTAACTCCGATGAGCTGGTGCTGGTTCAGGGAATTATCGACGCCTTCTTCGAGGAGGACGGAGAGCTGGTGCTGGTGGACTACAAGACGGATTATGTGGAAAAGGAAGAGACGCTGAGGGAGAGGTATGGGATTCAGCTTGACTACTACAGGCGGGCATTGATGCAGATGGAGAAAAAGAGGGTGAAGGAAACGGTGATTTACTCCTTCCGCCTGGGAGAGGTGAGGCTGCAGCCAGAGGGCTCCTCTCAGGCCAGATAGCTTTCCAGCTCATCCAGATTTCTGGGGATGGGAAGAGAGGGATCCAGGATCCCTTTGCGGCACAGGGAGTCAAACAGGCGCAGGGCGGCGGGAACAGAGAGATTTGCCTGGGAAAGAAGCTCCCTGTCGGTAAAAATCTCTTCCGGCGTCCCCTGCCCCAGGACGCCTCCATCCTTTAACACGACAGCCTCATCGGCCCAGGCCAGGGCGAAATCTACGTTATGGGTGGATATCATGACGGTGATCCCCTTATCGGTCATCCGCTTAACGGCCTCCTGGACCAGCTTCGTATGCCTGGGATCCAGGGCGGAGGCCGGCTCATCCAGAATGACAAGCTCCGGCTCCATCACGAGAATATCGGCAATGGAAACCTGCTTTTTCTGTCCCCCTGACAGGGTGTGGACGGGACGGCTTTTCAGAGAGGTCAGTTCCATTTCATCGAGAATCCGCTCCACGGCCTGACGCGCTTTTTCCTCGGGAAATCCCAGATTCATGACTCCGAAGGAGATCTCCTGGTAAACGCTGGAGGAAAAGAGCTGGCTGTCCGGATCCTGAAATACGATTCCCACCTTCTGGCGGAGGGATAAGAGTTCTTTTCTGGAGTATCCCACCAGCTTTCCGGCAAAGGACAGAGTGCCGGATGTGGGACGGTGAATGCCGTTGCAGCAGAGAAAAAAAGTCGACTTCCCGGAGCCGTTGGCTCCCAGAAAAGCTGTTTTGCTGCCGCGCCTGATTTTCAGAGAGAGATCCCGAAGTGCACAGCTGCGCCCCTGGTCGTAGGAGAAAAACAGGTGATCTGCCTGAAGGATCACCTCACTTTCCGGACAGACGGGTCTGGCGGGTGCTTCTGTCTCCTTTTGTGTCATGTCCCGGCAGCAGACTCTGCAGGTGCCGGTCAGTTCTGTTTGCTTCATGTCGGTCCTCCTTTAATGGGTGGTGAACAGTGAGTGTGAATGATGAATGACGAGTGATAAGTCAGGAAGCCAGCCACAGAACCAGGCAGGCCGAGGCTTCAAAGGCAGCTATCAGAACCAGATGGGAAGGCTTTGGCGGCAGACACTCCCTCAGAACAGAAAAATTCCCGTCATAGCATCTGGCCTCCATGGCGTCATACAGGATGCCGGAACGGCGGACAGACTGGATGAACAGACAGGAGACCAGGGAGGCAAAGGAAGACAGGGAGGTGTGAAAGTCGCGGTTTCCCAGCCTGGAATGCTGGGCCACGGATATTTTTCCGGCGCAGTCCAGGAGCAGAAAGATGAACCGGTAAATCAGCATCATCAGCTCGATGATGAGCGCCGGAAGATGCAGCCCTTTGAGAAACAGGAGAAGCTCTGAAAGGGGCGTGGAGAGAGCCAGAAAATAGAGGCAGGATACACCTGCCAGGGCAGTGGCAGCCATGCAGGCGGCGGCAGAGAGAGTCTCCCTCCCGGCTGTCAGATACAGCCCTCCCACCGGAAGGGAGAAAAGCTCCAGGGGAGTCTCCCGCAGAGAAAGCCCTAAAACCAGGGCATTCATTGCAAGAAAGCTGAGGGGGATCAGAAAAAGGCGAAAGTAGGAGACGGGGGAAAGTCCCCCGGCCAGGACAGTAAGAGCTGCCATGACCAGGATGATATAGAGATCCAGCCGGACACAGCGCCCTGCCACACAGAGGCAGAGGCTGAGGATGGATAAGAAAAACTTTTCACCGGTGTTGATATAGCGAAGCCGTGACTGGTAGCTGAAGCTGTCAATTAAAAGCATTTATCTTTCCTCTCGTACTGTCTGGCAGTCATCCGGGATTTCGGATAATCCGCACTGTCTCGTCCACTTCTTCCTCTCCACAAAACGGCCCATAAAGAAGGCAATCACGCCCACGCCGATTCCCGTCTGAAGGCAGAACAGCATGCTTTCTACCTCCCCTGGAAGTTCTCCTCCCAGCAGTGTTTCCAGAACAGGGGAGGCCCACGGCTCGTAGCCTGGATCCGTCGTCTCAATCAGCTGGTTGCCGCGGTCGTCTGAACCGCCGAATTCTGCGCCCTTTAAAAGAAACAGAGGGGCAAATGCGATCAGCACAGCCCCGATCAGGAGGGCTGCTGCGAGAGCGCGGCTGCTTTTCCCGGCTGTCTTATGGCCGGTTCCGGCTTTCCCTTCCCTTCTTTTCGGTGTGAAACGGTCTTCTCTTTCCATTATTCAGTTCCCTCCTTTAAAAATCCCACAGCGGCAAGCTCCGGCTGCGCATATGATTCCAGTCCGATGACGATGGCGACAGTCAAAAGCCCTTCTACCACGGCAAGAGGGATCTGGGTTCCTGCAAAGATAACCAGATTTTCCCTGAAGGCGATGGAGAAGGAGGTGGCCGAGTTATGGGCCAGGGCAAGCTGGAAGGCAGTTACGCAGTAAGTGAAGAGATCCCCCAGAAAAGCGGCTGCAAAAAGGGAAACTTTTCTGTTTATCCGGAAACCGCTAAGGATCCGGTAGAGCAGCCAGGAGACGAAGGGACCTGCGATAGCCATGGAGAAGGTATTGGCTCCCAGGGTGGTCAGGCCGCCGTGAGCCAGAAGGAACGCCTGGAAAATCAGTGCCAGAATCCCCAGAACAGACATGGCAGAGGGTCCAAACAGGACAGCCCCCAGTCCTGTCCCCGTCATATGGGAGCAGCTTCCGCTGACAGAGGGAATTTTCAGGGAGGAAATCACAAAGATAAAGGCCCCTGACATGGCCAGAAGAGTGATGGCGCGCCGGTTTTCACGGATCGTCTTTTGGATGGAAAAGAAGCCTGCCAGAAGAAAGGGCAGACAGATCAGTCCCCAGGCCACGCAGAATCCGGCAGGGAGAGCACCCTCCATGATGTGCATGGCAGAGGCCGGAAAAGAGACGCCGAGGGCTGCGGCAGGCAGAGCTGCCAGAAGGATTTGTGTTTTTCTCGTTTTTGTCATCGTAAACTCCTTTCATTCGCTGTGCGCACCCATCTGCACTAATGGCTTGCGGTGTTCCTGTCTCAGGCTTTGCTTTTTCAGGGCACGCAAAAAAGCGCTTCATCACAGAAAGTCTTGTGAAGAGCGCCGACGGCTGGGTAAAGGCCGTCTGACAGAGCCTCTGTCCTTCGCAGTAAGCTTTGCCGATTTCCTATGGCGGGCAGGTCTTCTGACTCAAGCGTCCTCATTGCCCCCGGCCTTCCCAGGCAGAGCCCAGTGACACGTTTTGGGGACAACTCTTCTTTTACAGCGGCGTGACCGTGGAGGATTTTCACCTCACTTCTCTATTCTCCTGCGGAATGAAAACGCAGGCACCTCGCCATATTCAATTCAGATATATTATAGGAAAGAACAATCCAAAAGTCAACGGTTATGTTCCGCTCTGCCTTCTGTCTGCCAGAGAGCTGTGATGCCCTCGGAAAGCCTGCTTTTCAATTCTTCCAGAAATTCCGCGGCAATGCCGGAAACAGCGCCGCCTCTCGGGAGAATGCAGCCAAACTCCAGGCAGTCGGTACACTCCTCAATGGGAATGGAGATGACCTGGTAGGTGGAGCTCTGAGCTGAGAAATCGTGAATGCCGATGCTGTAGAAATCGCTGTTGGAGAGCAGGTGCATCAGGGAAGCACGGCCGTCCAGATATACGATTTTAGGCCCTGAGTTCAGGTTATACTGAGCATTCTGCGAAAAAATCCGGTAGGCGTAATCCTCGGCTGCATCCTGGTACCTGGCAAAGCCGTAGGGGGCCAGATTGCGGAGCGTGACAGGACGTCCCTCCCGTATGAGGGGATGGTTTGCCGAGAGGATGATGTGGGGGCGTACGTGGGCCAGAAAGGAGTAAGAGAGCCCCAGAGAGGATATGTGGGAGCTCACCTGCCCTCGGTTTTTCGGATCGAGGTGGATGACGCCCACGCTGAACTGGCCGGAATAGACATCCTCGACTACCTCCTGGGCAGTCCCTTCCCGGAGGCGGTGAAGAAAGGAGGGCTCATCCTTGTGCCGGAGAACGATCTCGATAAAGCTCTCCATGATGTGGGAAAAGCGAGTCATGGACACGCTGAGGAAATGGGAGGGAGCATCAGAGGAGCCTGAAAAGCGCTGAAGCTTTTTTGCCTCTCTTAAAATGGTGTCCGCGTGCTCCAAAAAGTCGCGCCCGTCAGGCGTCAGGATTACTCCGCTGCGTGTGCGCTCAAACAGAACCGTTCCCGCCGTATTCTCCAGTTCTTTTATGATTTTCCCCAGGTAGGGCTGTGATATGTAAAGGGTCTGTGCCGCCTTGTTGATGGAGCCAAGGCGGGCAACCGCTATAAAGTAGGAAAGATGCTTCAGATTTAAATCAAAATTCATAGCTGACCTCTCAAAATGGGATTCTGTAATAGCTGTTTTATAGTCATTATACCATAAAAAAGTGCCTGATGTGGGTTTTTGTTGTAGCAATATGCTATATCCCTATAGATATAGAGAATTAGGCCCTGTTCAGAAAAGATGGTATAATAGCGAGGAAAGCGCATGCCATGCCTGCATGAGCATGCCTTTGACGAGCAGTCCCATCGAGACGACAGTCGGGGGCTGAAAAGCAGCTATGGGAGAGGATATCCAGGCAGGACGGGGGAATGAGAAATGACAGAGGAAAAAGTCAGATTAGAGTGGCCTCAGAAAGAAGGCGGTGGAAGAAATGGCGGCGTATCGGACGGGGAGATGCCCCGGATTTTAAACGAGGCTCTTCTTGCCGGGATGAGAGAGGTGCCGAAGGGGGAAACCGCCTCCTATATACCGGAGCTGTCACGGGCTGATAAAACAGATCTGGGGATCTGTATTTATACGAGAGACGGTAAAGTCTATGAGGCCGGGGATGCAGAAAAGAGGTTCAGCATTCAGAGTATTTCCAAGGTAATTTCCCTGTGTGTGGCGCTTCAGCACTGCGGCTTTGAAAAGGTGTTTGAAAAAATCAGGATGGAGCCGTCAGGGGATGCCTTCAATTCCCTGCTCAAGCTGGATATGACCAGCAATTATCCCTATAATCCAATGATCAATTCCGGGGCGATTGCAGTGGCCAGCTACCTGATGCCTGTGTTCAGCTTTAAAGAGCTGTTGGACTATGCGGGAAAGCTCTGCCTGGATCCGAAGATCAGGCTGGATGAGAGAGTCTACTCCTCGGAGATGGGGCACAGTGCCAGAAACAGGGCTATCGCCTATCTGCTCCAGAGCAAGGGAATTATTGAATGCGATGTGGAGAGAAGTCTGGAGCTGTATATCAAGATGTGCTCCTTAAGCGTTACGGCAAAGAGCCTGGCAGGCCTTGGCCTGGTGCTGGCAAACGGGGGATTTCATCCGAAAACGGGAGAGCGGCTTCTGGACAGGGAGGTGGTGCGCACGGTGAAAACGATTATGCTCACCTGCGGTATGTACGACGGTTCCGGTGAATTTGCCGTGGAGGTCGGAATCCCGTCCAAGAGCGGCGTAGGAGGAGGAATCCTCTCTGTTGTGGACCGAAAAATGGGAATCGGCATTTACGGTCCGTCCCTGGATCAGAAGGGAAACAGCGCAGGAGGCCAGGCCATGCTGAGATACGTTTCCGAGAAACTGAATCTTCACATGTTCGCGTGGGAAGATTAGAAAAGATTGAATAAAGGTTAAAATTTTGCAAAAATTTGTTGTAAAGACAAGGGGTGATATATTATAATAAAAAATGTATAAAAAGTATTAAAAAATGCTAAATTTAGGCCGCGATCACAGAAGAGACAGGTGACCGGAAGGGGGAAAACGACGAAGGCAGGTTTGGCAGATAAAATGAGCATTTAAAAAGTTCAGTAAGAAGAATAAGAGATGAAAAATTTGTGGAAAGGGAAGGTGATTTCGATTTGTTTGCGGAAATTATCAATACGCTGAGTAACTGGCTGTACACCTATATTCTGATTATACTGCTTCTCGGAGCGGGCGTCTTTTTTACAATAAAGACAAGGTTTGTACAGTTTCGCTGTCTGCGGGAGGCAATCCGGGTGGTAAAGGAGCCCAGCGACGACAAGGAATCCATCTCTTCCTTCCAGGCGCTGATGGTATCTACTGCGTCCAGAGTGGGAACGGGAAATATTGCGGGAATTTCAACAGCCATCTGCATCGGAGGAGCAGGGGCCATGTTCTGGATGTGGCTGGTGGCCCTTTTAGGCAGCGCATCTGCGTTTATTGAGAGTACACTGGCTCAGATTTACAAGAGGAGGGCCGATGACGGAAGCTCTTATGGAGGTCCGGCCTATTACATACAGGCAGTGTTAAAGAAACGGTGGCTGGGAGTCCTCTTTGCATGTACTTTGATTGTAACTTACATGGGAGGATTTAACCTGGTAGCTGCATTTAACATTGCGGATTCCTTCCGGGCATACAGTTTTTATGACGAATCCACAACACCTCTGATTGTGGGAGTTGTGCTGGCCGTGATCTTTGCTCTCTGCATATTCGGAGGAAGCAAACAGATTTCAAAGGTTACAGGAGTTCTCGTTCCTGTTATGGGAATCTTCTATATCCTTGTATCTCTTGCCATTATTGTGACCCACTTAAATCTGGTTCCCAAGATGTTTGCGGATATTTTTTCACAGGCCTTTGATTTCCAGGCGATATTCGGAGGCTTTACTGGTTCCGCTATTATGCAGGGAATCAAGAGAGGCCTTTTTTCCAATGAGGCGGGCGTCGGTTCCGCTCCCAATGCAGCTGCATCCGCAGGAGTCTCCCATCCTGTAAAGCAGGGACTGGTGCAGATGCTCTCCGTCTATATTGATACTATCGTGATCTGCTCCGCAACGGCTTTCATGCTTCTGTGCTCCGGAATTGAACCAAGCACAGAGCTCCAGGGAATGCCTTATGTGCAGGCGGCGGTGGCCAATACACTGGGAGGTTTTGGAACTGTTTTTATTACAGTTGCACTCTGCCTGTTCGCGTTTACCACATTAATCGGAAATTTCTACTATGCAGAGATGGGGCTTGGCTATATCTGTGACAAGAAGCCGGGAAAGAAACTGATGCTTGTGTTCCGAATCGCGGCAGCTCTGATTGTATGCTTTGGTTCTACAATGGAATTCAGCGTGGCCTGGAATACGGCAGATGTGCTCATGGGACTGATGGCAATTATCAATCTTCCTGTCATCCTGATCCTCTGCGGTCCGGCTGTGCGCTGCATGAATGATTACCTGAAACAGAAGAGAGCGGGAAAGAATCCGGTATTTAAGGCAGCGAGCATTAATCTGGAGACAAAGACAGATTTCTGGAATTAGAGAAAACAGAAAATGCAGGAGGCGGCATACTCCCATGGCTGGGGTATACCGCCTCCTGCATCACTTTAAAGAAGAAACAGCTTTGCAATACCGAGAACCACAGATCCGGCTACCAGCAGTCTGCCTGCCAGCTTCCAGCTTTCTTCTGAGCTTTTCCAGTACAGAAGCGCTCCTGCAATTCCAACAGCTCCGATTGCCCATCTAAACAGCTGAGCGGACAGATAGTTTGACGGCAGGCTGTTAGCTCCCAGATATGCTGTCAGCAGTCCGAAGGCAGCCATCACATAGACTGCTCCGCTCTGAAGCCGTGATTTTTTTGCCAAAAACATAATCAGGATACCAATTGCACCCAAAACACTCATCACAACAAACAGTACCATTAACATTCCTAATGCCATATTTTGCACCTCTTTCATCTTTTTTTGATTGTTTAAAAACGAATGAGATTCTCTGTTTCGTTTTCATGCTCCCAGTGTAGCAGGAAAATCTGAAAAAAAGTCACAGCAGTTTCTGAAGAATTCTAAAGAATAACAAGTCCTTTTAAAACAATTTCAATATGAAAGAGTTCCGGCGTCCGATTAATGGTGATACTGCCCTGGTAAAGCTCCGCAATCTGGCGGATTGCAGCAATTCCCAGTCCGCGGCTTTCCGTTTCCGGAACGGCATTTTTAGAAATACCGTTTTCCTGTGTGATACAGAGGGAATCGGCTCCGGTTTTGATTTCCAGACTCACAGGACAGTTTTCGTTTCCGTACCGTTCAATATTTGTCATCAGATTGTCGAAAATTCTCTGAAGTTCTCCTGGATCCACGGTCCACTCAAAATTTCTGCAGGCATCGAGAGAGAGCTGGCATAGAAAGTGTTCCTCCAGAGACGCTTCCCATTCGCTGGCCATCTGTTCCATCAGGAATCGCCCGTTTTCAATATGTGTCAGTTTTCTGACATTTGTGTTTAGCAGGCGATCGGTCAATTCTCTGATCTGGCCGGCCCGGCTGCAGACACTGTCAATGTAAGCCCTGATTTCCTCCTCACTCCATGTTTCACGCTCTCTCATATACTCGGAGCGGGCGAGGATTGCAGCCAGTGGGTTGCGGATATCATGGGACATGGAGCGGATGAAGCGCTCCCTTTCGTCACGAAGGGACTGCTCCCGGAAGCGAAGCTCCCTCTGAGAACATGCAAGCCTGTTGATGCATGCGGCGAGCTCTGCCAGCTCATCATTTCCCTCCTCAGGAATGGAAAAGTCCATCTCTCTGGCATCCATTTTTTCGATTCCTTTTATGATGGTCAGAAGGTAGGACACTTTTTTAGAGAGAAGAATAAAGAAAATCCAGAGAAAAAACAGGACAGCTCCCATGGCACACAAACTCTTCAGCCACAGCCTTCCAGCCGAAAGCCATTCTCTGGCCGGAACCCACCCTCTGTAGTGCAGGTAATTTTGTGCGATGGAAGCGGCTCCTCCGTATAGAAACAGATAAAAAACAGCAGAGCAGATCATGCTGATACAGAAATAAAGGATCAGCTCCCAGGCGAGCTGCCTCCTGCGTACACGGTGTTCAGTCAATGTAATATCCCCTTCCCCAGGCTGTTTTTATATATTTCGGATTTCGTGAATTGTCGCCCATTTTTTTTCGGATATTCTTTATGTGTACCATAATTGCACCGTCCCCAACAGCGTCTTCCCCCCATACACTCTGGTAAATATTGTCCAGGGAGTAGATTTTTTTTCTGTGCTTTGCCATAAGCTCCAGGATTCGGTATTCCGTATAGGTCAGGCTGATTACAGCCTGGTTCTTTATAAGGGACTGACTTTCTGTATCCAGAAGCAAATCGCCGATGGGGATCATCCCCTTTTTTTCAGCTGTCTCCTCCCTGGCTGCGGCGGGAGGAGTTCCCTGCTCCGCTCTGCGGAACACAGCGCGAATCCGCATGATCATCTCCATATTGGAAAAGGGCTTTACGATGTAGTCATCTGCTCCGATTAAAAAGCCGTTTACCTTGTCTGCTTCTCCTGAGTAGGCTGTGAGAAACAGAAGCGGCGCCTGAAAGCGGGCCCGGATTTTTTTGGCAGCCTCAAAACCTGTTTCCTCCGGCATATTGACATCTAAAATATACATATCAATGGATTCGTCTGCCAGTCTGGCAGCCTGTAACCCGTTTTCTGCTTCAACTACTTCGTACCCTTCGGCGCTTAAAATCATTTTCAGGATTTCTCTGAGATCCTGCTCGTCATCTGCTATCAGAATTTTCTTTCGTCCTGTCTGATCCATCTTTTGCTCTCCTTCCGCGTGACACTATTTTAAAGTGGGTGAAAACCTTGGAAGCAAAATCTCCGGGGGTTTAGCATCCTGTTCTCGGCGCGGACAAAATGTCCGCTTTGCGGTCATTGTACCATAATTTCCACTAGATGGAAACTGCCGGTTTTAGTTTCTTATTTCAGGAAGAGTATTAAAAAATGCTAAATTCAGGATGCGCTCACAAAAGAGACAGATGACCGGAGGGGGCATCTTTTTTATGGTAAAGACAGAATTCGTTCAGTTCCGCTGCCTGAAAGAGGCAATCCGGGTGGTAAAAGAACCCAGAGATGACAAAAAGCCAATTTCTTCCTTCCAGGCTCTTATGGTATCGACGGCTTCCAGAGTAAGAATGGAAATATTGCCGGAATCTTCATGGCTATCTGTATTGGCGGCGCGGGAGCTATGTTCTGGATGTGGCTAGTAGCGCTTTTGGGAAGCGCATCTGCATTTGTGGGAAGCACCTCTGGCGCAGATTTACAAAAGAAGAGCCTAGGACGTTCCTACAGAGGCCCTGCGTACTACAACATACAGGCAGTACTGAAGAAAAGGTGGCTGGGCCTGCTATTTGCCTGCACTCTGCTCGTAACTTATATGGGCGGATTCAATATGGTAGCTGCATTTAACATTGCAGATTTCTCCCGCGCGTACAGCTTTTACGACGCTTCTGCAACGCCCCTCATCGTAAGCCTTGTACTGGCAGTTATTTTTGCAGTATGCATGTTCGGCGGCAGCAAGCAGATTTCAAAGATTACGGGAATCCTATTTTGCATATTAATTCCTCTCTGAAGCGTATCAGAGAAAAGAAAGAAATATATGATAAAGACATAAAAAAGAATATAAATAATAAATGATAGAGTAAAAATGCACAAAAATATTCAATAATAATTATATAAAATGCGAATTGAAATAAAATAGATACAATGTCATACTAAATGTATTAAATAAAACATTTTGGAGGAGAAAAGAACGAAGAAGGAAAAAATAGTTGCCTGAACACAGGAGAAGAGGAGGGAGATTCTATGACATTGGAGGGTGTTTTAATTGATTTTTCGCTGATAAGTATGCTGTTAGTGATTGGAGCCTGGATGAGAAGAAAAATTAAGTTTCTGCAGATTTATTATATTCCGGTATCGCTGATTGCCGGGGTGCTGGGACTTCTTCTCGGGCCGCAGGTACTGGGAAAGGTTTCGCCGGTGTATTTTCCTTTTTCCTCTTCCATGAGCCAGTGGGCAGGAGTTTTAAGCGCGATTGTATTTAGCTGTTCCTTCCTTGGCTTGAAACTGGAGAAAGTATCGGGGCCGGCGCTGCAGACTTATTTTCTGGCGGGGACTATTCACCAGATGCAGGTAATCGTAGGGCTTACTGTTACGTTTCTTCTGGGGCTTGTATTTGCGGATTTGAAATTCGGATTTGGAATTCTTCCGGTACTTGGCTTTTATGGCGGACATTCTATGGCTATCGCGGGGGGAACTATTTTTGACGATGTGGGTTATATGACAACAGGAGCTCAGGTGGGCGCAACGTTTGCTACCATCGGAATGCTGACAGGAGTAATTGGGGGAATGATCCTGATTAACAGGGCGGCTCAGAAAGGCATCACTAAGGTAAAGATGAAACGCGAAGAGCTTCCAAAGAGCATGCTTACCGGTTTTTATCCGGAAGGAGAAAGACCTTCCCTGGGAAATTCAGTAACGGCTTCCGCCTCGCTGGATCCCTTAGGCTCTCAGCTTATGCTGGTAGGATTCATTATTCTGTGCGGACATGTATTAAGAAATATTCTCATTGGAATTAATGAATTTTTTGTAAATCTTCCGCTGTTTGCCTGCTGTCTGATTTTCAGCGCAGTGTTTTGCATTGCCACCCAGAAGGCAAAGCGGGTGAATGACATGATTGATCGGAAAACAGTAGTCAGAATTTCGGGAGCTGCCCTGGAATACATGATTGCATCAGCGATTGCAACCACCAGCGTCAGCGTATTTTCTACTTACGCCGTACCATTAGTCGTTGTAAGCGTTGCAGTGGCGGCTATCACTTATGTCAGCTGCTTTATATTTTCAAAATGGATTCTTCCAAAAGAGGATTCCTTCGAGACTTCCATCGGACTGTTTGGACAGTGCTGCGGCGTTTTGGCTACGGGACTTCTTTTACTTAAAGTAGTGGATCCCGAGTTTGAAACAAAGGCGGCTACGAATATTACATCCTCAAGTACGCTGGGATATACGTATCAGCTCCAGTATACTCTGATACTGGTGGCGCTGTGCATGACAAAGCCTCTGTTTGTATACGCGTGGAGCTGGCTGCTGTTAATTGTTTTGTTTGGAGGCGGAGTTTTGCTTGGAAGAAGGTACAGAAAGAGAGCCGTATAAGAAAACAATAAGTATATAAGTATAAGCAAAAATAGAAAAGGAGAATCGCTATGAAGAACACAAACTGGATGAAGGAAATGAGCTGGACAGAATTTCAGGAGAGAAAGGCAGACTGCGACACAGTTATTATTCCGGCAGGAGCTATCGAGGTTTATGGACCGCAGCTTCCTCTCGGCTCGGATTCCATTGTATCGGAGGCTATTTGCGAGAGAGTGGCAGAACGGGTAAACGCCATGATAGGGCCGTTTATTGAAGTTGGAGAATCTGCGCCGCTGTATGGTTTTCCAGGTACAATTAAAATTATGCCGGAAACCTATTACCTTGTGATGAGGGATATTATGGAATCCCTGATTCACTGGGGCTTTAAAAACTTTATGTTTATTAACATGCACGCAGGAAATGTGCCGATTATCGGACAGCTCTGCAGAGAATATCAAAGATCCCACGGTATTAAGTGCGCACAGGTTGACTGGTGGCGTTTCACGCAGCCAAATTCAGTGGGAATCTGCGAAAATACAGGCTGGATGGCTCACGGGCATGCCAGTGAATGCGGTACTTCCGTAATGATGTACCTCCATCCGGAATATGTGGATTTCTCCAAGGCAGAGTGTATTAAGATGGATGGAAAATTTACAAAGTACCCGGATATTGTCACTTACGACGAGTTTGGCGAAAAGACGCCCAATGGCATTCTCGGAGATGCGACTATTGCAACAAAAGAAAAGGGAGAGGCCATTGTAACCAAATGCGTGGACAGAATTGTGGCTTTTATGGAAGAAACTTTTGACTGTCAGAAAAAATAAGAAAACTGTATACTGAAAAAGCGGCAGGCCTTATAAGGCAGAAAGAAAGGACAGACATATGAATAAGTTTACGGCAGCGGTAATACAGATGGATTCCCAGGACAATGTAGAAGAAAATTTAAGGACAGTAGAAGAATTTGCGGCAGAGGCGGCAGCCAGGGGAGCCAAACTGCTGGCTATGCCGGAAAATGTCAATTATGTGGGAAATGAAAGCAAAGAAAACGCGGAGGAGGTCCCGGGAGGAAAAACATTCCAGCGCTTTTCAGAGATAGCGAAAAGATATGGTATGTGGCTTCACTGCGGAAGTATTTATGAAAAAAATCCTGAGGGAGACAGACCTTATAACTGTACCATGGTAATTGATCCTGAGGGAGCTTTAAGGGCAAAATACCACAAGATGCATCCCTTTGATGTGGTTATTAAAAACGGACCGGAGGTCCGGGAATCAGATAGAATCTGTCCCGGAGAGGATATAGTGACTGTTGACACAGGAGAGACGGGTCACTGGGGATTATCTATCTGCTACGACATACGTTTCTGCGAGATGTTCCGCATTATGGCCCTGGAGGGGGCGCAGATACTGTTTACCCCCGCTGATTTTACCATGAATACGGGAAAGGATCACTGGGAAACAATTTTAAGGACGCGGGCCATCGAAAACGGCTGTTATGTAATTGCCCCGGCCCAGTACGGAGTAAAGCCCAGGTTCCAGGCATACGGAAAATCCATGATTGTGGATCCGTGGGGGAATGTCATTGCCAAGGCGCCGGACTGTCCCGGAATTATTACGGCTGAGATTGATCTGGACTATCTGGACAAGGTAAGGAAACAGGTGTTTACGCTGGAAAACAGAAGGCCTGACATATACAGCCTGAAACGGACGGAAAAAGAAAATAACTAAGGCCGCGCAGGAAATAAAATCAGGACCATATCATATACGGCAGGGAGCTTTTTTAAGATTCCCTGCCGTATTAACTAACAGGCCGGGAGGAAAACTGCAGCCGGAGAAAAAATTTCAGACTTTTTTCAGATTTGGAGGGAAATAAAAACATGAAAGAATTCAGAGGATTTATGTTTGTAATGATTTCCGCTGTTATTTTTGGATGTATGCCTCTGGCGGCGAAAGTGATTTATGCAGAAGGATGTACCTCTGTGAGTCTTGTGGTTTACAGGTATAGCATATCGCTGCCTGTTCTTCTGGTTCTGGCTTTGAGAGAACAGATGAAAGTTCTGAAGCAGCAGCCGGGGCGGCCTGTCCGCAGTGTCGGTACTGCAGTGTATAAACAAAGGGTCCGGGCGCTCAAAAGGAGAATGCGCCTGAATCCCATACAGTTAAGGCAGATGCTTGCTCTGAGCGCCGGATTCTGCGCTACGCCCATCCTTCTGTTTTCTTCTTACAATTATATATCCAGCGGCAGCGCTACCACGATTCACTTCAGTTATCCTGTATTTGTAATTCTGGCAGGAGTCGTGATTTTTAAAGAAAAATTAGGTGCGGCGGGGAAGGCCGCCGTTTTCTTCTGCGTTTTGGGTCTTATCTGCTTTTACGAGCCTGGGCAGAAAGGAGGGGCGCAAGGCATTTTCCTGGCGCTGGCTTCCGGCATTACCTATTCTTTTTATATGATGTATTTTGACAAAAGCCAGTTAAAATTTATCCGTCCCTTTAAAATGAATTTTTATCTGTCAGCTGTTTCGGGAGTGATCGCCTTTTTGTTTGCTGTGTTCACGGATTCTTTCGTACTTCTGCATTCAGCCAGAGGATGGCTGTTTGCCGCAGCGTTTTCTTTTATGATAACAATAGTTGCCTGCATTTTGTTTCAAATAGGAATTGCAGATATAGGCGCCAGGAAATCTGCCGTTTTAAGTACCTTTGAGCCGATTACCAGCGTCGTCCTAGGAGCGGTTTTGTTTCACGAAGCCGTGGTAATTAAGACTTGGGTCGGAGTTTTGTTTATTGTGGTTTCCGTACTGTCCATAACGGTTCCGGCGAGGAAACGGCAGATGAATCGTTCCGACTGAGAAAACAGGGATACTGAATCAGGATATGACACGTTCTGTTATACGGAATATTGAAATAGAAAAGGGAAATATTGTATAATAACCGGAGTATTGTTTTGTGCTTGGGCAGATTTCATATAGAAAGCAGTCTAAACGCATAGGACAGTACTCTTTTTTGCGTTGTCATATTTCCCGTTAAGTTTAGAACGCAGCGGCCGGACACGATATGCCGCATAATGAACCTATAATCAGGAAACAGGAGGAGAACCATGGGAGATTTCATAAACCGGGTGACGGAACATTTTGACGAACTGACTAAATCCCACAAAGAGGTGGCCAATTATTTTCTTTATCATATGGATCGGGTTGCCGTGGGAACACTGGAGGAACTGGCCCAGCTTGCAGGCGTGAGTACCACTACGGTGATCCGTTTTGCAAGGCAGTTAGGATACAGCGGGTATACGGAACTTCAGAAAGACGCGCAGGATATTGTGCTAAATAAAGATTCGGTTCCGAGACTGGAGGAAGAGAAAAAAAGCAGCCAGCTTGAAGCCTCATTTGAAACAGATCTGAAAAACATAAGAGAGACGATGAGAAGCCTGAAACAGGAAGATCTGAATCTGGCGGCCCGTTTGATGATTTCTGCAAAAAACCTGTATGTTCTTGGAATGAGAATGGCGTTCTCACTGGCCTACTATTCCTTTGCAAGCTGGGGAAGAATAAGGAAAAATGTTAGAATGATAAATTTTACCGGATTCGAGTACCCGGAAGAGATGCTGAATATGAAAGAGGGGGATCTGTGCATTCTGTTTGCATTTCCCCGTTATAACACGGCAATGGTGAGGCTGATGCGCTGGATGAAAAAAAGAAAGGTGAAGATTGTGCTCGTGGCGTCAGCCTCTTATTCCATTGCAGGTGAATATGCAGATCTGGTAATCCCGTGCCGCGTAAAGACCTCCTCTTACCAGAACTCTTATGCGGCTCCTGTCTGCCTCATTAATTACCTTACCCTGGAACTGGCAAAGGAAACAGGAGGCACCTCGGCGGCCATGCTCAGAGAGACGGAAGAACTTCTGGGCGAAGGATTTTATATCCAGGGATAATTAGTTTTCTTCTGCTGTAATCAGTTCTTTGGCGTAGGGCAGGGTACGGATCCAGTCGCAGAAAACGTGCCACTCGGCCAGCTTGTGATCTTTTCTGGCATGATAAATATTGATCAGAGTTTCATAGTTAAAAGAGCAGGTTCTCATCTGATTATAGCTGGAGGGAAGAAGCTGGATTAAATCATACCAATCCTCCTTGCTTTTTGTTTCAAGATACCGTTTTCTGGTTTCCTCCAGCTTGTCCACCACTGTCTGCATGAAAGCCTTTGCCCCGTCTGTCATGTGATCACAGCTGAAGTCATCCATAGTAAACTGCTTGCTGTGGATTTTATGCATGGTGCTGCAGGAATTGGCTACAGTGGCAATTTTGTAGGTGTCATATTCCTTCCACCAGTAGAGAGGTGCAGTGATATCCACGGAAACGAAAATCTGGCGCACAAACTTGCGGTGATCGCTTCCGGCTTTTCTGAGCCGTTTGGCCAGGTCCAGGTCATTGGGTCCTAAAATATAGGCTCCATTTTCGTCGTAGTAGCTGTCGGAACGGTTCCAGCTGTTCATGGGGTTTCTGGCGCCGCGGATCGCGTTTTCCAGGTTCATCACACTGGTTCTTTCTAATTGAATCATAGGGATTTCCTCATTTCTTTTCTTCTTGCTGTATGTTAAATGGCTGTGAAAGTATTATACCTGTCCGGCGGGCAGAATGCAATGACAATTAAACGCCCGCGCCTCAGTACTGGGACTGCAGGATGCAAAAGCCCATGCTGCAGGCAGCAGACAGGGCCTTAATATGATCGGTTTGTCCCAATATTCTGGGCTGCCAGAAAGACAGGCAGATTTCGTGCAGTTCCTTCTGATTATACCTGAAAAGGAAGGCGGAGTAAACATCAGAACGCCTTGCCTGCCCGCGTCCTTCTGTGCTATACTACGAAAACGCAGGAGGCTGCCTGCCTGGCCCTGATGGAGGGCTCTGCATTCGGCCTTCAGTGAAAGCAGTCCTGACTGCAGTTTCAGAGAAAGGCGCAGGGCAGGAGGAAAAATCCGGGAAAGGTGGATAAGGAAATGAAAATTATAGATGTGACAGGCGTTGGAGAAGGAGCGGTTTTCCTCCTGAGGGGAAAAGCCAATATTCTTTTTGAGGCGGGGATGGCCTACGCCGCTGACGCCATGATAAAGAAAATCAGGGAGGAGCTTGACGGGCAGGAGCTGGATGCAGTGCTCCTGTCCCACTCCCATTACGATCATGTGGCAGGGCTTCCCGCTGTGCGCAGAGAGTGGCCGGGAGTGAAGGTGTATGCGTCAGAGCGGGCAAAGGAAATCCTTGTAAAGCCGGGCGCTCTGGAAACCATCCGGAGGCTCAGCAGGGAGGCAGCAGAGGCCTCGGGGCTTCCCTGGGACAGTGAGTATGACGACAGGGATCTTAAGGTGGATATTGCCTTAAAGGACGGGGAAACGGCAGACATCAGAGGGGATCAGGTGTATGCCTTTGAAACGATCGGACATACGAAATGTTCCCTGTCCTATGTGGTGAACAAAGAGGTGATGCTCTGCAGCGAAACAGTGGGAGTCATGAACCGGAAAAAGGAGTATATGCCCAGCTTTCTCGTGGACTACAGGGGAGTGGAAGAGTCCATCCTCCGCTCTGAGAAGATACCGGTCAGGGAGATTATCCTGAACCATTACGGCCTGGTGGATGAGGAAGATATGCCGGGTATCTGGGACTTTTTGTTAGAGACTGCCAGGGAGAGCCGTGATACGATGATCCGGATTATGAATGAGACAGATACGGATGAGGAAGCCCTGCAGGAGATGGAGAGGGTATTCCACGGCAAGGTAGATAAAAAAGAACAGCCTGACGAAGCGTTTTTTATCAACGCGGCCAGCATGATGAGAACGCTGAGGCGGCAGTACCCGGAGCTTCTGAAATAAAATTAAGAAGCACAGACGGGAGAGAAGTGAGACGTATAGAATGCCGCCGTTCGGTGAGGCTTCGGCATACCCTGTGAAGGCAGGAAAATCCAGAAAACAGGAAAAGCGGAAAGGAGAAAAAGATGCAGTTAATAGCAGCAGTCGATAAAAACTGGGCCATTGGAAGAAAGGGGCAGATGTTAGTGACCATTCCGGCCGATCAGAAACTGTTTCGGCAGGAAACCATCGGAAAGGTAGTGGTTATGGGGAGAAAGACTCTTGCGGCGCTCCCGGGAGGCAGGCCGTTAGACAGCAGGACAAATATTGTGCTCACAAGAGATCCGTCTTTCTCCGTAAAAGGAGCCACTGCAGTTCACAGCGTGGAGGAGGCTCTTGAAAAGCTGTCCGTGTACAGGGACGAGGATATCTTTATTATCGGGGGACAGAGTATCTATGAGCAGTTTCTGCCCTACTGCGGGGTGGCTCATATTACCTTTATTGATTATGAGTATCACGCGGATACCTATATGGTGAACCTGGACAAAGAGGGCTGGCGCGTAACGGATGTAAGCGATGAGCAGACCTACTTTGACCTGTGCTATGAATTCCGCAGGTATGTGAGAACAGATAAATAGAGGAAGAGGAGGGAACAGGGGTCGAATATCCCCATGGCTGGCTGAATATATTTCTGGTAAAAAAACGGTTCCATGCACCGGCGCATCTTGTAAAAAATTTGCCCCGCTTTTTGAAAAGAGGCACTGGGAGAGGCAGAAAAGATCCCTGAAACAGGGGAATTCAGGCAGAAAACGATCTGGCATGAAGGTTGCTTGATAAGTAGGTGCCGGCGCAGAAAACTGTTTTAGGAGGAGATATGTATGGCCAATGAGGGAAAAGCGGAAAAAAGAAGAGAAAATTCTAATACGGAGATTCTGAAGATCGGGGAACAGCCGTTTCGGCCTTCCCTTGCGGCTTCGCTGATTATTGTGGGATATCTGATTATTTCCATGGCAGCCGCAATTTTTTACCTGGATCAAAAGCTCCACGTCACGATGCTGACAGCCTTTGGGGTGGCTGTGCTGGTGCTGACGATTGAGAAATGTCCCTACTCAAAAGTGGAGGAGGCGATCCTTGAGGGCAGTAAGCTGGCAGTTCCGACGATTCTGATTCTGTACAGCATCGGATGTCTGATGGGCGCGTGGATCGCCAGCGGGACGGTGCCGATGATTATTTACTGGGGGCTTAAACTGATTAATCCATCCATCTTTCTGGTGACAGCCTGTCTGGCCTGTGTGATTACCTCCCTGGCCACGGGAAGTTCCTGGTCAACCATTGGAACGGTAGGCGTGGCGCTGATAGGCGTCGGAATGGGACTCGAGATCAATCCGGCTATGACCGCCGGCGCAATTGTGAGCGGAGCGGCTTTCGGAGATAAAATGTCTCCGCTTTCCGACACGACCAACGTGGCTCCGGCTGTGGCAGAGGGAGATCTGTTTGACCACATCAAGGCCATGGTCTACACAGCAGGTCCTGGAATCGTGATTGCCCTGGTTGCATTTTTTGTTCTGGGAATGAAGCACGGCGGAAGCGCAGACACAGAAACGGTGAGCGCGATTCTGGCAGCTCTGGAAAGCCAGTTCCATCTGAATATTATCACCCTGATTCCGCCGGTTCTGGTTATTGTGCTTGCAGTGATGAAAAAACCTGCCCTTCCCACTTTGCTGATTTCCGGTATTGTGGCGGCTGCCATTGCGATTTTCATGCAGGGCGAAACACTTCCTTCCATTGCCAATATTATGGAAAACGGCTATGTGTCGGAGACAGGCTTTGCAGATATTGACTCGCTTCTGTCGAGAGGCGGCCTGTTCAGCATGAACTATACTTCAAGCCTTACGATCATCGTAATGGTATACGGTTCGCTTTTGGAGAAGCTGGGCGTGCTGGAGGTTGTTTTAGAGAAGCTGAAGGTTCTTACCAGAACCGTGGGAAGCCTGGTCTGCACTACAGTTGTTACAGCTATACTGGTCAACCTGATTACTGCCAGCCAGTACATGTCCATCGTTCTGCCGGGAAGAATGTTTGTATCAGAATATAAGAAGAAAGATATGCTTCCCCAGACGCTTTCAAGGACACTGGAGGATTCAGGAACAGTAACCTCTCTTCTGATTCCTTGGAATCTCTGCGGTTCCTTCGCATCTACAACGCTGGGAGTCTCCTGTATAGCATATCTCCCATTTTCCGTATTCAACTGGATTGTCCCGATTATCGCAATTATCTACGGATTTACGGGAAAATTCCAGTGGAAGACAGGGGAGATACCGAGCAGAAAAACGTACAGACCCATAGAGAAATCAGAATAGAGCAGAAAGGCTGTCAGAATCTGGTATGGAAGATTAACCATTTGTGGACATGAATAGGAAAACGGTGGTATAATTGTGATAATTTGAAGCGATAATTTGCCCGCGCAGGACACGGACAGAGGGAAAACTGAAAACAGAGCTTTCCTCTGTCCGGTCTGTGCTGTTCAGGGCGGCAGGAAGAGAAGAAGAATAAAGGGGTGTGGTTATATGTTCAGCCAGTATGTACAGCAGGCACTCGGAATGCATGAGAACACGGACGCGGTTCTGATCTGTGACCGCAAGGGATACATAGAGTATGCGAAATGGAAAAATGACGCCTTTTTCTATCCCAAGGAAGTGGTGGGAAAGCATATTCTGGACGTATATCCGCAGATGGACAGCAGGGAAAGCACGATTATGCAGGTGCTGCGGACCGGGCATCCCAGTTTTGAGGTGGAGCAGAAAATCCTCACCTGGAAGAATGAGCTGGTTCACTGCCTGAGCACAACGCTTCCTATCGAGGTGAACGGTGTGATCATCGGGGCGCTGTGCGCTTCGGTCCACTACTCGGAGAAGGCGAAGGCTCTGCCGGGCAGGAGGGGAAAATACTACTGCCTGGAGAATATTATCACAGAAGATTCCCAGATGGAGGAGCTGAAAGAGCGGATCCGCCATGTTGCGAGGAATAATTCCACAGTTCTTATTATGGGTGAGACAGGGACAGGAAAAGAGCTGGTAGCCCAGTCTCTCCACACGTGCAGCGACCGGGCGGATAAGCCCTTTATCTCCCAGAACTGCGCCGCCATTCCGGCCAATCTTCTGGAGGGGATCTTTTTCGGGACGGAAAAGGGCAGCTACACTGGCGCCGAAACCAGAAAGGGTCTGTTTGAGCTGGCGGACGGGGGCACTCTGTTTCTCGACGAGATCAATTCCATGGAACTGTCCATGCAGGCAAAGCTTTTAAAGGTTCTGGAGGAAAAAAAGGCGCGCAGGCTTGGAGGATACCGTGAGATTCCGTTTAATGTCCGGATCATCTGCGCCATGAATGAGGATCCGGCGGAGGTCATGCGAGCGGGGCGGCTTAGGGAGGACCTGTACTACCGGATTGGCGTAGTGAAGCTCAGGATACCGCCTCTCAGGGAGCGGAGAGGGGATATTATGGTTCTGGCAGAACACTTTATCGAAAAATATAATCAGGAGATGGGGATGCACATTCACGGGATCAGTGAGCTGACGAAAAATGCCTTTCTGAACTATGAGTGGAGGGGCAATATCCGGGAGCTGAAAAATACGATTGAAAGCGCTTTCAACACGGCTCAGAACGGGATTATCACCATGAAAGACATTCCGGAACTGGTTCAGGTCAGCACGGAAAATGATATGTTTAAGACTCCCAACATGATTTCCGTCCCAACTGCCGGCTCCCTCAAGGAGATGATGGATGAGTACGAAAAGCAGATTATCTCTGAAACGCTGAAACGCTCCAAGACAATGGCTGAGGCAGCGGGGAAACTGAAAATATCGAGGCAGAATCTCCGATACAAGATGAAGTGCTACCAGCTGGAACACAGTTGAAAACGAGAAAGCCCGGCCGCAAGGGAAAAACGCAGCGGCGGCACAAAATATAAAAGCAGAATAGCAGGAATGAAAATCGGTTTCCCTGCAGGCCATTCTGGCCCTGTCAGGGGCCGTTTTTTTTGTCTTTCTGCGCCTTTTCCCGGTCTGTTTTCATCCTTCGGGGAGGAACAGAATTTTTACAGCCGGGAAAAAATTTGCGTGTCCGCTCTCCGGTTCGGCGCGGCCTGCTCCGTGAAAGCAGAGGTGAAGAGAGGAGGAGAAAGCTGCCGGATACAGATAATTACAGGGGATTTTGGCTGTTTTCCCGGAAATTTAAAAATCCTTCTCCGTTTTCCAATACTGGCATGAAATCTGCTTTTTTATATTTTGCAAAGACAGAAAACAGTTTATGAGGACAGAATACGGTCCCCAGAACAGGAAAGGAGAATGTGAATGAAGCGCTATCAGGAATTAGAGGGAAAGAGGGTAATCATCACAGGAGGAGCCAGCGGCATCGGCCAGGCCACGGCGCGGCGGTTTATTGAGGAAGGTGCCAAAGTGGTAATCTTTGATATCAGCGACGAAGCCCTTGAGAGGGCGAAGGGGGAGCTTCCGGGGCTGGCCGGAGCCGTGAAGGTAGACGTAAGCAGCGAGGAGAGCGTAAAGGATGGATTCCGGGCGGCGGACTGCCTGATCGGCGGCGTGGATGTGCTGATCTCCAATGCAGGAATCAGCATCAGAAAACTGTTCCGCGACACAGATTTCGCCCAGTGGAAAAAAGTTATGGGAGTCAACCTGGACGGTATGTATCTGTGCGCCAAGGAAGCGGTTCTCAGGATGGAGCCTCAGCAGACCGGTGTGATTCTTTTCACCGCCTCCACCAATGGAATGGAGGGGCATCCCTTCTACGCCGACTACAACGCGTCAAAGGCTGCCGTGATCCTTTTAGGAAGAACGCTGGCTCTGGAATGCGCGCCGTGGCTGCGGGTTAATTCCATCTGTCCGGGCTATGTGCTTACGCCGATGCAGAAGGCAGAATACACAGAGGAAATGCTTGAGAAGGTAAACGAGGGGATCCCCATGAAGCGCCACGCTGATCCGGAGGAGGTGGCAGCTCTGTTTGCCTTCCTCGCTTCAGACGAGGCAAAATACATTACAGGGCAGCATATTCCGATTGACGGAGGAGAGACAGCATAGACTGCTGCTTCAGGGTGAGCCGGAGGGCTAAGAGGGGTTTTGGCAAAAAGGTGAAAAGAAGGCGAAAAGCCGGCTGATTAAGAACGGGGAGGCGAGCGAAATGATTCAGATTTATAAGAATGGAAATGTATTTACAGCGAAGGAAGGATTTGAACGCTGCCAGGCTTTTGCAGTGGAAAACGGAAGGTTTGTAAGGACAGGTACCGATGAGGAGGTGCTGGCGGAGTTTCAGGGGAGAGAGAAGGAGACAGAGGTCATCGATCTGGAGGGAAAAATGGTAGTGCCGGGATTCAATGACAGCCATATCCATCTTCTCAACTATGCCTACTCCCTCACAAAACTGCATCTGGAGGGACTGAACAGCGTGGAGGAGATTGTGGAGGCGGGAATCCGCTATGTTAAGGAAAAGAAGATCCCGGCCGGCCAGTGGGTCATCGGCTGCGGATGGAACCACTATTTTTTCCCGGAGCCCCGCTTTTTGAACCGTCATGATCTGGACCGCATTTCCACCGAGCATCCGATTTTATTTACCCGCGTCTGCGAGCACACGGTGGCAGTCAATACGAAGGCCCTGGAGGTGCTGGGAATCGGAAAAAACACGACGGATCCGGAAGGAGGGGAGATTGTCCGGGATGAGGAGGGAGAGCCTCTGGGAATCCTTCGGGAGACAGCCCGTTACCTGGCCTATGAAAAACAGCCTGCAAAGAGCGTGGAGGAGATTAAGGAGCTGCTTGTGCGCGCCATGGATGAGGCCGCGGCAGTGGGAATTACCTCTGTTCAGAGCGACGACTTTGAAACCTTTTCGGACAAGGACTGGAGAAAAGTGGTAAAGGCCTACAAAGAGCTTGAGGCAGAGGGCAAAATGAAGGTGCGCGTGTATGAGCAGTGCCTTCTGCCGGATCTCTCCCGGTTCCAGGAATTTTTAGATGAGGGGTACCGCACCGGAACAGGGGATGAGTGGTTCAAAATCGGGCCTCTGAAGCTTTTGACTGACGGCTCCATCGGCCCCCGCTCCGCATCCCTGTCAGAGCCCTACGCAGACGACCCGGAGAACAGGGGGATTGCCGTGTTCACCCAGGAGGAACTGAACGAGAGGATCCTTTTGGCTCACAGAAACGGGATGCAGACAGCCTGCCACGGCATCGGGGATGCCGCTATGCGGATGATCCTGACGGCGTGTGAGAAAGCGCAGCAGGAGGCGCCCAGGGAGGATGCCCGCCATGGAATCGTCCATGTCCAGTTTGCAGCGCCCGATATTTTTAAACGGATGAAAAAGGGCGGGATTATCGGCTACGTACAGCCGGTGTTTGTGCAGTCAGATATGCACTGCGCCGAGGAGCGGGTGGGAAAGGAAAGGCTGAAATACTCCTACCGGTTCCACAGCATGAAACAGATGGGAATTCATACTTCCCTGTCCTCCGACTGCCCGATTGAGTCCATTAACCCGATTGACGGCATCTATGTGGCGGTGACGAGACAGGATTACAATGGGTTCCCGGAAGGCGGATGGTACCCAGAGGAAAAAATGAGCGCGGAGGAGGCAATCAGAGGTTATACGGCAGACAGCGCTTACTCTCAGTTCGAGGAAAAGGAAAAGGGGACGATAGAGGAAGGAAAGTATGCTGATTTTGCAGTCCTGTCCCATGATCTGACCAAGATTGAGCCAGAGCGGATCCGGGAGGTAAAGGTTGTGATGACTGTGGCAGGCGGAGTGAGAACCGCGTAAATTTTCCCGCTATACTTGCCGGCGGCGCGGGAGTGGAGTAAAATATCGATCAGAAAGAGAAAACAGA
The DNA here is from genome assembly GCF_003480545.1 of Clostridium sp. AM29-11AC. Lineage (NCBI taxonomy): Bacteria > Bacillati > Bacillota > Clostridia > Eubacteriales > Clostridiaceae > Clostridium > Clostridium sp. AM29-11AC. The sequence continues at coordinate 220,267 of NZ_QUJI01000002.1, forward strand.
AAAAGAGAAGAAAAAAGAGGAATCAGAAAGCAGGAGAGAAGATTGGAGAAAAACAGCAGTCAGAGACAGCTGCATCTGCGGAGAGGAGCGGGAACCGTGAATGAATTTATCCAGGGACTGATTATGGGGCTTGCCTATTCGGCGCCTATCGGAATGCAGAATCTGTTTGTGATCAATACAGCCATTGGCAGTACACGCCGCCGCGCTCTATTTACAGCAGCCGCTGTGATCTGCTTTGATGTGGCTCTGATACTGTCCTGCTTTTTTGGAGCAGGGGCTGTTATGCAGCGGTTTGAAGGGCTGAGAATGGCTGTCCTGCTGGCAGGCAGCCTGATCGTTATCTGGCTGGGGGCGGGACTTCTGAGGGAAAAGGTGAGCGGTGCCCAGGCAGAAAACATACCGCCTCTGCCTGGGTGGAAGGTGATTTCCACCGCCTTCGTCGTCACATGGCTTAACCCTCAGGCTCTGATCGACGGCACCCTCATGCTGGGAGCATTCAGGGCGGCGCTTGCGCCCTCCGGGGCAGCCTCCTTTATAACCGGGGCAGTCTGCGCCTCAGCCCTGTGGTTTACGGTTCTGTCCCTGACCGTATCTGCGCTCGGAAGCCGGATCAGTGACAGGGTACTGCGCATAATCAACCTGGTCTGCGGCCTGGTTATGACAGTCTACGGCGTAAGGCTGCTCTGGAGCTTTCTGAGGGCAGCAGGGATAGGGCTCTAGCGGGATTTAAGCTCCTCCATCAGCTCGTAAACTCTTTTCTGTGTAAGCTCAGCGGCCTCTGTGTTGGCTGCAAGGGGTTTCATGGTTCCGCCTTCATACTCTGCGCCTGCTGCCCGGACAGCTTCTTCCTTTTCTTTAATCCATTCCCTCTGTCTGACAGTGAGCTGTTCCATTTCAGACTCGGTTTTTACTTTGCCGAGGGCGTCCCAGAGCTGATTCAGGGCGAAATCCCACAGACTGTAGAGATTCATGGAGGTTTCATTCAGCTCTGCCTGGTCGAGGGAGGCGTCTGTCCGGAGTTTCTCTTCCAGCTGGGCTCCCTGTTTTGCAGTATCGGAAATCAGAGTATCCATGCGCTCAATCAAATCATAGCTTCTGAAGCCGTACTGATGATTTTCATTCTCCAGCGCAAAGAAGGGGAGGGCGGTCTCGGAAGTCCCGGAAGGGTCGAAGTATCCAATCCATCCTCTGAATTCCTGGGAAAGCTCCTCCAGGGGCGTGCCGGGCAGGCGGATCAGGATTCGGCCAGGCTCTTCCAGGCCGCCTGCGCTGGTGTACAGGCGGCGGACGCCATCCAGGATTTCTTCTGTCCCGGGCTCCTTCTCATAATCGATGGCTGCGATTTCCGTGGAATAGGTATACGCATCAATTCTTTCAGGCTCTGTAAGCTGCCCGCTGAATTCAGACTGGTAGACTGTCCCGTTGGGGTATGTATCGCCAAAGTCTCCCATATCGCTGTCCAGGTATTCTCCGGAAAAGCTGCCGTCAGGGCGGATGACAAGGGAAGTGCTCCAGGCTCCCGCGCCGCTTGAAAAGGTGAACTCCAGTCCTCTCAGATCGGCGAAGGACAGAGCTCTCTCTTCAGAATTTTCTCTGTCGGAGAAGTTCACATCAGAGGCTTCCGACTTATCTGCATCAGCCGTTTCAGGCAGTTCAGACTCCGACGTGGTTTCCGGGAGACGTTCTGGAAGGTGATCTGAATCAGAAAACTCAGAAGCTGCCTCTGTACCCGAGGGCAGAGAAGGCTCCAGGCCGTCCGTCTGACTTCTGCACCCTGCCAGAATGAGGGCCATCCCCGCTGCAAAAACACAGATTTTCATTTTTCTTCTCTTTTTCAATGTAAGCTCCTCCTAAAACTGTTCTGCTGTGTATCTATTCTGATGAAATTATAGAGCCGGCTCACCTGTTTTTCAAGCCTGTCATCCTTATATTTTCCTGTCATCCGCCGTATGTTCCCGATTAAAAGTCCGCATCATCTGAAAAGATTTTTAATGGGCTGGAAGCAGACTGCATTCCTGCGGCCGGCTGTAAAACTTGCAGAGTAAAAAACGGGGAAGATTTACCAGTAAAATTTTACTTCCTGCTGCCTTGAAAAGCAGATTTTCATCCGTCAAACCGCCAGAAAAAACAGGGGTTCTGACGGGAAAATGTGTAATAAATTACAAAAATGTATCGAAAAAGAGAGCTAAAAATTCCAAACAATAGAAATATCAGACAAAAGAATCTGAATTCATACGCTTTTAACCATGAATTTTCCTCTTGTTTTGCTTGTCAGAACCATAAAGGAATGATAAAATAGATGGAAAGTGAATTTTATCGCTGTAAAGAACAGGAGGAGAGGGAAAAAGACATGTACCAGATTTTAAGAGCAGAGAAGCTGGCCGACAAGATTTACCTGATGGAAGTGGAAGCTCCCAGGGTGGCCCGCGCCTGCGAACCAGGTGAGTTTGTAATTGTAAAGATGGACGAGGAAGGAGAGAGAATCCCGCTTACCATCTGTGATTTTGACAGAGAGAAGGGGACTATCACAATCGTATTCCAGACAGTCGGCGCTTCCACAGAAAAGATGGCCGGATTAAAGGCCGGAGACGCGTTCCGCGATTTTGTGGGACCTCTTGGAAATGCTTCCGAATTTGTGAAAGAGGACATCGAGGAATTAAAAAATAAAAAGTACCTGTTTGTGGCAGGCGGCGTAGGAGCAGCTCCTGTTTACCCGCAGGTAAAATGGATGCATGAGCATGGAATCGACGTGGATGTCATTGTCGGATCCAAGACAAAGGATCTCATCATTCTGGAGCAGGAGATGAAGGCTGTTGCCGGAAATCTCTACATCACCACAGATGACGGCTCCTATGAGAGAAAGGGCATGGTAACAGAGGTTGTAAAGGATCTGGTTCAGAACCAGGGCAAAAAATACGATGTCTGCGTAGCCATCGGACCGATGATCATGATGAAATTCGTCTGTCTGCTCACAAAGGAGCTGGGAATCCCGACGATTGTCAGCTTAAACCCGATTATGGTGGACGGTACCGGAATGTGCGGCGCCTGCCGTGTGACTGTGGGCGGGAAGGTGAAGTTTGCCTGCGTAGACGGACCGGAGTTTGACGGACATGAGGTGAACTTCGACGAGGCTATGAAGCGCCAGCAGATGTACAAGACAGAGGAAGGCCGGGCCTTATTAAAACTGAGAGAGGGAGACACCCATCACGGCGGATGCGGACACTGCGGAGGTAATGAGTAATGGAAGCAAATAGAGATCTGATGAAAAGAGTTCCTGTGAGAGAGCAGGATCCACAGGAGCGTGCAAAAAACTTTAAAGAGGTATGCTTAGGCTACGATATGGATGAGGCCATGGCAGAGGCAGTGCGCTGCTTAAACTGCAAAAACGCACAGTGCGTAAAGGGCTGTCCTGTATCCATCGACATCCCGGCTTTTGTTCAGGAGGTCAAGGCTGGAAATATTGAGAAGGCGGCAGAGATCATTGCAAAGTCCTCCGCTCTTCCGGCTGTATGCGGCCGTGTATGCCCGCAGGAGAGCCAGTGCGAGGGTAAATGTATCCGCGGAATCAAGGGAGAGCCTGTATCCATCGGAAAGCTGGAGCGTTTCGTCGCAGACTGGGCGAGAGAGCATGGCTTTGTTCCGAAGGCTCCTGAGACAAAGAACGGAAAGAGAGTAGCTGTGATTGGTTCCGGCCCTGCAGGACTTACCTGCGCCGGCGATCTGGCTAAGATGGGCTATGAGGTGAAGATCTTTGAGGCCCTCCATGAGCCGGGCGGCGTTCTCACATACGGAATTCCTGAGTTCCGTCTTCCGAAGGAGGGCGTTGTTCAGCCGGAGATCGAGAACGTAAAGAAGCTGGGCGTTGAGATTGAGACAAACGTGGTAATCGGAAAATCTGTTACCATTGATGAGCTGATGGAGAAGGAAGGCTTCGACGCTGTCTTTATCGGTTCCGGAGCAGGACTTCCAAAGTTTATGGGAATCCCGGGAGAGAACTCCAACGGCGTATTCTCCGCTAACGAGTACCTGACAAGAAGCAATCTGATGAAGGCATTCCGCGATGATTATGACACACCGATTGCAGCAGGACATAAGGTAGCTGTAGTAGGCGGCGGAAACGTGGCCATGGATGCAGCGAGAACAGCTCTTCGCCTGGGCGCAGAGGTTTACATTGTATACAGAAGAAGTGAGAAGGAGCTCCCGGCCCGTGTGGAGGAGGTTCACCATGCAAAGGAGGAGGGAATCGAGTTCCACCTTCTGACCAATCCGGTAGAGATTCTTGCAGATGAGAACGGCTGGGTAAAAGGCATCGTATGCCGCAAGATGGAGCTGGGTGAGCCGGATGAGTCCGGAAGAAGACGTCCGGTAGAGGTTCCAGGTTCCGACTACACCATCGATGTGGACACGGTTATCATGGCTCTGGGAACATCCCCGAACCCCCTTATCTCCAACACCACAAAGGGACTGGAGATCAATAAGTGGAAATGCATCATTGCCGATGAGACAAACGGCAAGACCACAAAAGAGGCCGTTTACGCCGGAGGTGACGCCGTGACAGGTGCGGCGACCGTAATTCTCGCCATGGAGGCCGGACGTGCCGGTGCAAAGGGAATTGACGAGTTCCTCTCCGGGAAGAAGGCTGAATAGCCAGACCGGAAAAATGAGGGATCAGGCTGTCAGTTCAGCGGCACAGGTCTTTAAAGACTGAATGTGAGGATAAAAACTCATAAAAGAGGGATAAGAGCAGGGGCATGATATTTGAAAGAGTATCATGTCCCTGTTGTGATTTCCCGGAGGGCAGGCCAGGCGAATAAGTCTGTATATTTGCCTGGCGCTGACGGGGCAGCGGATGAAGCCTGCCAGGTGTGTTTCATCTCGTTTACACGGGCAGAGCCAAGGAATTTAAGAAAAACGGCCGGTTTGCATGAGGCAGAGGGAGAATGACAGAAATGAAAAAGCAGGTTGATTTACTGAACGGAAAAATAATATCCGCTCTGACAGAGCTGGCTATTCCCATCATGGGAACAGCGGCAGTTCAGATGGCCTATAATCTGACGGATATGGCATGGATTGGCCGTGTGGGAGCTACGGCGGTGGCCTCGGTGGGAGCGGCCGGAATGTATACCTGGCTTTCCACAGGAGTGGTTATGCTGGCCAAGATGGGAGGCCAGGTGAAGGTCGCCCACTCGCTGGGAGAAGGCAGGAAGGAGCGGGCGGCCCAGTACGGCAGGGGAGCGCTTCAGCTGGCAGTGATCCTGGCGGTAATCTACGGGATTGTGATGAATGTGTTTGCCTATCCGCTGATCGGCTTCTTCGGCCTGGAGGATCCGAAGATTATCGGGGATGCAGTTATCTATCTCAGGATCGCAGGTGGGCTGATTATCTTTACCTTCCTGAACCAGACGCTGACGAACCTGTTCACGGCCATCGGAAGCAGCCGCGTTCCGTTTGCAGCCAACTGTATCGGAATGCTCAGCAATATTGTGCTGGATCCCATGCTGATTTTTGGAATCGGATTTTTCCCTGAAATGGGAGTGGCGGGAGCGGCGGCAGCCACGGTGGCTTCCCAGGCAGTGGTGACGGCTGTGATGCTGTGGCACGTAAGAAAGGACACGATCCTCTTCAACCGGATACAGTTTTGGAAGAAAACGCCTCTTCCCTATTTTATCATTATGGTAAAGATTGGCTTTCCCGCCGCTGTGCAGGAAACTATCTACTGCGGAATCTCCATGATCCTCACCAGATTTGTGACAGGATGGGGAGATACGGCTGTGGCGGTGCAGAGAGTAGGAGGCCAGATTGAGTCTCTTTCCTGGATGGCGGCAGAGGGATTTGGAATGGCTATCAACGCCTTTGTGGGGCAGAACTACGGAGCAAGGCAGTTTGGCCGTATGAGAAAGGGATATTTTATTGCAGCCGGGATGATGGCAGTGTGGGGAAGCATCATTACTGCCCTGATGATCCTGTTCAGCACGCCGATCTTCGGCCTGTTTATCCATGAGGCAGATGTGCTTCCCTACGGGGCGGACTATCTGAAAATTATGGGAGTGGGACAGATTTTCATGTGCGTGGAGCTGATGACTGTGGGAGCTCTGGCCGGAATGGGAAAGACGCTTTACAGCTCCATCATAAGTATCATCCTGACCAGCGCCAGGATTCCCCTTGCCATGCTGTTTGGCTCAACGTTTCTGGGACTGGATGGAATCTGGTGGGCGCTGACGGTGTCCAGCATCCTGAAGGGAATCACCTTCTTCCTGGTGTGCTGCATCGTGCTGAAACGAATAGTGAAGAGAGCAGGACAGGAAGGGGAAGGAGAGAAGGCGTAAACTACTTATAAAAATGGAAGGGAGAGGAGAGCAGATGAGATACCTGATTATAGGCGCCGGCGGAACCGGAGGATTCATGGCCGCCAATATGGCGGAGGCGGGACTGGATGTGGCGGTAATTGCAAGAGGAGAGCATTTGCAGAGGATACGGGCTCAGGGACTCGGGCTGGAAACGCCGGAGCGCGGAGAATACACCGTTTGGGTAAAAGCCTGCTCAATGGAAGAATATCTGGGCACAGACAGAGGAGAAGGCGGCGCGAAGGTATTTGACGGCCAGGCCCCGGATGTAATTTTCGTCTGCGTCAAGGGCTACTCGCTGGAGGAGGCCGTCAGCTTTATCAGGCAGGCTGCGGGAGAAAAAACCATTGTAATTCCCGTTCTCAATATCTACGGGACAGGCGGGAGGATCCAGGAGAAGCTGCCTGAAATTCTGGTGACAGACGGCTGCATCTACATCTCTGCCAACATATCCTCCCCCGGACATCTGAAGCGCCATGGAGACGTGTTCCGCGTTGTATTCGGCCTGCGAAGGGGACAGAAGGCAGAGGAAAGTCAGAGGGAGCGTCTTGGCGCTGTGGAGGCAGATCTGAGAAAGGCCGGAATCGAGGGGATTCTGTCTGAAAATATAGAGAGAGATGCGCTGCTCAAGTTTTCCTATGTGTCTCCTCAGGCAGGCTGCGGCCTTTACTGTCACGCAGAGGCCGGGGCGATCCAGAAGGATGACGGAATGCGAGGCTTCTTTATTCAGCTTGTCCGGGAGGTGGATGCTGTGGCCAAAGCCATGGGAATTGACTTCGGCGAGGATATTGTCAAGAGAAATCTGGCAATTCTGGATGCCTTAAAGCCTACCGCCTCCACCTCCATGCAGAGAGACCTGGAAAAGGGGGACCAGTCAGAAATCGACGGCCTGATTTATGAGGTGGTGCGTCTGGGAGAAAAGTATGGAGTGGATGTGCCCGGATACAGAAAAATCAGTGAAAAATACCAGAGAATTTACAGATAGAAAATTACGCGCCGGAAAAACGGCAGAGGTGATGCAGCAGAGCCTTAGCGGCAGAGATACCGCCAGGGCTCTGCATTATTTTTTCAGGAGTTCTGCGCCAGGAGTTCTGCGCGGAACGGACGAAAATAGCCGGCTGCACTGTCCGGGGGGACAGGGGCTGCGGGCGCGGTAATTTTTTACATGGGAGAGATTGACTATTTCGCTTTTCCATGCGATAATAGCGGTATGTACGGTGTGATAAAATTAACAATGTACTAAAACACTTGTTTGAAAGGAGTCTTACAATGATTTATTCACATGAAGTAGAAAAAATGTGCCCAGTTGCACAGGGTGTCTGTCATGGAGCAGCTCCGATTCCAGAGGAGGCAAAGTGGGTTCAGGCTAAGGAAATCAAGGATATTTCCGGTTTAACACACGGTGTAGGCTGGTGCGCTCCGCAGCAGGGTGCCTGCAAGCTGACTCTGAATGTAAAGGATGGCGTGATCCAGGAGGCTCTTGTAGAGACACTGGGATGCTCCGGTATGACACACTCCGCAGCTATGGCGGCAGAGATTCTTCCGGGAAGAACCATTCTTGAGGCTCTGAATACAGACCTTGTCTGCGACGCGATCAACACAGCCATGAGAGAGCTGTTCTTACAGATCGTTTACGGAAGAACACAGAGTGCCTTCTCTGAGGAGGGACTTCCGATTGGAGCAGGACTTGAGGATTTAGGAAAGGGACTCCGCTCTCAGGTCGGCACCATGTATGGTACATTGAAAAAGGGCCCGCGTTACCTTGAGATGGCAGAAGGATATGTAACAGGCATTGCTCTGGATGCTGAGGATCAGATTATCGGATATCAGTATGTAAACCTTGGAAAGATGACAGATTTCATCAAGAAGGGCGACGATCCGACAACTGCTTACGAGAAGGCTAAGGGACAGTACGGCCGCGTGGCTGACGCTGTCAAGATCATCGATCCGAGAGAGGAATAATTGTCTGCCTGCTCTGTCTGTGCAGGGAATACAGGCGCCGGGACATATGGACGAAAAGACCGATGGCGGCCGGAATATGCGGCTGTCGGGACGTATGGGCGCGGGGAACAGGGGAATGCATCGGCAGAGAAAAGACAGCAGTGAAATTCCCGGGCAGGACAGATTTCCGGCACAGCGTCGGACTGTCAGGCTTTCGTGCTTAAAATTCAGAGATTGTTAATTACATATCAAGGAGGAAACCACTCATGGCATTATTTGAATCATATGAGAGAAGAATTGATAAGATCAATTCCGTATTAAACAGCTATGGAATTGCTTCTATCGAGGAAGCTGAGAAAATTACAAAGGACGCCGGCCTGGATGTTTACAACCAGGTAAAGGGCATCCAGCCAATCTGCTTTGAAAACGCATGCTGGGCTTATATCACAGGCGCGGCTATCGCTATCAAGAAGGGCTGCCGCAAGGCATCTGACGCTGCTGCAGCTATCGGCGAGGGACTTCAGGCATTCTGCATCCCGGGTTCCGTTGCAGACCAGAGAAAGGTTGGTTTAGGACACGGAAACCTTGGAAAGATGCTTCTCGAGGAAGATACAGACTGCTTCTGCTTCCTGGCAGGACACGAGTCCTTTGCAGCTGCTGAGGGCGCTATCGGTATCGCAGAGAAGGCAAACAAGGTTCGCCAGAAACCGCTTCGCGTTATCTTAAACGGTTTAGGAAAGGACGCTGCACAGATCATCGCCAGAATCAACGGCTTCACATACGTTGAGACACAGTACGACTACTACACAGGCGAGTTAAAGGAAGTATTCAGAAAGGCATACTCCGACGGACCTCGTGCAAAGGTAAACTGCTACGGCGCCAACGACGTGCGCGAGGGCGTTGCCATCATGTGGAAGGAGAACGTAGACGTTTCCATCACAGGAAACTCCACTAACCCCACACGCTTCCAGCATCCGGTAGCAGGAACATACAAGAAGGAGAGAGTAGAGGCAGGAAAGAAATACTTCTCCGTAGCTTCCGGCGGCGGCACAGGACGTACTCTGCACCCGGACAACATGGCAGCAGGCCCGGCTTCCTACGGTATGACAGATACTTTAGGACGTATGCACTCTGACGCACAGTTCGCTGGATCCTCCTCCGTACCGGCCCATGTAGAGATGATGGGACTGATCGGCGCAGGAAACAACCCGATGGTTGGTATGACAGTTGCTGTAGCGGTAGCCATTGAGGAAGCTGCTAAGGCTGGGAAGTTCTAAGAAATGCCCATTTTATAAGGGGTTCAGAAGTTCTGAGGTGTGCTGAAATGGTGTGAAAATCAGTGTGTAGCACACAAGCAGCGCACACGTAGCACACATACGTAGCGCACAAATAGAATGGTAGATAAGAGATGTTTCCCTGAGATTTTCTTGCGAAACATCTCTTATTTTGTTATCTTGCATATTTCTTTCTGTAATTGTTCTATGGTTCTGTGAGTGTAGGTCTTTTCTGTAATGTCTGTGATGGCATGGCCTACGATGAGTTTTAAAATATATTCGTCCACATGACACTCTTTTGCTTTAGTGATGAAGGTATGTCTGGTTTCATGGGGACGATGGGTGAGATTCAAGCGTTTCATTACTTTATTGAATCTGCCCCGGTATTTGTCATAGGTCATATAGGTTCCCTGCTGGCCGTTTTCGTCATTGAACAGATATTCTCTGTCCGGCGAATATCGCTGTTCAATGAGAGGGCGAATCAGGGGATGGATGGGGACAATACGGTTTTTTCCGGCGTCTGTTTTCATACCGCCTTTCATGATTCCAGCTTCCAGGTCAATGTCGGCGTTTTTCAGAATTGCCAGCTCCTGGGGACGCCAGCCGCTGTAGATTCCAATGAGAATCATATCGGCAAAAGGAATTTCATTAACATTTTTCCAGAGCAGATTGATTTCTTCAGGAGAGAATGGAACGATTTCCCGTTCTGGTGCCTCTCTTTTCACAGCGTTGCAAAGCCGGGCGTAATCTTTCTGTACGATTTCATGCTTCATAGCGTATCGGTACATCATATTAAACAGGGATTTGATTCTGCCTTTTGTAGCGCTGCCTACTTTTGCGTCCCGGATGGTTCCTTCCAGGTGTTCTACCCGGATGTCTTTCATCCGCATTTTGTATAATGGAGCGCAGTAATTGTAGGCGGCAGTGACGGTTCGGATACTGGACTTATTCGCCAGCGTAGGGAAATATTCCCGGCTCCACAGCTCATAGACTTCCTCAAAGGTAATGGCGTTGGTCTGAATATCATAGGGGCTTGCGTTGTAATTGGCAAGGGCCTGAATGGCTTCGTCTTTTGTGTGGAAATATCCCACAGTCACCCGATTCTGCACCAGCCTCCCCTTTTCCTCGTTGAAAGCCCATCCCAGCGTGACCACCGCCCGCCATGGGTTGCGGCGTTTGCCGGACAGCTTATAGACGCTTCCGGTTCCGTTTGCCCGTTGTAATGCTTTCGCCATACAATCATCCTTTCTTTCGATATTCTGTTTTCAAGGAACACTTATCTGCGTTCAGTCTAAAGGTTTTTCCTCCACTTCTGTAGCAGAATAATAAGCCAGGTCTTTATCCTGCAATTCTTTGTACCGCTGGCTGCTCATGCCGCCATTGTGGTACTGTTCCCGGTACTCAGCAAACTCTTCCAGAAACAGACACATATCTGCATTGAAATCTGCTGACTTGTCTTTACCATTGAATGTAATCGAACATTCCCACTCGTCATAATGAGGAGGACGCTTCACATCAATGCGGAAGTTCAGTCCTTTTACTCTGTCCAGCTTAAAAAGAAAATCCATGATATCTGACAGGCTGCGGATATTCTTTTCATCGTGCTCATAGCCGATCAGGTAAGTCGATGTGGTATCCAGCACCTTTGCCAGTTCGTTAATCATGGCGATGGAAACTTCAATCTCGCCGCTCTCGTATTTCTGGATGGTACGGAGAGATTTGCCCAGCAATGTGGCAAGCTCTGTCTGATTGATTCCTTTCTTCTTTCTAGCTGCCCGGATTCTCTGGCCGATATTGTTTTGATTTGCCATTTTCAGTTCACCTCCATTTTTATCATAGCATAAAGAAATATGAATTACAAGTACATATTTGTATGAAAATATCTTGACATATGAAGTAAACATACGTATAATAAAATATGAACTATAAATACGTATTTTTGCAGAAGGGAGGATAACTATGAGATTAAACGAAACAAAAATGCAGATTTTGATGGGCGAGCAGGAAATGAATATCCGTATGCTGGCAGAGCGGAGCGGTGTTTCCCGGCAAACCATCTCCTGTATCAAAGCCGGAAAAAGCTGTTCGCCGGTGGTGGCCTGCAAATTGGCCGAAGCTCTGGGCGTAACAGTAGAAACCATTTTAAAGCAGTAGGAGGATTTGAATGGAGAAAACCAGATACTATGTAGAATTACCGCCGTTTACCGGAAGAAATGTGCCTGTGGGAGAAATCGCAAAGGCAATCGGAAAAGACGCACAGTATATCCGCTACGGCCTTCAGAAAGGAATCTTTTCCTTTGGATATGCAATCAAACTGGAAAATTCATCAGAGTACAACTACTATTGTCCAGACCGGAAAGTCTGGGAAGAAACAGGTTATTTCAGACAGGAGAATAAGAAAGAAAAAACCCTTGCGTAGCAGGCAAGAGTTTTTCACAGTAACAGGGGCGAGCCGCCGTTACCGTATCTCACAATACCAGTATAGCGGCGGCTTCTCCAAAAAGCAAGATATAATTTTTGAAGGAGGTGCCGAAGTTGGCAGAAAAGAAGCCGGAAGAACTAAAATTGATTACCATGGAAGAAATACAGGCAGAAAAGGTGGAATGGCTGCTTTATCCATTCATCCCTTATGGGAAAGTCACCATTATTCAGGGAGATCCCGGAGAAGGAAAGACAACGATGGTGCTGCAGCTGATTGCCAGACTGACCAGAGGGGAAGCCATATTCCCGGAAGAAGAAACAGAAAATCAAGCAGAATCAGAAAGAACCCCTATTACCGTTCTGTATCAGACAGCGGAGGATGGTTTGGGCGATACCATTAAACCCAGACTGACCGCTGCCGGAGCCGATTGCAGCAAGGTGATTGTCATTGACGACAGAGAAAAGGCGCTTACTATGATGGATGAGCGTCTGGAAGCTGCTATAAAGGAAACAGCCGCCCGTCTGGTGGTCTTAGACCCCATACAGGGCTATCTGGGCGCTGATGTGGATATGAACAGGGCCAATGAAATTCGTCCGGTGATGAAGCGGATCAGTACCCTTGCAGAGAAGTATCACTGTGCGATTGTGCTGATCGGTCATATGAATAAATGCTCTGGCGGAAAGTCTTCTTATCGCGGCCTGGGTTCCATTGATTTTCAGGCAGCAGCCCGGAGCGTTCTGGTGGTAGGCAGAGTGAAGGATGATGAACAGGTGCGTGTGGCCTGCCACATTAAAAGCTCGCTGGCCCCGGAGGGAACGCCTATCGCCTTCCGGCTGGATAAGGAAAACGGATTTGAATGGATTGGCGAATATGAAATCAGCACCGATGAACTCCTGTCCGGGGAACGCAGGGGACAGAAAACCAGAAACGCGAAAGAATTTTTGAAAGAGATTCTGACAGACGGACAGAAGACCTATGCCGAGATCGATGCCGCAGCAAAGGAAAAAGGAATCAAGAAAAAGACCTTGTGGAACGCCAAAAAAGAATTGAATATTGATTCCGTCAAAACCGGAAGCCAGTGGTACTGGATGATGTAGTGAGGAAGATGGCAAGATTCCCTGTTTCTGGGGAAAGGGGAATCTTGCTATCTTGACTGCCGGTGAAGAAGTCTGAACGAATTAGCTTATTCACTCAAGGCAGGCACACGCCGACCAAAGGGAGGCGACCCCCGGTAGGGCGCAAAGGCAGCTTTTGATGGACGGTACGGCTGTCAAAAGTGCTTTTGCGTTACTTTCGGCGAAAGTAACAAAGCCTTATGGCGGCTTAAACGCCGCCCGTATCAGTTGAAGGAGGACAAGTCTATCGAAAGGTCAATCAGCGGAATGGTAGGGAAAGGTTCCCTTACACACAACAGCAGAGCATTTAAGGCGAAAAATGTCAAAGAGGACTATACGCAGCACAATATTGAATACTGCAACGAAAATATTAAAGCAGTATATCACGAATTGTTTGATGAAGCCTTAGAACGATATAATGCAAAGCAGACACGCAGCGACAGAAAGATAGCAGATTATTACGAAAAGATTCGCACTTCCAAACAGGAAAAACTATTTCATGAAGTCATTTTCCAGATTGGAAATAAGGACGATATGAATGCACGAAGCCAGAACGGTGAACTGGCGAAAGAAATTCTGGATGAGTATATGAAAGAATTTCCAAAGAGAAATCCCAATCTTAGAGTATTCTCAGCACATCTCCACATGGACGAAGAAACACCGCACCTTCACATTGATTTCGTTCCCTTTGTGACGGGGAGCAAACGAGGTCTTGATACCAGAGTTTCCTTAAAGCAGGCCCTGGCTTCACAGGGATTCAAAGGAGGCACCCGGCAGGCCACAGAACAGAGCCAGTGGATGGAAGCGGAAAAGAAGGAACTGGCAAAGGTGATGGAGCGCCATGGCGTAATCTGGAAGCAACTGGGGATTCACAGGAAACACCTGAGCGTGCTGGATTTTCAGAAACAGGAGCGTGAAAAAGAGGTGCTGGCGCTTACTGCTCAGAAAGAAGAAATCTGTCAGACTATCACGGAAATTCAGGCTGCTGCCGATGGTGAAAAAAGAGATTTACAGGATTTGCAGGAGCAGAAGGCTGCCATGCAGAAAGAGATTCTGAAAATGTCATCCGATAAAAAGCTGACAGAAAAGAATATCCATGTAATTCGTGAAGATCCGGCATGGCAGCTGCCGGAGCCGGGGATGGTGACAACGGCAAAATCTTACCGGGATAAAAAGGCCATTCCTTTGTTGGAGAAAGTAAAGGAAACGCTGGTGTCGGCGCTGATCCGGAATGTACAGCTTACAGAAATGGTTGAGAAGCTGAAACATCAGATAGAACAACTGCAAAGAAGTAATCATTCACTGGAAGAAAAAACTGACCGATTGGAGAAAGAAAATACTGATTTGCAGGAGGAAAGCCGGAATTTCCGGTACTTGAAAGCAGAGTTTGGAGAACAGAGAGTTTCTGAAATCATAGAGAACCGAAAGGTGGCAGAAGTGCCTGTTATGGATTCCATACACCAAAAAAGGAAGGAGGCATCGCTGTGACAGATATGGAGAAAAAGATTATGCTGCGGCTTTGTGCTAAAGTCATAGAATATGTGGATTTTGAAACAGACCCGGAAGCAGAACGGCTGGTAAACTGGGTAATACTGGACAATCAGAGAAAGCAGAACAACAATGAAATCCGTTCTCTGACGGCAGAATATAAGAAAAGCGAGCCGGAACGGAGGGAAAGTATTTATGCGGCTATCAAACGGGGAAAGGAGATATGCGACCGGAGAGATGAGTTATACGAAAGCCAACAGGAAATAAAGCATAAGCTGTGGAAGCTGGAACGGGAGATTTGATTTTCCTTGAATGTAATAAGCACATGGCGCTAGCGCCATGATGGAGAGGGCGAACAACGGAGAAGGTGGCTGTTGATTCGCCCTTTTGCTGTATGTGAGGCTGTAAAATATTCTGTGTCTATGGGAATGAAACCTTCCAGATAAGAATTCGATA